>JAJXZI010000187.1 GCA_021780115.1 bacterium | reverse complement strand
TCGGCTTTGAGCGCCGGTTGAACCGTTAGTTTAAGATGCGCACGGGCCATGCCAGAATGATCTCATACCCCATTCGTAAAACAAGACATTGTGATGATTATAACGCAGAATTGGTATAACACAGCGCTGGAGCCATCGCCGGTTGCGCCGGTCAGTTTTCACTTCGGATTTCGGATTGGCGGCAGTCACCGGCGGCGTGGCTCAGCTTTTGGTCGTTACGCCAGGAGGTCCTGGACCACGCGGCCGTGGACGTCGGTGAGCCGGAACTGCCGGCCCTGGTAGGTGTAGGTCAGCCGCTCGTGGTCGAAGCCGAGGCAATGCAGCGCGGTAGCTTGGAGGTCGTACACGTCCACCGGGTTTTCGACGATGTTGTAGCCCAGGTCGTCGGTGGCGCCGTAGGTGAGGCCCGGCTTGATGCCGCCACCGGCGAGCCAGACGGTGAAGGCGTGCGGGTGGTGGTCGCGGCCCAGCTTGCGGCCGAGGGCGGTCGGCACCACGTTCTGAACAATGAGCGACAAACAACTGGTTCTGGATTCGATCGAACGTTTGCCGGATGACGCCAACCTGGATGTCATCGCCCCGCGCGTGGAGTTTCTCGCCGCCGTTCGCAAGGGACTTGACCAGATCGAGCGCGGGCAAACCATCCCGCACGATGAAGTCAAACGGCAGCTCGCGGCATGGCTTTCCAAATAATCTGGTCGGAGCAGTCCCGCGACGATTTGCAGGCCATTGTCCTGTTCATCGCCCAAGACAATCCGACCGTCGCGGAATCTTACGGCTTTCGGCTGATGTCCAAAGTGGACGTGCTGGCGCAGTTTCCTTTGCTTGGCCGGGTTGTCCCGGAAGAAAACGACGAAACGGTTCGCGAGATCATTCTTCGCCCTTACCGTAGTATCGACAAAGTTCTGGCGGAAAAGCAGGTGGTCGCCATTGCCCGCGTCTGGCGCGGCGCACGCGGCGAACCGGAATCCCCGGGCAGTTGAGTCTTTAACGGCTCCCGGTTGCCAGCCACATGGAATTGCACTTCGTCATTCTTCATTTTTGCTTCCGCTATATCCTCACGGCACCGGCAGCTCATCAAAAATCTTCTGGATGACCGTCTCGCTGGTTTTCTCCTCGGCCTCGGCTTCGTAGGTGATGGCGACGCGGTGGCGGAGCACGTCCATGCCGATGCTCTTCACGTCCTGCGGCGTCACGTAGCCACGACCGCGCAGGAAGGCGTAAGCCTTGGCCGCGAGCGTCAGGTTGATGGTCGCGCGCGGCGAGGCGCCGAGCTGGATGAAATCCTTCACCGCGATCTTGTATTCGTCCGGATTCCGCGTGGCGCAAACCAGGTCCACGATGTACTCCTTGACCTTGTCGTCGATGTAGATGTCGTTGATGACCTCGCGGGCGGCCAGGATTTGCTGCGGCTCAACGACCGCCGCCACGGTGGGCAGGTGGCTGGTCTTGGCCATGAGATCGAGAATCTGCCGCTCCTCGGCGCGCGACGGGTAGCCGATCTTGAGCTTCAACATGAACCGGTCCACCTGCGCCTCGGGCAGCGGGTAGGTGCCTTCCTGCTCGATCGGGTTCTGCGTGGCGAGCACCAGGAACGGCTCCTCCAGCTTGTAGCTCTGCTCCCCAATGGTGACCTGCTTTTCCTGCATCGCTTCGAGCAGCGCGCTTTGCACCTTGGCGGGCGCGCGGTTGATTTCGTCGGCGAGGACGAGGTTGGCGAAGATCGGTCCTTTGCGGGTCGTGAACCCGCCGCTTTGCGGGTTGTAAATCTGTGTGCCGATGACGTCGGCGGGCAGCATGTCCGGCGTGAATTGCAGGCGGCTGAACTTCACGCTCAGGCAGCCGGCGAGTGATTTGACCGCGAGCGTCTTGGCCAGCCCCGGCACGCCTTCGAGCAGCACATGGCCGTTGGCCAGCAGGCCGATGGCCAGGCGCTCGACCAAGTAGGTCTGGCCGACGATGACCTTGCCCAGTTCGTTGAACAGCGGAGGCACAAATGCCGCCGCTTCCTTCACCGCGTCGTTGATGGCGGAAATCCCAGTGTTCATCGCGCAAATTATACTGAGCGATGGACAAGGGAAAAGCCGGATGTGTTCAGACAAACGGCGAATCCACCGGGCGGCCGTTTACCGCTGCGCCGTCTCGCCGCCGGCCCCCAGGTGCGCGAGGATGAATTGGCGGCGGTGGGCCACCTGGTCGTGGAACGACTGGATGTGGCGATGAAACTCTTGCAGCGCCGCGGCGGGATCCTGGTGCGTCAACTGCGCCCGAAAGCGGACTTCCTCCTCCAGCCGCTCGCGGAGCGCGTCAATGGCCGGCGCCATCTGTTCCGGCGTGAAGATTGTCTCGCAGATTTCGCGCAGCCGGGCCAGGAAGCGCCGGCGGAATTCCGCGTTCGCCAGCAGCGGGCCGGAGAAGTAGCCGGGGGGCCGCCACCACGACACACCGCCAAACGGCCCGAAGTCAAACATGGAAGTCCGCACCGGCTTGGCGCCGTTCATCCCGAACGTCAGCGGCATGTCGTACCAGTCGTACTTGCCGGAGGCGCCGTCGTAATCGCCCCAGGTCTTGTCCTTGTCCCAGGGGATGACCTCCCATTTGCCGCCGGGCCGCAGGTCGTGGTAGGCGAAGTAGTTGTTGAAAAAACCGTCCCAGTCCTGGAGGCACATGTTGATGGCGTAGTCGTCGATCATTGCGTCCACGTTGAAATGCTCCCGGATGAAATCCCACTGGGCCGGGCCGGAGGCGCCGTTGAGGCCCTTCATCAACTGGATGAGGTCGCCGTGGCCGGTGTGGGGATTGGTCTGCTTCTCGTGCTGGCCGATCATCCCGTTGCCGTACCAGGTGACTTTATAGACGTTGCCACCCGGATCCCGTCCGTGGCGTCGGAGGAACGATTTGTTGGGCTGCTCAATCAGCAGGTAGTAGCCCAGGCAGCGGCGCCCCAGCCAGAGCCGCACGGGCTGCGTCTCCGGCGCCATGAGGCCGACGCGGCGGTACAGCCCCTGCGCCAGCGCCTCGGACAAGACCCAGCGCGGCGGCCCTTTGAACAGCAGATCGATCGCCGTCATCCCGGCATACGGCTCGTCCTTGGGGAAGTGGACCTTCAATCCGCCGCGCCGCGGGCGGACCTGCACGTGGTCGAACACCTGCACGTCCTTGCCGCCGGGTGGGAAGAATATCGCCGCGCTGGTCCACGACCAGACCGGCTCCGCCGGCTGTCCCGCGCCGGCGAGCACCAGGGCCCGCGTCCGGTGCGCCGGGCGCGGCCCCATCGACGCGCCGGGCCGGACCGGGTCAGCCGTCAGCAGCGTCAGGAACGGCACCCGGGCGGTGTTCGTGTTGACGAACGTGGCGCAGGAGAACGTCGGGCGCAGATCCGTCTTTGAGGGGGCGATCCGTTCCGCGCCGGAAGCGCTGCGCGCCCGGATGGTGAAGCGGACCAACCGGCCCTCGGGCTGCGGCGGGATCGTTCCGGCGTAGGTGCCGCGTTGGGCGTCGCCCGACTGCCGGTCCAGGACGGCCTCGCTCCAGGTGATCTGCCCTTCACCGGCCCACGCGCCCCAAACCAGTGCCACCGATTGGATCCCCGCCGGGTCCGTCACGGTGGCCGAAACGCGGATCGGAGTTGCCGGCGGGGCGTTGGCGAACCGCACGTCCGAAACCTGGGGCAAGGGCACCGCGGAGAAACAGGAGTTTCGGCGGCCAGGCGTTCCGACGTTGCGGTCGCCCGGCTTCACCGCGCAGGCGGCCCAGTTGGCCGGGTCGTCTCCGGGCGCGGCCGGTGAGATGCGTTCCAGGGAGGCGCCATAGCCATCGGGCGCCAGCGGCCAGGGCGGCCGGTCGGAGTAAGGAACCGCATCCACCACTTGGCCGCGGGCGTCGGTTAGCTCCAGCTTTTTGCCTTTGTGCCCCAAGTTGCCGGTAAAGACGCCCGCCACGTTGAGTCCCGCGCCGCAGACCGAGCGGAAGGCGGCGAGATCGCGGCAAACCAGCACGTAGCCGTCCGCCGGAACCTCCGTCTGGCGGGGAAAGACAAACTCGACGGCTTTCGTGAGCGACCAGCCCGACAGGTCCACCGCCGTCGGGCCGGCATTGTACAACTCGACGAACTGCAGGTCATCGCGGTCGTCCGGCGGGTGATACAGGATTTCGTTGATGACCACGCCGCGGGCGCCCGGCCCGGCTCCGGCTTGCGCGGGCAAGCTCGGTGTCGCCAACGCCAGCATCGCGGCGACGGCGGGTGCAGTTTTGCGAAAACGCAGCAATACCGCGCGAAGGAGGCGGCGGGGGTGGCGATTGGGGTGGTTCACGGCGCGGGAGCCGGCGGAAAGCGAAACTCGTCCGTCACGCACCACAGGTTTTCCGGATACAACTCTTGGCCCTTGATCACCAAGCGCACGCTGCAGTCGGCAAACGCGTAGTTGGACCCGCGGCCGTGCCGCTGCTGGTCAATCTCGTCCACGTCATTGCCCTTTCGGCCCTGGTCGATGTCCATGTGGACATGGAACGAACCGGATCGCTCCTCCCCGAAGACGATGGTCGTCGAGGGCTTGGGGATGGCCGACTCCTTCATGCCGTGCGCCCATTGGTGTTGCTGGTAGCGTCGATACTCCCGCGGGGCGAGGGCCTTCAGGAACCAATCGTTGAAACCGTTGATCAGGAAACTGCGCTTTGGATTCGTGTCGTCGTCAAAAAAGCCCATCATGCCGAAGTGGTCGCTCGGACAGACGAGGACCTGCACGTCTTTGTAGTAGGGCCGGAGTTTCTGCGGCCAGGCGTTGGGCTGCTCAAAGCGCGGCGGGTATTCTTCGTTGTGGTCCTGCGCGTACATGGTGAGGGACAGGGCAAGTTGGCGCTCGTGGTTGAGACATTTGATCTGCTGGGCCTTCCCCTTGGCCCGCGCCAGGGAAGGCATCAAGAGCGCGGCCAGAATACTGATGATCCCGATCACCACCAGCAACTCAATCAGTGTGAAGCCCCCGCGTGGGGGCCGCTGGCCCATCGGCGCCGCATGTGAAACCATTGCGCTCATTGTCTCGGTGCCTGCCGCGCGCGGCAGGCAGGGGTCTGACCGGATTGTCGCTGGCATAATAGACAGACCCGCGCCGGAAACGTTTTGTTTCAAAATGATCGCGCCCTTCCCGGCGCCCGCGTTCACCGCGCCGGGTAATGCGCCACGACGGTGGCGTCGCCGACGTTGCCCGGCAGCCGCACCCACTCGCCGGCCAACCGGGTCCACGGCTGGCCGTTCACCGTGACAGACGCGGGGAGGCGGCCGTCGGGGGCGCGGAAGCGCAACCGGATTTCGCCGGGCGGATTACGGCGCGGGCCTTTGAGTTGAGCGGTGATTTCGTTGGTGCCGCCGGAGTAGAGTACGCTCGTCGGGCCGAACCACGTCGCCGTTCTCTCTAGGCCGCAGTGTTTGCCCGGCGCCAGCCACTCGCGCGGCACCGCCTGGCCGATGAGCAGGGCGTCGCCGTCCTCGCGGACGAACAGGTCGCGCAGCCAGCCGGCGACGTTTGATTCATCGCTGCTCTTGAAGTGGTCGCCGCGCCAGTCACCCATCTCCGGCAGGGCGTGCTCGGTGTTCATGTGGACGTCGGGGAAATAGCTCACCGCCTCGGCGTTGAAGAGCGCGCGGAGGGCCTGCTTCACGTCGTCGCGGTAAAGGTACGGCTCCACGTCCAGCAGGAGGCAGGCCTGCATGGACATGCCGCCGCGACCGAACCAGTCCCGGTCGAAGTCGTCGAGCGTGTAGCCGTATTGGTTCGAGAGGTAGAGGTTGTCTTCGTAGTCCTTGAGAATCCACGTGGCCTCGGCCGAATGCGGATCGAGCGCGCCGGTGATGAGCAGGTGCATCGCGCCTTCCAGCGTCTCGCAAATCCAGCCGAAGCTGCGCCCGCGCCGGTGGACTTGGGAGGGAATCTTCGGCACCGCTGTCCCGTCGCGCAACCGCACGACCGGCGACCGCTCGGAGGCCTGGTGGAAGTTGGTCAGCAACGCGGTGTGGTAGGCATCGGCGGCCTGGCGGAGGCGTTTCGCCTCGGGATGGTGAATTTGCTCCAGCGCCCACGCGGCAGAATCGGGTCCGCGCCAAGTGTAACAACTGGTCGAGAGCCAGGTCCACCAGTCGCCGATGTCTTCGAGGCTGCCGGCGGGCAGCAGGCCGCGCTCGAGTTCGGGACGATCCTTGGTGCGCGCGGTTTCGCGGATGATCCAGTCGCAAGCCTTGACCATGCCCGGTGCGGCGCGGCGGAGCCAATCCTCGTCGCGGGTGAAGCGGTAGTGCTGGGCGAGCATCCAGAGAATCCAGCCGTGGTGCTGGTTGTAACCGCCGGCCTCGTAGCCGCCCGCGCCGTAGAGCACGCCGTCCTTCGACGCGAACGAGCCGGGCAGCGCGACGGTGCCCTGGTAGTGCAGCCAGGCGTCGAGGCATTCCTGAGCTTCTCGGTGGTAGCCACGGCGGTCGAGATCGACCACCATCATGCATGATTCGTTGCCGTAGGCGCCGTAGTTGAACGAGCCGACGCGGGCGAAACGGCGGTCGCTGCCCGGCTCGCGCTCGCAGTTCACCAGCAAATGCATGGCGTGGGAACGGTAGAAGTCGTTGAGCGTCGGCTCCGGCGTGATGAGCTGCGCGCTTTCGTCCAGGCGGCGGCGCCAGTAGCCGGCCACCGCCTGCCGTTCGGCGTCGAAGTCGAGTTTCTTCAAGGCTTCCCGTTCGGCGGACTCGGTGAGCACAAGAAAGGGAATCTTCAGTTCGACGCTGCGCGACGCTTTCGGCTCCAGCGTCCACTGGGCGCCCGCGGGGAAAGGCGGAGCCTCGCCCGGTTCGCGCGAAGCCGAGGCAGCGCGTCCGGCCTCTCGGGCGGGCGTCCCGACGATCATCTGCCCGCGCAGCCGGTCGCCGGCCCAGAGCAAGCCGTGCGCGTCGGCACGCAGATCAATTCGTTGTCCGCCCGAAGTGAAATTCAACGGCAGCGCCACCGTCCGAGATTCGGACGCCGTGTTGGTGAGGATGAAACGCGCCATGAACACGGCGAACGCATCCGCGGGCGGCACGGGCCCGTCCGCTTGGCTGCCTTTGAGCCGCGTGATAAACGCCGTTTGCCGGATCCGCACCCCGCCGACGTTCCAGGCGGTGGTGCAGACGGGCAGGCTTTCCTCCTGCAGGGCGCGATGAACGGGCACCGCGGGCAGGCTGAAATTCAAGTTCAGATCGGGCTTTTCCAGCGCCAGCCGCGGTGTGTCCCGACCCGGCCGGCTGTTCAGGTAGTGATCGTTCCAGCGCCACTCGATACCGCCGTTGGCGTCCAGGCGGAACCGCTGGCGTCCGCCGTCGAGACCAAGCGGGAAACAGATGGGCGATTTCTTCGGCGGCATCCCGGCCCAGGCCGCACGCCAGGTCTGCTCCGGCAGTTCGGCGACGCGATCGTAAAGCGTCTTCGCGCCGCGCGCCTTTTGTTCGGCGACAATGGCGGCGTAGCCGCGAACGTCGCCCTCGGGCAGCACCGCCACGCCGAAATGAGGAACGAAGAGCGGTCCCTGGGCGAGATCGTCCACCCGAAAGGTGAACCGCTCCTTCCCGCGTTGCACGGTGACCAGGGTGCGGTCGAAGGTGTTCGGGTCCGGGTTCGTCACCGCTTCGACGAGGAAGCGCCCACCTGAACGCATGACGTTTTCCGTCCGGAGCAACCGGCCGTTGAACACTTCGGCCACGCCCACCGGCGGCCCCGTTTTCCACGCGAGGCGGAACGCGTATTCCGCCAGCGTGGAATCCGTGAAGGCTTCCACGCGCTCAATGGCCGGCAGCGGCGCAGTGGGAGGCGCGGTGGACCTTACGCGGAGCTTCAGCGTGTAGCGGAACGGAGCAGCGTAGTCTTTCAGGCGCGGGAATTCCTTCGCGTTCACCGGCCGGAAGGTGAACGTCACGGACCGGGCATCCGCTTGGGCCTCGGCGTCGGCCACGCGCCAGCCGTAATTCCACCAGTTGCCCAACTCCATCCAGCCCACGTCGCCGCCGCCCGGCTCGCGGTCCTTCGGCAAATGCTGTTCCGGCCAGCGGCTGCCCCAGTATTCGAGGCGCAGCGTTTCCGGCGCGGGCGGCGCGGTTTGGAAATGAACGACGACGCGGTGGATTTCGCGCGGATCTTCCCACATCACGCCGTTGCCCTCTGGCAGCGGCAGGCCAAAAGGGGCGGCATCGAACGGCACTCCGCTGAGCGGACGGGTGAGGACCTGCAGCCACAGCACCAGCAGACCGGGGAAAATCGGGTGGGACCGAAGCGTCGCCGTGCTCATGCTTCTGGTTTCGCAGATGCCAGACGTTTTGTCCAGCCGGCGCCAGACGAGCGGTTCTCGCGGGTGGGACGCCGCCCCGGGGTGTTCCCTTTCCGGCTCCAATGCGGGCACAGGCACCGGCATCGGGTGGCTGACGGAGATGGATGCCGTTCCCGATCTGTGCGCCCCCCCCCCGCCGTCCTGTTTCCCCCCAGCAAAGCGAGACTGGCTCCAGAGACAGGACTCGAACCTGTAACCCGCCGGTTAACAGCCGGCTGCTCTACCATTGAGCTACTCTGGAACCCAAAGGGGAGGCGCAATCTATGCACCGCCTCGAACATCGTCAACCCGTTTTCCGGCCTGGCAGCGCGGACAAAAGTAGGTGCTCCGGGCGCCCTGCACCGTGCGCCGGATCGTCGCGCCACAACGGTGGCAAGGCCGGCCGGCGCGGTCGTAAACACGCAGCCGTTCGGCGTAGTAATCAGGGGCGTCGGGCGCCCGGCCGAAGTAGAACAGGTCGCCGTGCCCGGCTCCGCTGCCGAAGTTCAACGGCACCGTGCTGCCCCAGGCGATCGCCTCCGCCAGCACGGCGCGGATCGCGCGCCAGAGCCGGCGGACCTGATCGCGTTGCAGCCGCCGGGCCGCCCACTGCGGCGGAATGCGCGCACGGAACAGTGCTTCGCTGGCGTAAATGTTACCGATGCCGGCGACCAGCGACTGGTCGAGCAGTTTGACCTTGATCGGCTGCGCGGACCAGCGCAGGGCCTGGTGCAGGTACGCGACGGTGAACTGCGGTCCCAGCGGTTCGGGGCCGAGGCGCAGCAGTGGAGCGGTGTCGAGCAGGAGCCGGCCGAAATAGCGCGGGTCTTCATACACCAGTTCCAAGCGGCCCAAATCAAACACAACGGCGGCGTGTTTTGGCCGCGGTTGGCCCGGTCTGGCCACGTAAAACCGCCCGGTCATTCCCAAGTGCCCCAGCCAGGTCCGCAACCCGGCTCCGTCGCGCGGCTGCACGGTAAAGACGAGGTACTTTCCCCGGCGGGACAGGCCGGTGAACCGGGCGCCTTGGAGGGTCTGTGTGAACTGCTTCACCGACGCGGGCCGGAGCACGCGGGCGCGGCGGATCACGATCCGGCGGATGACGCGGCCCTCCAGCAGCGGCGCCAGATGGCGCACCAACACTTCGACCTCGGGCAACTCCGGCATGGCGGGAGGCTAACTGGAGCAGGCCATTATGCTATCCCCGCCTTGGCCGCCGCCCAAAACCCGCCTCCCAGGTCCGCCTTCACGACTGGCGCGCCGCTCACGCCGTCACGACCGTCCCTACCTTGTCGCCCAGCATGACCCGCTTGAGGATGTGCGGCGTAAAAAGGTTGAAGACAATGATCGGCATCTTGTTGTCCATGCAAAGGGAGAAGGCGGCGGAGTCCATCACCTTGAGCTGGCGTTGCAGCGCCTCGAGGTAGGTGATCTGCTCGAAACGCTTGGCCCCGGCGTTTTTCTTCGGGTCGCAGTCGTAAACGCCATCCACCTTGGTTCCCTTGAGGATGAGTTCCGCGCCGATTTCGTTGGCCCGCAGCGCCGCGGCGGTGTCGGTGGAGAAATAGGGGTTGCCGGTGCCGCCGCCGAAGATCACCACGCGGCCTTTTTCCAGATGCCGCACCGCGCGCCGGCGGATGAACGGCTCGGCCACCTGGGCCATGGTGATGGCGCTCTGCACGCGCGTCGGCACGCCGAGCTTTTCGAGCGAGTCCTGCAAGGCCAGTGCGTTGATCACCGTGCCGAGCATGCCCATGTAGTCGCCGGTGGCGCGCTCGATGCCTTTCTCGCTGCCTTGCAGGCCGCGGAAGATGTTGCCGCCGCCGATCACGACGACGACCTGCACGCCCATCTCGCGCACCTCCGCGATTTGCGACGCCATGTTCCGGAGCGCGCCCGGGTCGATGCCCACGCCGGCCGCGCCGCCGAGCGCTTCGCCGCTGAGCTTGAGGAGGACCCGACGATATTTGCACGGCTCTGGCTTTTTCATGCAGGATGATGGCGGGGTGGTGACATCGCGCCGGCGTTTTAGCAGCCGGCGTCGGTCACGTCAACCCAAGCCGCGGCTTTGCTGCCAGTTCCCTTTTGGTTTGTCCGCTCCGGCCGGCTGGCTTAGGCTGCGCCGGTTGCGATCCAAACCAAGCCAACCCAAGCGCCGCCACCGGCCGTTGGCAGCCCAGCCCCCGGCCAGCGCCGCCCCCCCACCTCAGTCGGCGGCAACTCTTCCCGCCGGACGCAGATGGCTCTTCCGGCTGGCGGCGTTGGTGCTGCTGCCGCTGATTCTGCTCGGCGGGCTGGAGCTGGCGTTGCGCCTGGCGGGCTACGGCTACCCGACCGATTTCTTCCGGTTGATCACCCTCGGCGGCCGGGAACGCTGGGTGGACAACGACCAGTTCGGACGCCGTTTTTTTCCGGCGGCCCTGGCGCGGATTCCCGCCCCGGTGATCATGGAAGCGCGAAAGCCGGCGGGCGCCTTCCGCATCTTCATCCTGGGCGAGTCGGCGGCGCTGGGCGACCCGCGCCCCAATTACGGCGCGGGCCGCTACCTGGAGGCGCTGCTGCGCGAGCGCTTTCCGGGCGAGAACTTCGAAGTCGTCAACACCGCCATCACCGCGATCAACTCGCACGCCATCCTGCCCATTGCCCGCGAATGCGCCCGGCACGAAGGCGATCTGTGGATCATTTACATGGGCAACAACGAAATGGTCGGGCCGTTCGGCGCCGCGACGGTTTTTGGTCCGCAGGCGCCGCCGCTGGGCTTGGTCCGGCTCAGCCTGGCCCTCCAGGAAACCCGCCTCGGCCAATTGCTGATGGACGGGAGCCGGAGACTCCGCGGGGCTTCGCGCGACTCCGCCGCTTGGCAAGGGATGGAGATGTTTCTCAAGAACGAAGTTCCCCCGGGGGATCGTCGCCGGGAGGTCGTCTATGACAGCTTCCGGAGAAACCTGAACGACATGCTGCGGGCGGGCGTTGGCTCGGGCGCCAGCGTCATCCTCAGCACCGTGGCGGTGAACCTGAAGGATTGCCCGCCGTTCGGCTCGCTGTCCGGGACCAACTTGCCCATCGCGGATCGGGCGTCGTGGGAAACGCTGTGCGCGGACGGCGCAACGGCGGAGGCCGAAGGGCGATTTCAGGAAGCCGAACAACATTACGAGCAGGCCGCCCGACAATTCCCGGAATCGGCCACGCTCCAGTTCCGGCTCGGCGATTGTCTCTTGCGGCTGACGAACGCCGCGGCGCGGCCGCATCTGGAGCTGGCCCGCGATGACGACACCCTGCCGTTCCGTGCCGACTCGCGCATTAACGACTTGATCCGGCGGGCCGTCGGCCCGTCGAGTGGCCGAGGGCTGGTTTTGTGCGACGCCGCACTCGCGCTCGCCACGAACAGCCCGGCCGGCGTTCCGGGCCGGGAATCGTTCTTCGAGCACGTGCATTTGAACTTCGATGGAAACTACCGGCTGGCGCGCGTGTGGGCGGAAGCGGCCGAGAAGCTGCTCCCCGCGGCCGTTGTCCGCCCCGCCCGCCCCGCTTGGGCCTCGCAGGAGCAGTGCGAGCGCCGGCTCGGTCTGACGGACTGGAACCGGCTGTCCGTCGTCGAGGACGTCATCGGGCGCCTGCAGCGGCCCCCGTTCCGCGAGCAGCCGGACATCGCCGGGCGGCTGGAGTCGTTGCGGGGCTGGCGCGACGCATTGCGGCAGCGGATGGCGGCGACGCCGCCGGCCCAGGCGCGCGCCGTTTACCTGGAGGCGCTGGGGCACGCGCCCGAAGACCATTGGCTGCACGAGAACTTCGCGGAATTCCTGGAGGCGACGGGCGACCTCCCGCAGGCCACCATCGAGCGGCGGAAGGTTTGCGATCTCATTCCGTATTACTACTTCTCCCATTACAGCCTGGGCACGCTGTTGAAGCAGCAGGGACAATGGGACGAGGCCCGCGAGTGCCTGCGGCAAGCCGCCGTGTTGAACCCCCGCCAGGAGGAAATCCGACTCGAACTGGGCGGGATTTACGCCCATCAGCGCCAATGGGAGTGGGCGCTGCAGGAATTTGAGCGCGCCCGCCAGTTGAGTCCGAGCGATCCGCGCCCGCTCCACGACGCGGGCGAAGTGCTCTGGCGGTTGAACCGCCGCGCCGAGGCCATCGCCCGCTTGCGGGAGGCGCTCCGCCTCCAGCCCGCCTACTGGCAGGCGCGCTATCGCCTCGGTGAACATCTCGCGCAAGAAGGCCGGCTGGCCGAGGCGGTGGCGGAACTGCAGGACGTGGTGCGGGTGAAACCCGACTTGGCGTCGGCACACGAGAACCTCGGCGTGGCACTCTTCCAACTGGGCCGCGTCGAGGAGGCGGCGCAGCAGTTCGACGCGACCCTCCGCCTTGATCCGCAGAACCGGCAGGCCCTGCAGTTCCGGCAGAACGTCCTCCATGACCCGAATCGGAAGACCGGACCTTGAACCTCGCCCCCGGAAGGCCAAGAGGCTCCGTTTCTCTTTCCCCGGCATTTCCGCTGGTAGTTGGGCGTACCCCACGGCTCAGAGACACCGAGTTATTGGAAGCCGGCGGAGAATGACGCCGGCTTGGCCGGCCTGCGGCGGCTCCAAGGCGCCTTCCTGCCGGTGACGGATTGCGCGTCGCAGTCGGAGCGGAGCCTTCTGTTCCAGAACGCCGCGCGCCTGGCCTATCCCAGCACGAAGCTCGGCAAACTCGACGGCATTGAAGAAGCCCGCGCGCGATTCCTGCTGGACGAATTCCCCCCGCGCGGCGGCACCGCGACCGGGCCGTCCCCCGACCCGCACGGCCCGCCCACGCCGCCCACGCCCGCGCCGGCATGAACGGCGGGTTCCCGTGGGGATCGCCTGAAGCCGATAGTTCACCAACCTTCCGATGAAAACGCCGCGACCGCGCACGAGAACCGGCCGGCCGGGGAACGGAACGCGGACGGGGGACCGGCGGAGCGCCGACCTTGAGTCGGCTTGGCGACCGGCCTGGAGCCTACGGCCCGGAAGGCGGCCTCGACGCCTCCAAAGCCGGTTGGAAACCGGCGCTTGTGTGCCCGGCAGGGGTCTGGTCTATCGGGATGAAAGGTTCCCGACGGGGGCTGGTGACGCCAACCGTAGCCGAACCGCCAGGTCGTCTGCGCAAGGAGCCGGCGCGAAAGGGCGGCAGGCAAACGTTCGACCGAAGGAACACAAATGGGCCGAGAGGCAGGATGTCGGGGGCGAGCAGGCGAGCACGCGCGAAGCCCAAGAGTCACTGACGACATTCTGCAGAGCCCAGAGGCGCGAACGGAAAGAACAGACCCTGACCCGGGGATCTCCCCGCGTTGAGAGGCGGGGGGAAGTCAGCAGAGGCCATAGTAGCGTTGAGGAACGCACGAAAGAAAAGGCGCTCCGCGCGCAGGGCCGAAGAACGAAAGAGCAAAACTCAATGAGAACCTGACAGGAACTTCGCAAGCCGTCCGAAAGGGCGGGGCGTGACAGCTGCGGTCACCACCCCGACCAGCAAACCAGGCCCACGCGGAGAAGCCGCCGCAAGCACTGGGAGGCGGACGACGAGAAGTGACCGGTTGCGAGACTCACCACAGAAAGCAATGCACGAAGAACTGATGGAACAAGTCGTTACGCAGGAAAATGCCACGGCTGCCTGGCGGGCGGTCAAACGCAACGGAGGCGCAGCGGGCATTGGCGGCATGACGACCGGACCTGTCTGGGATTTTGTGTGTGAGGCATAACCTGAAAGGTAAAGTGAGCTATGTCTGCAACGACAATGAATGAGGGTGCGGAGTCGCAACGCGAGTCCGCCGTGTGGGATCAACTGCTGGCAGGCTGTGAGCAGCCGGAGGATTGGCGGGCTCCGGGCGGGGCTTTCGGCCTGGCCACCGAGGGCGTGCTGGAGGAAGTGACCCTGTGGCAGAACCGGCCCTTGGGAAGCCTGTATCCCCTCGTGGTGTTCGACGCGTTGCGGGTGAAGATCCGCGCCGGCGGCAGCGGGCA
>JAJXZI010000069.1 GCA_021780115.1 bacterium | reverse complement strand
AGCGCGGAGCCGGCGCCGGCGTCGGCCCACCGGACGCTGCCCGACCCGTCGGCGGCGCGCCTGCCGCGCTGGCGGGGCTTCAACCTGCTGGAGAAATTCGTCGGCGAGCGCGGCCAACCGTTCCGGGAAAGCGACTTCGAGTGGATCGCCGAGTTGGGCTTCAACTTCGTGCGGTTGCCGCTCTCGTACCGCTGCTGGGCCGACGCGGAGGACTGGCTGAAATTGAAGGAGCCAGCCTTGAAGGAGATTGACCAGGCCGTCGAGTTCGGGCGCCGGCACGGCATTCACGTCAACCTCAACTTTCATCGCGCGCCCGGCTATTGCGTCAACCCGCCGGCCGAGCCGCTGAGTCTGTGGCAGGAGGAAAAGGCGCTTGCGGCTTGCGCGTTTCATTGGGCGCACTTTGCCCGGCGCTACCGGGGCGTCCCGAATGCGAACGTGAGTTTTGACCTGCTCAACGAACCGGCCGATTTGCCGGAGGAAACCTACGTCCGCGTCGTCACGCGGCTGGTCGAAGCCATCCGCGGCGAAGACCCGAAGCGGCTCATCATCGCCGACGGCCTGAAGTGGGGGAACCAGCCGGTGCCCGCGTTGGCGCCGCTGAAGATCGCCCAAAGCACCCGCGGCTACCAGCCGACGCGCATCAGCCACTACCGGGCCAGTTGGATGCGCGGCTCCGACCAATGGCCGGAGCCGACCTGGCCGCTGACGATCAAGGAAGGCGACGTGTGGGACAAGGAACGGCTGCGGCGCGAGCAGATCGCCCCCTGGCGGGCGCTGGCGGGGCTGGGGGTGGGCGTCCATGTCGGCGAATGGGGCGCGTTCCAGTACACGCCGCACGCCGTCGTGCTCGCCTGGATGCGCGACTGCCTGGCGCTGTGGCAGGAAGCCGGCTGGGGATGGGCGATGTGGAATTTCCGCGGCGCCTTCGGCCCCCTGGATAGCAACCGCAGCGACGTGGCATACGAGAACTGGCACGGTCATAAACTTGACCAGGAAATGCTAGAACTGGTACGCGAACATTGAGCGAAAGCGGGCATGGTCGGCGCCTGGAAGCCGAACGAAACCAAATGAAAGCTCTGGACCGGGTTGCGCGACGCGGATTTCTGCGAACGGCCAGCGGCGCCCTCGGCGCTGTGGCCGTGGCGAAGCACGGGGTGGGCCAGGGCTGGGCCGCGGAATCGCCTCCCCGCCGGCGGGACCGGGCCGCGCTGGACCGGCTGCGGGCCGACCTCGACGCCCAGGGGCGTGAGTTCATGGCGCCGCCGAAGCCGGACCAGCAGTTCCTGAACCTGCTCGTCCAGGCGTCGCGGGCGAGAAACGTCCTCGAAGTTGGCACCGCCTACGGTTTCTCGGCCATCTGGATCGCGCTCGGACTGGAAGAAACGGACGGCGGCCTGACGACGATTGAAATCAAGCCGGACCGGGTCGAGTCGGCCAAGAAGCGCGTTGCCGAGGCGGGCCTTTCCGTTCGGGTGACTTGCCTGCTCGGTGACGCGCACCAACTCGTGCCGACGTTGGCGGGGCCGTTTGACTTGGTCTTTCTCAATGCTGACAAGAGCGGGTTGGCGGACTACTTCACGAAGCTTTACCCGACGAAGCTGGCGCCCGGCGGACTGCTGCTCGCCTACGGCGCGATTCTGCTGCGGGACAAGATGAAGGACTATCTCGCCGCGGTCAGCCATCACCCGGACTTTGAGACCGTCATCGTGAGTGCGACGATGGACGACGGCTTCGCGGTGAGTTACCGGGAGCGGGGATGAGTTCCGCCGCGGACGACCGGGCGGCGACTTGACCGCGGCCCGTTCGGGCTTACCGTCCCCGCGTGACCATCCGCCATAGCCTCGTTCTGACCGCGCTGGCGCTTTCGCTCCCCAGCGCTACTCTCGCCCAAGTGGACCGCATTACTGGCAAAGCGTTCGCCACCCGCTCCGAGGTGCTCGCGCAGCACGGCATGGTCTGCACCAGCCAACCGCTGGCCACCCAGGTCGGGATGGACGTGCTCAAGGCCGGCGGCTCCGCCGTGGACGCCGCCATCGCGGCCAACGCCGCGCTCGGCCTGATGGAACCGGTGAGTTGCGGCGTGGGCGGCGACTTGTTCGCCATCGTGTATAGCGCGAAGGACAAGCAGCTCCACGGCCTGAACGCCTCCGGGCGCTCCCCGCTCGGACTCAGCTACGAACAGATGAAGGCCGAACTCGCCAAGCGCGGCCGCGCCACCATTCCGTCGCGTGGATTGCTGCCCATCTCCGTGCCCGGCGCGGTGGACGGCTGGTTCGCGTTGCACGACCAGTTCGGCCGGCTGCCGATGTCCCGGGTGCTGGAGCCCTCCATTCGTTACGCCCGCGAAGGATTTCCGGTCACGCAACTCATCGCCTTCTACTGGCGGCTCGGCGTGCGCAACGCCGAGGCTGACCTCCAGCCCGGCGCCTTCCTCCAGACGTTCGCCCCCGGTGGGCACGCGCCGGCCTGCGGAGAGGTCTTCCGGAATCCAGACCTCGCCCACACCTACACCCTGCTCGCCGAACAGGGCCGTGACGTTTTCTATCGCGGCGAAATCGCCGACCAGATCGACGCCTTCATGCGCGCCAACGGCGGCTGGCTGCGCAAGCTCGACTTCGAGAAACATCACTCCGCCTGGGTCGAGCCGGTGTCGGTCAACTACCGCGGTTACGACGTCTTCGAGTTGCCGCCCAACGGCCAGGGCATCGCCGCGCTGGAGATGCTCAACCTCCTGGAAGGCTTCGATCTGCGCGCGATGGGCTTCCAGAGCGCCGACGCCTTCCACGTGATGATCGAGGCCAAGAAGCTCGCCTTCGAGGATCGGGCGAGATTCTACGCCGATCCCGACTTCGCGAAAATCCCGCTCCGGGGACTGCTCTCGAAAACCTACGCCGCCGAGCGCCGAAAGCTCATCCGCATGGACCGCGCGGCGCGGACCTACGACGCCGGCAATCCGGCGTTGCAGCAGGGGGACACGATCTATCTCACCACCGCCGATGCCGAAGGCAACATGGTTTCGCTCATCCAGAGCAACTATCGCGGCATGGGCAGCGGCATCGTGGTACCGGGGCTGGGCTTCGGCTTTCAGGACCGCGGTGAGATGTTCGTCCTCGAGCCGCGCGACCACCCCAATGTTTATGCGCCCGGCAAGCGTCCGCTGCACACCATCATCCCCGCGTTCGTGATGAAGGAGGGCCGGCCGTTCCTGAGCTTCGGCGTGATGGGCGGCGCCATGCAGCCACAGGGCCACGTCCAAATCATCGTCAACCTGGTGGACTTCGGCCTGGGCCTCCAGGAGGCGGGCGACGCCGCGCGCTGGCAGCATGAAGGCTCGACCGATTACAACCTGCCCAAGATGACGACCGGCGGCTGGGTGAACCTCGAAAGCGGCGTCCCGTGGGGTGTCGTGGCCGAACTCAAGCGGCGCGGTCACGACATCCGCGCGGACCTCGGCGGCTACGGAGGCTATCAAGCGATCCTCTGGGACGCGACGAACCGAGTCTATCACGGCGCCAGCGAAAGCCGCAAAGACGGCTGCGCGATGGGCTACTGAGCGGCGGCCCGGAAGCGTCGTTCCTCACTTTGGCGGCCCACGATGAACGGCCTGCTTTTGATCAGATCCTGAATTTTCATCGCCCGCTTCCGTGCGTTTTGGGGCGACGCTGCTTGTCAATGCAGGGATTTTGCCCTCCGGGATGGGATGGAGTACGCAGGGTTCAGGCACCCGCCGGTCGTTCACCATTGGCGACGCCGTTATCCTCGGCGGGACTTTCGCAAAGTCGTTGGGTCGTCGTGCAGCGCTGACCGTCTGGTCAACCGCTGGCCGCCGGCGCCCGCTCGATGCTCCGCCGCTTCCAGAGGAACTCGAACATGTTGCCCTCGTGCGGCTGGTCCCAGGAAATCTTCATCGTCGAAACCGGGCCGAGATTCAGCCGGTCGATGCGCGGGCACTCGAGCAACTGTTCCGTGAAAACCGGATCCTTCGTGATCGCGGTCACCACCAGCGAAGGTCCGATCCGCTTCAGCATTTCCGACTGCGGCACCGGTACCACGCTGGCGTACGGGAAAAGGAATTCCCGGTTCGCCAACGGATGGGCGAAGGAATCGCAGAGCACAATCGTCGGGCGCAGGAACGTGCCGCCGTCGAAAGTGAGCTTGCGCGGGCCGGTGCGATATGTGGCGGTCGCGTCCACCGCGCCGGGTGCCTGCAAGCCCTGGTTGATGGCGCCGTCGATCGACTCGGCCATCTTCGGATTCGCGAAGCCGCTGAGCCGGGCGGCTTCGTCCTCGGGTTTCGTCGGCTGGATCGGGCCGAGTCTCTGGGCGAGGGCGTCGGCGATCTCGGCGGCGTATTTCGGTACGACGATGGCGCTGGCGTTAATACACGAGCGCCCGCCGTTGTCGGAAATACTCGCGACCATTATGTCCAGGTAGTCGCGCCAGTTTTCGATTTCGTCGTCGCCAATGAGAATTTTGCTGAAGCCCGGGCCATGGACCTCGATGGCGGGGTTGCCCGCGTATTGGGCTGTCGTGTTCTGGTCGCCGAAAACGAGCGCCCGGCCACAGGACTTGAGGATTTCCGCCGCGCCTTCGTGATCGGTCGGGTAAAACCCGAACGCCTCCGCCGGGCATCCCGCGGCAATGAACGCCTGGATGAGCCGGTACGGCGTCCACGGTTCCTCGCGGCCGGGCTTGAGGACGACCGGCGTCTTGAGCGGAATGGCCGGCAGCCAGAGCGAATTCACCGCCGGCGAATTGCTCGGCATCACCAGCCCGAGCGCTTGGGTCGTCGGACAGAAGCTCAGGCGTGCGCCCGACTGCTCGCCGAAGCCCCGGTCGAGGATGCCGAGGTCCAGCCCGCGCGTCAGCCCGTTGAGGATCGCGCCCATGTTCGCCAGCGCGTGGTGGATTTTCTGCATGTTACGCCGGACCATCACGTGGGGCAGGCCGCTGGTGGCGGAAAGCGTCTCGACGTATTGCCGCGGCGATTGGGTGTGGCCCTTGTCGCCGAGGGGCAGCGTGCCGTTCAGGAAGTGATCACCCGCCTGGGCGCAAATCCCAAGGAGTTGCGCGACGGGGAACTTCCTCAAGGCGGTGCGCGCGTCGGCGATCCGCTGGAGGTCTTTCCGGACGACGCCGGCGTTGACCTGGCTGACGGTCGCCAGCGTCGCGCCGGTCCGGTAGTCGGACACCGACGCTTGGTCGAGACTTTCGTAAGGTTTGCCGCGACGGAGCGCGGGCAGGTGCGGATGGGTCATGCAGTTTGGGGAGAATTACTTGGGCACCGGCCGTCCCAACAGCCGGCCCAGTCCCGTCCACGCCAGCAGGCCGAGGCCGACCGGAGTGCCGGTGATGGGGGTCGGGATCGCGGCCAGCACCGCCAGGACGGTGGCAAACGCCAGCGCGCGGCCATGCGAATCGCGCCGGAGGTGTTTTTGCACCAGGTACGTCGGAACGAACACCGCGAGGAAGCAGCCGGGGATGGCGACCAGCCAGACCGGCGGCAGCCAATCGAACACCGCCCACAGACTGTCCACGGCGACGAGAATCAGCGCCGACAAAGCGTGAATCGGCGGCCCCTCCGAAGCGGACGCGGCCGGCGGCGCAGGCGGCGGCAGTTCCGGCGGCAACACCTCGACCTCGACGGTCTTCGGCGCTACGGCGCTGATTCGGGGCGGTTGGTTCACGGGTGGCGGCGCTTGAAGGGCAAATTCTCGGTGGCCGGGAGGCGCAGGGCCGCCGTCCTGGTCACCGGACTGCCCTCCCCAGCCACGGTTCCGAGCCTGGCATTTCGACTCGTCGATCGCTTTGGCTGCGGCAAGGGCCGCCTCCGACCACGCGCCATCTGCTGGACCAACGGTGGAAAACCGTGGCCCTCGCGTTCGCCGCTGTGGTCGAGATTCATCTGGTTCCTTATGGCTCAGATTGCCGCCGCGTGCAAGCTCCGGCGACCACACAACTGCTTGGGGCGGGCGACGGCGCGGGTCGGGATTCCTTTTGCAAAGGGCCGCCTCGCTGCTACCCTTTGCCCATGCCCAAAGTGGTTGCGGAGGTAAAGAAATCCGTCGCCGCGAAGGCGGGTTTCCGCCCTCGCGCGCAACTCCACGACAAGCAGAGCGAGCCGGACTTCCGCGAACTACGCGTCGATAAAGTGGGCGTGCGCGGCTTGCGGTTTCCCGTCCAGGTGCGCGACAAGCGGCACAGCGTGCAAAACACCGTGGCGACGCTGGGTATGTTCGTGGACCTGCCCAAGGAATTCAAAGGCACCCACATGAGCCGGTTTATTGAGGTGCTCAACGCCCACGGTAGCATCGTCCACGTCGAGAACATTCCGGACATCCTTTTCGCCATGCAGGAGCGGTTCCAGGCGGCCACGTCGCACCTCGAGATGGAGTTCCCCTACTTCCTGGTGAAGCGGGCGCCGGTGTCCGGCTTGGAGGGCATGATGGATTACACCGCGCGGTTCGACGCGGCGGCCTGCGGCAAGGAAATCGATTTCGTCCTGACCGTCAAGGCGAACGTCACAACGCTCTGCCCCTGCTCGAAGGCGATCAGTGTCCGCGGCGCCCACAACCAGCGCGGCGCGGTCACCGTGCAGATCCGTTTCCACAAGCCGATTTGGATCGAGGATCTGATCGCGATGATCGAAAGCTCCGCCAGCTCGGAACTTTACGCGCTGCTCAAGCGGGAGGACGAGAAAGCTGTGACCGAGCGCGCCTATGACAATCCGGTGTTCGTTGAGGACCTGGTGCGCAACGTCGCGCTCCAGCTCAACGCCCATCCCGACGTGAGTTGGTACCGTGTCGAGGCGGAGAACCAGGAGAGCATCCACAACCACAACGCCTACGCCTGCATCGAGAAGGGCTGATACGGCGGGCGCCGTCTGGATCGGGTGACCGTGGGAGAACGATACCAGGAGCATCGGCGTCGCCCTCCCGTTGTGACGCCTTTTCGAGCGCGGCCTAGTGGGCCCACGCCCATGCCGACGTGGCTTCCCAAGAAACCCCATTTTCGAGCCTTGACTCCTTTTTTGCCTTCGTTTAGTCTCGTTGCACAACGGTAAAGTTGGCTGGTTGACCCCAGCACGCCAAAGTCGGAAGGACACCCTTTGCCGACTTTTTTGTTTCCCCGGTGGGGGGAACCGCTGACGAGTGATGAATGCTGACTTTTTAGCAGTCTTAGAATTCTGGGAACGCGAGAAAGGCATCGGCCGCGATGTCCTCCTGGCGGCTGTTCAGGAATCGCTCCTGGCCGCCGCCAAGAAGGCCGTCGGCCCGGCGCGCGAACTGCGCGTCGATATCAATCAAAAGTCCGGCGAGATCAAGGCCTTGGCGAAGTTGATCGTCGCCGAAAAAGTCATCTCCAAGCACGATCAAATCTCCGTGACCGAGGCCCGCCGGTTCAAAGCCGACGCCCAGATCGGCGACGAGGTGGAAGTGGAAGTGACGCCGACGGATTTTGGGCGCATCGCTTCCCAATACGCTAAGCAGGCGTTGATGCAGCAGATCCGCAAGGCGGAGAAGCAGCTCATCTTCAGCGAGTTCAAGGACCGCGTCGGTGACATTGTCAGCGGCACGGTCCGGCGGTTTGACCGCTCGGACGTGTACGTCGATCTGGGCAAATACGAGGCCCTGTTGCCGAATCGGGAGCGCGTCCCCACTGAGGAATACCAAGTTGGTGAGCGCATCCGGTGCTACGTGAAGGCCGTCGAGCAGGGACCGCACGGCCCGGAAATCATCCTCTCGCGCGCCGACCCGCGGTTCGTGCTCAAGCTGTTCCAGTTGGAGGTCTCGGAAATCAACGATGGCACCATCGAGATCAAGGCGGTGGCGCGGGAACCGGGCTTCCGCACCAAACTCGCGGTGTACACCCGCGACGAGAAGGTGGATCCAGTGGGCGCTTGCGTAGGGTTGCGTGGCCAGCGCGTCAAAAATATCGTCCGCGAATTGAACAACGAGAAGGTGGACATCATCCGCTGGTCGTCGAACGTGCGGGATTTCGTCACCAACGCGCTGGCGCCCGCCAAGCTGAAGGCGTTCGACATTAACGAGGCCAGCCGGCGGGTGCGCATTCTGGTCAGCGAGGACCAACTCTCGCTGGCCATCGGCAAGCGCGGTCAGAATGCCCGGTTGACGGCCAAGCTGACGGGCTGGCAGGTGGACATCGAGCCGGAGGTGGTGGTGACCAAAGGTTTCGACGAGAAAGTGGCGGAGGCGGTGGAATCGCTCGCCGCCGTTCCGGGGATTTCGCGCGAGCAGGCCGATGCGCTGGTGCATCACGGCATGACCCGGCTGGAAGACTTGGCGCAGGCCGACGAGAGCGACTTGGCGGAGATTCCCCAGATCGGCGCCCAGGCGCCCGCCATCCTGGAGGCCGTCCGCGCCGAAGCTGCCCGGCGAACGATCAAAGTCGGCGAGCCTTCCGTGGTCCCATGACGCCGCGGCGGGTCAGTCCAGCGCGGAAGCGCTGATGGAGAGGCGATGCAGACGGCCCGGCAGAGTCGGCAGGCGGTAGAACATTTTTATGCCCGTTCGGATCTACGATATTGCGAAGCGACTTGGCGTGGAGAGCAAACATGTGCTCACCAAGGCCAAGGAACTGGGCATTACGGCCGCCAAAGTACCGTCCAGCACGCTGGACAAGATCACCGCTGAGTACCTCGAGGAGCAGCTTGGCGGGGTCAAGCTCCCCCCGCCCCCTCCCGCGCCCGTCGAGCCGATGGTCTTGGTCAAGGCACCGCCGGAACCGGAGGTTCCTGCAGCCGAAGCGCCGCCAGCACCCACGCCTGTCGCCGAGGCGCCACCAACACCCGCCCCGGAAATCCAGCCGCCAGACGCGGTCGCGCCGACCGCGACTCCTGAAGTGACGCTGCCGGCTGCGCCTTCGTCTGCACCCGTGGTTGCCGAGCCGCCGGCGGAGACCGCAGAGCCGGTCGTGGCGGTCGTGCCTCCCGCGCTTCCTGTACCACCACCACTGCCACCACCACTCCCGCCGCCGCCGCCACCCGCCGCCCCGCCCCGGCCGAAAGTCGGCGACAAGGTCGGTTTCATCCAACTGCCCGTCAAACCGCGCCTCGGCGAGAAGGTCGGCTCCGTCCGGCTGCCGCCGCGGGGCGGAGGAATGGACCGGGGGAGACTGGATGTCCGCGGCGGGCGCGGCGGAGCCACCGGAGGCCGGGCGACCTCGCCGTCGGGCCGGCCGGCCGGCCCCGGCGCGGCCAAAGGCGAGTCCGGCAAGACGCCGGCCGAGCCGAAATTCGTACCGCCCGCCACCGGTGAAGTCATCATCATCAAGCCGCCCATCGTGGTGCGCGAACTCGCCGAGCGGTTGCGGCAGAAGCCCATCAAGGTCATCGCCGACCTCATGGATTTGCGCGTCTTTGCCAACGTCAACCAGTCCATCGACGAGGCCACCGCGCAGCGAATTTGCGCGAAGTACGGCTACCGCTTTGAGGTGGAGAAGCGGGCCAAAGGCGAGGGGATCGTTCACACCCCGGTCAAGAAGGTTGAACTCGATGCCGAGGACAAGGTGGCGGACCTCAAGCCCCGCGCGCCGGTCGTCACCATCATGGGGCACGTGGACCACGGCAAAACGTCGCTGCTGGACGTCATCCGCAAATCGAACGTCGCCGCCGGGGAGGCCGGCGGCATCACCCAGCACATCGGCGCCTACACGATTTCCGTGCCGCATCCCGAACGCAAAGGCGAGTTGCAGCAGATCACGTTTCTCGACACGCCGGGCCACGCCGCGTTCAGCGCCATGCGGGCCCGCGGCGCCAACGTCACGGACATCGTCATCCTGGTGGTGGCGGCGAACGACGGGGTGATGCCGCAGACGCTCGAGGCCTTGAACCACGCCCAGGCCGCCAAGGTTCCCATCATCGTCGCCGTCAACAAAGCGGACCATCCGAACGCGAACCCGATGATGGTCCGCCAGCAGTTGCAGGACAAGGGCCTCGTCCCCGACGAGTGGGGCGGCAACACGTTCTTCGTGGATTGCTCGGCGCTGACCAAGCAGGGCGTGGACAAGTTACTGGAGATGATTTGTTTTCAGGCCGATTTGCTGGAACTCAAGGCCAATCCCGACCGCCGCGCCAAGGGTAACGTGATCGAGTCCGGCAAAGACCCGGGCGGCCCGACAGCGACGGTGTTGGTGCGCAAAGGCACGCTGCGCATCGGCGACGCCGTGTTGTGCGGCGCCTGTTGGGGTAAGGTGCGGGCGCTGATCAACGAAGAGGGCAAGCGGCTGAAGGAAGCCGGACCGTCGGTCGCCGTCAAAATGCTCGGCCTGAACGACGTGCCGGAGGCGGGCATGGAATTCGCCGTGGTGGAGAACGACAAGGCCGTCCGCGAATTGGCGGCGCAGCGGGCGCTCGAGGCCCGGGCGCTGGGCCAGGAAGCACGCGCCAAGGTGACGTTGGAGAATCTCTTCGCCACCCTCGCGGCCACGCAGGCCAAGGTGCTCAAGCTCGTCGTCAAGGCGGACACCCAAGGCTCGGTGGAAGCCATTGTGGACGCGCTGAAGAAGGTCGAGTCCGACAAGGTGTCGCTGGAAATCATCCACAGCGCGGTGGGCACGATCACCGAATCGGATGTTTCCCTGGCCGCCGCGTCCAATGCGGTCATCCTGGGTTTCCACACGCGCATCGACGCCGGCGTGACGGACGAGGCCAAGCGGGAGGGGGTGCAGATCAAGCTCTACGCCATCATCTACGAGTTGATTGACCAGGTGAAGGAGGCCATGGCCGGCCTGCTGGAGCCCCTCAGCCGCGAAGTCGTCATCGGCTCGGCCGAGGTGCGCCAGATCTTCCAACTCTCCAAAGGTGCGCCGGTGGCGGGCTGCATCGTCAGCAGCGGCCGGATCGTCCGCGGCAAGGTGCGCATCATGCGCCGCAAAAACCTCCTGTTCGAGGGCGTCACCCAATCGCTGCGCCGCTTCCAGGACGAAGTCAACGAAGTGCGCGCCGGCCTGGAGTGCGGCATCCGTATCGAAGGCTTCGGTGACTTCCAAATCGGCGACGCGATCGAATGCTGCACCACCGAGAAAGTCGCGGCGAAATTGTGACCCGGCCATGCCTTCGATTCGACTCCAGCGCGTTCGCGAGTTGTTGAAGCGCGAGATCGGCGAGGCCATCCGCCGTGAAATCCCGGTCGCCGAGGCCGGCTTGGTCACCGTCAACGACGTGGACCTGACCGGCGACCTGCGCTCAGCCACCGTGTTCACCAGCATCCTGGGGACGGCGGAGCAGCAGAAGCGCGGGCTGGCGCTGCTGGCCCAAAATCGCCCGCGCATTCAGGATCTGGTGGCCAAGTCCGTGATTCTTAAATACACGCCGCGCCTGCGCTTTGTGATGGACGACTCCGTGGTGCGCGGCAACCGCGTGCTCCAGATCATTGAGGAACTGGAGAAGTCCGGCCCCGTCGAAGCCGAATGAACCGCCCCGCCTCTCATCCGTGGCCGGGGCAGGCCGGCGCGGCGCCCACGGCGGTTCCGCCGGTCCTCTTTCCGCGGTGAAATCCTATCCCAAAATCATTGACCGCATCCTCGAAGCGCTCCGCGTCTGCCAGACCGTGTGCGTGGCCGGCCACGTCCGGCCCGACGGCGACTGTGTCGGCTCCCAACTCGGCCTGACGCTGGCGCTGCTCGCCCAGGGCAAACAGGTCGTGTGTTGGAACGAGGATCCCATGCCGCAGAA
The DNA here is from genome assembly GCA_021780115.1 of bacterium. Taxonomy (GTDB): domain Bacteria; phylum Verrucomicrobiota; class Verrucomicrobiia; order Limisphaerales; family JAJXZI01; genus JAJXZI01. The sequence goes on along the minus strand of JAJXZI010000069.1, from coordinate 2,642 downwards.
ATACCGGTTCCTCGACCCCGACCACCTTCTCCAGAAGCCCAAACCGAACCGCGCGTTTGACGCCGTGATCGCGACCGATTGCGCGAGTTTCGAGCGGTTGGGCCGCGTCGGCCCGTGCGTCGGACAGCGCAAACTGCTCATTAACATCGACCATCACGCCAGCAACACGCGCTACGGGGATTTGAACTGGGTGTCGCCGCGCGAGCCCTCCGCCGGTGAATTGATCTTCCGGCTGCTCAAAGTCGCCCGCTGGCCGATCACCAAACCGATTGCCGACTGCCTGTTCACCGCGGTTTCCACCGATACCGGTTCTTTCCAGTATCCGACCACCCGGCCGGCCACGTACCACGTCGCGGGGGAATTGGTCCGCCGCGGCGCCGATCTCTCCCGGATTTGCAGCGAGGTGTACCAGAGCTACCCGCTCTGCCGCGCCCGGCTGCTCAAGCACGTCTATGGCCACTTCCGGCTCACGGCCGACAACCGCATTGCCTACCTGTGGCTGAAGCGGGCGGACTTCGCGCGCACCGGCGCCGACAGCGACGACACCGAAGGGCTGATCGACCACATCCGCGCCATCGAGCCGGTGGTGGTCGCCTGCATTTTTGAGGAAATCGAGCCGGCGCTGACCCGCGTGAGCCTCCGCTCGAAGAGCGACCGGGTGGACGTGAACAAGATCGCCGCCCAGTTCGGCGGCGGCGGCCACGCGGCGGCGGCGGGAGCGCGCATCCCCGGCCAGCCCCTCGCCACGCAACGGCGGGTGATCGCCGCGGTCGCCAAGGCCCTCCACGCCGTGGCCTGACCCGGCCGGAGTTGGGGTGTCCGCCCGCCGGCGGCCGGTTCGTGGGACCGACCGACCGCGGCGAACTTGCAAATTCCCAACGCGCGACCATCTTTGCCCCCGGCAAACCCATCGAACCATGAACAAATACATCACGGAACTCATTGGCACCTTCTTCCTCGTCTTCACGGTCGGATGCACCGTCATCAGCCCCGGCGCCGGGGCGCTTGCTCCGCTCGCCATCGGCGCCTCCTTGATGGTGATGATCTTTGCCGGCGGCCACATTTCCGGCGGCCACTATAATCCGGCCGTGACCCTCGGCGTCTGGCTGCGCGGCCGCTGCCCGACTAGTGACGTCCCGCCGTACATGCTCTCCCAAGTCATCGGCGCCGTGCTCGCCGCCGCGGCGGTCAAGTACCTCAAGAGCGGCGTGGAGGTCACCGCTCTCAAGCCTGTCCTCGGCCCGGCGCTGCTCGCGGAATTCCTGTTCACCTTCGCGCTGGTCTATGTGGTGCTCAACGTCGCCACCGCCAAAGGCACGTCCGGCAATTCGTTCTACGGCCTGGCGATCGGGATGACGGTCATGACGGGCGCGTTTGCCGTCGGCGGCATCTCCGGCGGCGCCTTCAACCCCGCCGTCGCGGTCGGCATCTCCGCCATGGGCATTTCACTCTGGCCCAACCTGTGGATTTACCTGGTGGCCGAGTTCCTGGGCGGCGCCGTGGCGGCCGGGCTCTTCAAGTTCGCGCACCCGGACGACAAGTAAGTTTCCCGGTCCGTTCACCTCCACGACGGCAGCGGCCGCGCTGGCGCGCCACGCCGATCAATAATTTGCTGTCCAAGGGCCGCGTCGTGACCAAGACTCCCACCGCACGCTATGCAGACATTTGACGCGCTCGACGGCGCCTTGCTCATCGACAAACCGGCCGGCCCGACGTCCCACGACGTTGTGGACGCCATCCGCCGCCATTTCGGGATCAAGAAGGTCGGCCATTGCGGGACGCTGGACCCCAACGCCACCGGGCTGTTGCTCATTGTCCTGGGCCGCGGCACCAAGCTCTCCGAGAAGCTGATGTCCGAGGACAAAGTCTATGAGGGGACGATCAAGTTCGGCGAGACGACCGACAGCTACGACGCCGCCGGCGAGCTGGTTTCGTCGCTGCCCGTTCCGCCACTGACCGTCGAGGAACTGAATGAACTGGCCGCCGGTTTCGTCGGCGACTTCATGCAGACGCCGCCGATGGTTTCCGCAGTGAAGAAAGACGGGGTGCCGCTCTACAAATTGGCCCGCAAAGGCGTCGAAGTGCCGCGCGAACCGCGGCTGATTCACATCTACAGCTTCCGCTTCAGTCATTACCAGGAACCGATGGGCCAGTTCAGCGTCGCTTGCACCAAGGGCACCTACGTCCGCAGCCTGGCCCACGAATTGGGGCAGAAGGCCGGCTGCGGCGCGCACCTTCACAACCTGCGCCGGACCGTCTCCGGCAAGTTCAACGTGGCCGACGCGCTGGAGTTCGAGGAAGTGCTGAAACTGACGGCCAAGCAATTGGAGGCGCGGGTGGTTCCCTTCCTGCGGTTGGCTGGTGCGCCGGGAGCCGATCCGGGGAAACGCCCCGCGTGAGGCCGGAATTTCCGTGGTTGCCCGCGGCTCAGGCCACGCGGATCCCGGTTCCCCCCCGAAGCCTTCCGCTTTGCCATGATCATTCTCGACCAAGCCCGTGAGTTGCAGGCCGGTCCGCGGCCGGTCTGCGCGGCCATCGGCCTCTTCGACGGCGTCCATCTCGGCCATCAGCAGATCATCCGCCAGACACTCGCCGACGCCGAACAACACGAAGGCGTCGCGCTGGTCATCACTTTCGACCGG
>JAJXZI010000183.1 GCA_021780115.1 bacterium | reverse complement strand
GTAGGGATCGGACTGGCGGTGTTCTTTCTTCACGCCTTCTACCGTTGGCTCGGTTTTAATCTTTACGCGGCCAACCTCCTGGCGATCCTGCGGGTGACGCTGTGAAACTTCGGGCTCAACGCGCCCTTCAATTGGCAGTCCGGGCCAGCGAAACCGCGATGACGAACGCCATCGCGCCGCTTCCATCCAGGACGGATTCAAGAAAACTCCAACCGGCTGGCGCGCCGAGGGTTCATCGGCTTCGGGCGGGCGAGCGCTTGACTTGGGGAATCTCACATGCCATTGAACCGGCCTACAGTTTGTAGCCGCCGACGTGAAGAGGCGACTCCTTGCGAGTCTCATCTGAATCCGCCTCCTCACGTCGGCGGCTACGAAGTCTGTGAAATGTTCAGGCTAACCACTAACCCACCGATGACGAAACCCATCTCCCGCATCCGCATCGCCAACGCCCCGTGTTCATGGGGCGCGCTGGAATTTGGGCTGCCGGGCGAAACGCTCGGTTACACCCAGGTCTTGAACGAAATCCGGGAAACCGGCTACGCCGGCACGGAACTCGGTGACTGGGGTTTCATGCCGGCCGAGCCAGCGGCCCTGCGCCGCGAACTGGCGGCCCGGCAACTGGCGTTGGTCGGGGCGTTCGTCCCAATCGCCTTCACCCAACAGGAGGCCTGCGCCGAAGGCGCAACGCGTGCCGTGCAGACGGCCCGGCTGATGGCCGAGACCGCCGGGGGCACACCCTTCCTGGTCTTGGCCGACGACAACGGCAAGGATCCGTCGCGGACCAGATTGGCCGGCCGCGTCACACCGGAACACAGTCTCCCGCCGGAAGAGTGGACGGCCTACGGCGAGCGCGTGAATCGGATCGCCCAAGCCGTGCGGCAGGAAACTGGGTTGCGCAGTGTCTTTCACCACCACTGCGCCGGCTACGTGGAAGCGCCGTGGGAAATCGAGGCCTTGCTGGGCAGCACCGATCCCCAACTCGTCGGGCTTTGCTTCGACACGGGACACTACCGTTTCGGCGGCGGCACAGCGCCCGTGGAACTGCTGCGTCGATATCGGGAGCGCGTCTGGCACGTCCATTTCAAAGATTGCAGTCCGGCCCTCCACGAGCAGAGCTGCCGGAACGGCTGGGATTACTTCGAGTCCATCCGGCGCGGCATTTTCTGCGAACTGGGCCGGGGCGACGTGCCGTTCGCGGCGGTCCTGGAGGAGTTGCGCGACTCCGGCTACAACGGCTGGATCGTGGTCGAGCAGGACGTTCTTCCGGGGATGGGTTCGCCAAAGGAATGCGCGCGGCGGAACCGCGAATTCCTGACGCGCTGCGGCTGCGAGTAACCCGCTTCTCCCGCCTTGCGCCCTGGCGCCTGGGCGGCGGTCATCCGATTTCCGCCAGCCGCACGGGCCGGTTCTCCACGATGGATCGGCGGGCGGCCATGGCCATGACGACGGGAATCCGGCCGTCGGGGCCCGACACCGGGGATGGTTTTCCCTCGAGGACCGCGCGCACAAATTCGCTCATCTCACGCAGGTAGCTTTCGACGTAGCGTTCCATGAAGAAGTTGAGGGGCGGATCGCGGTAAATGCTGCTCCGACCCTGCACGAGGGCACTGTTCGGGTAGATGTTGTCCGCGACGATGCTGCCCGCGCTGCCGAACACCTCGACGCGCTGGTCGTAACCATAGACCGCTTGGCGGCAGTTTTCGATGGTGCCGACAACGCCGTTGGCGAACTTCAACACGACGACGGCGGTGTCCAGATCGCCGGCGTCGCCGATGGCCGGGTTCACCCGGGCGCTCCCGGTGGCGTAAATCTCCTCCACTTCCGCGCCGACGAGGAACCGGGCCATGTCGAAGTCGTGGATCGTCATGTCCAGGAAGATGCCGCCGGACTTGCGGATGTAGTCCAGCGGCGGGGGCGAGGGATCCCGGCTGATGATGTGGACTTGGTGGGGCATGCCGACCTCGCCGCTCACGACCGCTTGCCGCACCCGGCGGAAGTTCGGATCAAAGCGCCGGTTGAATCCGATTTGGAGAATCACCCCGGCCCGTGCGACCGCCTGCAACGCCCGGTCGATCCGCCCCAGATCGGAGTCAATCGGTTTCTCGCAGAAGATGTGTTTGCCGGCGGCCGCCGCGGCCTCGATGAGCGGGGTGTGCGTGTCGGTGGACGAGCAAATCACGACCGCGTGAATCCGCGGATCGTCGAGCAGCTTCCGGTAGTCGCCGCCCCACTGCGGGAGACCAAGCTGAGCGGCGCAATCGTGGGCGGCAGCTTCATTGACGTCCGTGACCGCCAGCAACCGTGCTTCCGGGATGCGGCGGCAAAGATGTTCAGCGTGCAGCCGGCCGATGCGGCCGGCGCCGATGAGTCCCAGGTTCAAGGAACTGGTGGACATGATTTTGATTCTCAGTGGCGCACGCGGGCTGCGCCTGTCGCCAGTGCTTGCCCGGCTCGCCGGACCCATCCGGCCGATTGCCCGCGCTCCAACCGGCAAGACCGCGCCGGAACAGACGACCGTTCCCGCGACGCGTTGGCAGCGCATACTCAAAGGAGTGCTTCCCATGCTGTCAAGTGTCGGCCGCTCCGGACGTGTCACCCCGCGGGGCCGTGCCCCCGATCCTTGCCAGCGGGCGACACGGAATTTCCCAATGGATTGCGGCCGGCGCTCATGTCATCATGCATGCCATGATGCGGCTGAGGCTTCGCAGCGAGCAGTGTCGGTGGCGCCCGGACCTGCGGGGATATCCCCGCCGCGGGGGGCCGCGCTCCACTTCTGCCCAAGCAAACGTCGGAATCTGGATTCCTGTGTCCGCGCGGGGAGAGAAGGGGCGATGACCCGCGCGGCCCGCAACATTGGAATCCTGGCTGGCTGCGCGTTGGGCGTTTTCATCGTGGCCAGACTCTCCAATCCGGGGGACGCGGATGTGGCGTCCGGGAACACCGTCCGCCCGGCGGACGTTCCGGCGATCCGGGCCAAAGCCGAGCAAGGAGACGCCCAGGCGGAGACCCAATTGGGCCGACTTTACGCCCAGGGCCACGGCGTGCCGCACGATTACGGAGAAGCCGCCCGATGGTATCGCCGGGCGGCCGACCAAGGCGACGCCGACGCGCAGACGGCTTTGGGGGAGTTATACGAAGTCGGGCAGGGGGTGGCTCAGGGCCCGGCCGACGCGGCCAAATGGTACCGCTTGGCCGCCGCGCAAGGAAACACCAAGGCCCAGTACGATCTGGGCGTGATGTGCGAGTTCGGACGCGGCGTGCCGAAAGACCAGGCGCAGGCGGCCAAGTGGTTCCGCCAGGCCGCCGACCGGGGCGACGCCCTGGCCCAGTTCAACCTGGGGCAGCGGTGCGATTTAGGCATCGGCGTGCCGGCGGACCGCATTGAGGCATGCAAATGGTTGAGCCTCGCCGCCGCCCAAGGTCTGGCTGATGCGGACGGGGCCTGCGCCCGGGTCAAGAGCAAGATGAGTCACGCAGAGATTTCCGAAGCCAAGCGCCGGGTTGCGGCGTTTGTTTCCCAGAAAACGGCCCACTCCCTCGCTCGGTAATTTCCGCCCCATCGGACGGCGAGAATGACCTCCGAAAGCGGATGGGTTTCCGGGGCGGTGCCTGCCGACCGGCCGCCCAGACAAAGCGTGAAAGGGCTGTCCGGCCAGCCTTTTTCTTTGACAAGATTCTTTGACCAGAGTATTAACTTCACACCATGCGAACCCAGCCGTTCGCCCGAGACGCCAACTGCCGTGCTACCTTCCGGTCGCCTCTCTCCGCATTGAAGTTGGGGCGGACGGCACACGGCGGCGTTGTGGGACGGGCGAGCATGCCGCAGCCGGTTGGGGACTTCGGGAAGGGAACAGCTTGGAGTGCTCGATCGTACACTCGATTGTAACCCGGGCGTCACGGCGGATTCACAGACGCCAGCTTGTTCGGGCCGTAGCGGTCCCGTAGCTTGGCCATCCAGACGTCGGCGATACCGGGGGGTGCCCCCCGGTTTCGGGTGTTGGCCGGCAGTTGCGAGCGGGGTGATGACGTTCTGAGACGGCGCAGTCGGTTGCATTTGCGATATGAAACTCGAAGTGATTTTGGGAAGTCGGGACCACCGGGAGGTGCCGCCCATCCCCGACGGCGACGCCCTTCGGCAGCGCGGGTTCACACTGATCGAGTTACTGGTGGTGATCGCCATCATCGCCATCCTGGCGGGCCTGCTGCTGCCGGCGTTGAGCTTGGCGAAGGAGAAGGCCCGCAGCGCACAATGCATCAGCCAACTGCGGCAGATCGGCGTGGCTGCGCACCTCTACGCCGACGACAACCACGACACCTTCTTCTGCCAGGCCGGCGGCTACGTGATCAACGGCGGGCAGTGGACGTTGAGCCCCGCATCGGACGTCTTGCTGCCGCCCACGAACGACAACGGCTATTGGGCCTTGGGCTATTTTCAGTATTATTCCGGCAACCGGAAAATCTTCGGCTGCCCCGACGGGAAGGTGGTGGACGAATGGCATGACGGCGGCCTCTATTATCCCCACGATTTCTGGGCGAATTCCACCTATGGCCTGTGCCAATGGCTCCTGATTCCCTGGACCGGCGCAGGCACGCAGTACGGCCCCAACGCCAAGGCCCCGCTCAAGCTCACCACCTACTTGAGTGTGTCCAGCACCATCTTCTGCCAGGACTCGGCCGAACAGAAGAACGAAGGCCCCGACGACACCCTCGGCCTGTTCCCCGGGAGTTCACAAATCCTGAGCCAGTGGAAATACAGCCTGGCGCCGCTTTACCCCGGCGTGGATCTGACGATGGGCTGGTGGCGTCACAACAAGGGGTGCAACACGCTGTGGGTGCCGGGAAACGTCTCACGGATTCCCTACACGCCCCAGGGCGTGGATTACCGTTGGTACACGGGCGAGCGACCCAGCGCGATGCCGAAGTCGTAGCCTGGCTCCCCGCCCCATCTGCCGACCATGAACCTGAATTGCGCGAAGCGGATTTGCCTGGCCTTGGGCTTGGCCGTAGGGACGGCGTGCGGCTGCAACCGCAACGCTGGCCCGCCGCCGCCGCTGGCCGCAGGGGAAATCCCCGTGGCAATGGAACGGGGCTTCAGCAAGGCCGCGCCTGATGTCAAAGAGGTGGTCGGGCAGGTCGTCTCCGCGGTGCAAAGCAAGGACTACCCGAAGGCCGCGACCGTCGCCCAAGCCCTGTCGGAGCGGCCCGATCTGACTTCGGACCAACGCCTGCTCGTCGCCCGGGCCATGCTGGCCCTCAATGGTCTGCTGCAATCCGCTCAGGCGCAGGGGGACGCGGACGCCGCCGCGGCGCTCAAGTTCCATCAGATGACCAAGTGACCGGATACCGGCGTGAAACGCTCTCAATCATCCGAGATTGCTGATTTAAGCTTCCCCCGAGTGAGAAGACGGGGGCGGGAAAGTGGTCGGTTGAACTGAATCTGCACGGGAAAAATCACCAGAAACAAAGAACAGAAACACAAAACAGAAACCAATAAGCCATGAAAAGAAGCTACCGAATACCGCGCCGTTTCGCACTGCTCGGACTGATCGCGCTGCTCGCGGGTTGGCACGGCGACAGTTCCGCCGGCACCCTCACCAACGGGCTGCTGTGCCACCTGACGTTCGACAACAATTACAACGACGACTCCGGCAACGCCCTGAACGGGACCCCGGTGGGAACCCCCACTTTCGTTCCCGGCAAAATCGGCTCCGGCGCCGTCTCGGTGACGACCCTCAAGGATGGGTCAGAAATTGACTACGTGACCTTGGGCTACCCCACCTTGCTGCAGTTTGACACCACGGCGAACTTCAGCGTCTCCTTCTGGACCAGTTACACCAACCAAGTGGACGATCCGCCGTTCATTTCCAACAAGGACTGGGGCAGCAGCGGCAACGTGGGCTGGGGAATCTTTACGCAGAACGGTGGGAATTTTCGCGTCAACGTCCGCGGGGACGGGGGCGGGAGCACGGAGAGCACCACCCACACGCCGCCCATCCGCGATGGGAACTGGCATCATATCGTGGTCACGTTTGACCGGTCCAGCGTGGTCAGCATTTACGTGGACGGCCAGTTGTACTCGACCGATCCCCTGACCGCCACGCTGGGGGCCATTGACACGCTCTCCCAGAGTTTCAACGTGAACATCGGGCAGGATGGCACCGGCCACTATACCGACGGCGGCAACGCACAGATGGTCGGCTTGATGATGGATGACTTGGGCATCTGGGGCCGCGTGCTCACCGCTTCGGAGGTGTCGGCTATCTACCAGGGGGGGTTGGTCGGCTCGAATATCGTGCAAGTTGTCACCAAGCTGCCGCCGGTGGTGACGACGTTCGCTCCCGCTCCGGGCTTCACCGGCGCCGCAGGCTTCCCGACGCTCTCCGTGAGCCTCGTGGACCAGGACACGGCGGTTGTCCCCAGCACGGTGAAACTCACCCTGGACGGGTCCCAGGTACCCGCCACGGTCACCAAGACCACCAACCTGACGACGGTGGTTTATGCGGTCACCAATCTGCTGGCCGCCGGCTCCACGCACACGGCCAGCGTCAGTTTTAGCGACAACAACACGCCGCCGAGCCAGTTGGGCACGAATTGGACGTTCACGGTGCTGAATTATCCCACCATCCCGGCCAGCTTCGCCCAGCCGCCCGGCGCGGTGAGCACCAATAGTCCCGGCTTCGTGGCGCGCGTCAGCCAATACGATTACGCGATCATCATGCAGAACGACGGCACGTCCGTCGGGACTTTGCCGGGATGCACCGCCCGTGCCGAGGCGCAGTTGGCGGGAATCCTGACCGACCCCATGACCGGCCAGCCTTATGCGGAAACCGTCACTCCGGGACCGCTGGCCAACGGAGCCTACAGCGTCAGCGGTGTGCTGAACTTCAGCTTCGACGGCTCGGACCAGGGCAATTTCACTTCCGGGAACGGTTATCTGAAATCAACACCGCCAGGGGTGGCCCTCCCCTACGACCATAATCTGGCGGTGGAGTTCACGGGCTACCTGTCGCTGTCCGCCGGCTACTACCGGTTCGGCGTCAACAGCGCGGACGGTTTCCGCATGACGATCGGCACCAACGCCTACGACGCCTTTTCGACCCAGGTGGGGATCTACGACACACGCCGCATCCCGGGCGACACGACGTTCGACCTGTATGTGGCCCAATCCGGCTTTTATGCCTGCAAGGTGGTCTGGTTCCGCCAGTCTCCCTTGCCGGACAACCGGGGCATTGCGGGCTTGGAGCTGTACACGATCACTCCCTCCGGGCAGAAGGTCCTCGTGAATGACACGACCAATCCGCAGGCGGTGATGGCCTACCCGACGAGCACGACGCCCGTCGCGCCCTACGTCCAATATGCCGGCCCGACCTCCTTCATTTCGGATTACCGCGGCAATGACTTCGGTTCGCCGAGTGTGCAGGTCCAGATCCACGACGGCTCCAGCGGCACGGTGGACCCGTCTTCCGTCAAATTGAGCATCGATGGCGCGCTGGTCCCGGCGACCGTGACGAACCGTAGTGGAGTCACCAGCGTGACCTACACGCCGGGCGGCCTGCAACTGCCGCGCACCGTTCATACCGGGCAGATTTCCTTCACCGCCGGCGGAACGACCACGACCAAGACCTGGCAGTTCAACCACCTCCGCAATTACGTGCTGTCAACGCCCGTGTATTCGGAGAACTTTGACGAGGTGGCGGACGGCGGCCTGCCTGCGGGCTGGAGCCAAACGAACTACACCACCTCCTTGGAGCCTGGCAACCTGAGCTTCACGGACCCCAACTCGGACGCTTATCTGGGCTGGACCGTGGTCAGCACCAACGATGTGGGAACGTTCAGCCCGAACCGGCTCTACGTCGGGCTATACCAGGAATTGAACGGCCGCTTTTTCGACGCGGTCACCAATCCGCTGATGCAAGGCCAGTTCCTTTACGCCGAGTCGGACCACCGTAACGGCCAGCAGATCCAGTTCCTTTACACGACCAATTACAATCTGAGCGGCAAGACGGGCATCGTCGTGGCGTTTGACAGCTCCTACGAGCAAAACCAGAACAACATCTGTTCGTTGGAGTACTCGGTGGACCACGGCACCAACTGGTTGCCCTTGCTCTATCTGCTCCAAGGCGACAATGATGACCAGCAGACGGCCGAGATCGCCCGGGATCCCAACGGCATCGTGGACGTGGCCAAGACCATGGCCTTCTCCATCAATCCCCGCTACACGAACGCCCTCGGCAAAGTGATCGGTGGCTCGCTCGGCGCGTTCATCGGGGCGCCCATCAGCCAGGCCCTGGAGCCCTACATCGAAGGCCGGGTGAACGACGATACTTACGAGAGCATGCGCTTCGAGGCGTTGCGGGTTCCCAACGCCGACAACCAGACCAACGTGCAGTTCCGGCTCATGCAGGCCGGCACGGGAAGCTGGTTCTGGGGCTTGGACAATTGGGGGATCTACTCGGTGCCGGCCCTGGCGACGCAGTCTCCCGGACCGCTCACGATCCGCCTGCAAGGCACCTCGATCGTTCTCTCCTGGCCCGCCGACCCGAATGTTCAACTCCAAACCTCCCCAAGTGTGTCGCCGACGTCCTGGCAGAACGTGCCCGGCACCCTGGGCAGCGGCAGCGTTACGAACTCGGCCTCCGGCAGCGCGGCGTTTTACCGCTTGATCCGGCAGTAAGTCACCCGCGCCGGAACGTCCGGGTCCGGGGTAAAACCTGAACCGGACGGACCGACGCGCTTCGCGCCGGGTCCGCTGACTCGCTCAGCGGACCCGGTTTTTTTGCGGGAGGGCTTCGGGGCGGGCTGCTCACCCGCCGGAGGGAACGCTGAGGCGCAGCGAAAGCACGGCCTCGCCGCCCGCACCAAAGTCGCCCCGGATCCGGACGCGTTCCTCGCCCGCCGGCGGTGGTGCCGCAAGCCGCAGCCGCAGCGTCAGTTCCCGCCGCTCGCCGGGAGCCAACTCCAGCCGGGACGGCAATTCCACCGCCGCGGCCGGCGTCGCCTCGACGCGCAGCCGCCCGCGAAACGTCCGGGAACCGAAGTTGTACGCGCACACCGTAACCTCCGCCGCTTGCCCCGCTTCGACCCGGTAGGCGGACTGGCCCAGGACGACTTGCTGCGGCGACAGGATCGCTTGAAGCACCACCGGCGACGGCTGGCCCGGCAGCCAGCGCGGCGTCTCCGGCGGCGGCGCGAGGGCTAGCCGAGTGGGGCCACCCAACAACACGAAGCGTGGCGCCGGGCCGGCGCGCAGAGTGGTACCGGAAAGCCGGGCTTCCCGGCCCAGATGGTCAAAGGCCGCGACGGGCTTCTCCGGCAGCGCGAATTCCCTTTCGCCTTGGTCCGCCCAAATCACCAACACGCGACGGGACACGCCATCCGGCCTGGCGCGGAAAAGAAATCCGTGCAGCGACGGAACCTCCGTCTCCAGCCGGCCCAACGGTCGGGCGTCGGCCAGCAAACGCCCCACGGCCGCCAGCGCCACGAAGGCCGGACGCGGCGTCAGGTCCGGCCGGAGGATGCCGAATTGCGTCTGTCCCTCGGCGTAGTGCGGCAGGAGAAAATAGAACACCGCCCGCGCCCCTTCGTGGATCGCCGACGCGTACGTCTTCGCCACGCGCTCGGCCTGGAGGGCGAGGTCGGCATCCGTCGGCTCCTTCAAGCCGCGGTCGCCGCTCCACTTCACCGGGACGCTGCTTTCGGTGACCCAGAGTGGCCGGCCGGCGGAGACGGCGCGGAAGTCGGCGTAGAGTTTCGGGTAGTTGGCGAACGGTTCGTAGTGGTGCAGGTTGAACGTGTCGAAGCAAGGCCACGCCTCGTTCTCTTCCAGATCACGCAGCGTGGACGCGCGGTGAACGGCGAACACGTTGAGGCAGGCGATGACGTCCGGGTTGCCCGCCTTCAGTCCGAGGTACGCGGCCTTTTGCAGCGCCGCCATCTCGGTGCCGGTGTGGCCGCCGAACATCTCGATGTCCGCCTCGTTCCACGGCTCGAAGGCGGCGACCTGTCCGCGCCAGCGCCGGGCCATCGCGCGGTAAAAGTTGTAAGCGTCGCGCAGGTCGGGCGGGAAGCGCTTCGTCTGTGGATTCGCCCAGGCGGGCGAGTTGTGGTTGACCTGGAGCACCCGCAGTCCGGCCGCGGTTTGGATGCGCGCCGAGGCGTCGTAACGGTTGGTCGCGGCGAAACGCCCCCGCTCCGGTTCCATCTCCGCCCAACTCAACCGGTCGCGCACCCAATTTACGCCGGCGAGCGCGCACAGGTTGGCCACCGCCGGCATCTTCTCCTCCGGATAGAACCAGGCCATCGCCACGTCGAGGCCGACGGGCGATGTTGCCGGCGTGGCCGAGCGCAGACGGGCCAGCACCCCGGCGAAAACGCGGTTCGTGCGGGCGCCATCGGCCGCGCGCCAGCGGACTTCGTAGTAACCAACCGGCAGCCGGCCCAAGTCGGCCGATCCGGATTCCGCCGGGCCGTGAGCGACGGGCCGACCCTCGAAATCCACCGCCTGCCAATCGCCGGCGGCGCCCGGCGGCAGCGGCACCACCACCACCTCACCGGCGAGAAAAAGGTTGCCTGGATGGCCGGGCAACGGTTCCGGCAGCTTGCGGGCGAACCGGCCGGCCGCGTCCGTCGGCGCGCCCAGCAGCAGTGCCACGCCCAGCACGACGCTGCCCAGTTGAATCAAGGAAGCCATGAAGTCTTGTCCCTGTGACAGCGATCATTTCTTCACCGGCAGGGCGTTGATCTCGACCGCCGGCTGGCCGCCGACGACGGCCTTGCCGGTGACGCGGAAGTTCGGGCTCGGCGCTGGCGGCGGGGCGGCCGAGCCGGAAACCAGTTTGGCGCGGACGTCGGCCGCCGTGACGATTCCGGTCGATTGCGCCGTCCCTGCGGCGGGGACCGGGCCGGTGGGAGAGAACAACACCGCTCCGTCGAAGACGACCTGCTGGTTCAGCGTGCGATTGGTCCCGGTCACTTGAAACGAGAACGAATCCTGACTGACCTCCGAAGTCACCGCGAGCGCGGTGGCGGCCTGCCGATAACGACGCATCGCCAACGGAGCGCCGGAACCAAGCGCGGCGCCGTTGACCGTTTGCGATTCTGGCGCGGCTTCCTTCTTGTCCCGTGAAGCTGTCCCATCCGCCAGCACAACAATGGTCGCGGGCGACGGTTGCACCCGGCCGGAGTAAGTCGAACCGTCGCGGTCGATGATTTCGACGACGTCGCCAGCCCGCTCCAGGCGAAAGTTCTCCAGCACGACCGGCGCGGTCGGCGTCGGAGCGCGTTTCGCTGCTTCGCTTTCGTCCTTTGCCAGCCGGTCAAAATTCAGGGCGAGCTGCGGTTTGGCCGCCGGGGTGCGGGCAAAATAGCCGAGGGACAGTTTCACCGGCGTGGCCGACGGTGCGAAAGCTCCAGCGGGTGCGGCGGCCGGCGCCAGCGGTGAGTTGAGACGCAACTGGTCCTGAATCGTCCCTCCGACGGCGTCCGCTGGCGCTGGCTCCTCCAGCCGGACGCCATAGCGGCGCTGAAAGGCGTCCGTTTTTGCGGACGCGATCTCGCTTCCGTTCACGCCGAGAGCGGGGGCCGCCGCAAGCGTGGCCTTCGGGGACTCCGCTGGGAAGCTGGCGGCGCTGCTGTCAGCGGCCTCGCGCCCCGGTTCGGCGCGGGCGGCCGGGGAGTTGACCACCTTCCGCGCGCGGCTCGTCCCGGCCAGTGATTTCTCCAGGTCGGGTGGCGGCGTCCCTGTTTGAGCGACCATCGCGGGTTCGGCGGAGTTCGTGGCGGTGAGGCGATTCAGCGCCGGCGTCGCCGCCGGTTCGGAACGCGCTGGCCGGAGCGCGCGTTCGGCCAGGCGCTTTTCCAGCGAGGCGACGTCGCTCACTGCCGGGTTATGCGTCGGCCGGGGCTGAGACATCCAGAGGCCGAGGCACAGCACCGCCGTCAGCCCGGCCGCCCACGCGATCCGCCACCGGTGCCGGACCAGGAAATCCCGCCAGGCGAAGCCCGCGGGCGGAGGTCGGCGGTACTGCCGGGCCACTTCGCTCTGCAGCAGGCGGCGCGTGGCCGGATGCATCTCCCAGGGCGTGCCCGCCTCGCGCCGGCGCTTCTCGGCGGCGGCCTTCAACATTTTTTCGATGTCGCGTTCCGGTGGCATGGAAATCGGCTAGGAGTTAGACGGGAATGCCGGCGTCCGCTCCCGCGCAAAAAGGTGGCGCACGATCGCTTCGAGCCGGTCGAGGCACCGGCTGAGACGCGAGCTGACGGTCTTGGCGTTGAGCTTCAGCGCCGCGCCGATTTCCTCGTAGCTCAAATCGCCAAAGTAGCGTAACTCGACGATCTCCCGGCACGGCGCGTCGAGTTCGCCCAGGGCGCCGTGGACCAGCGCCGCCTGTTCGGCGTGCGCCAACAGCGCGTCCGGTCCGGGCGCGCCGGCGGGCGGATCGAGCGTCAGGCCGGTCTCCGGATCCTCGGCCTGCAAGGACACCGGTTTCTGCCGGCCCCCGCGCTTGGCGGCGTGCTGGCGCTCGCGGTAATCCCGCGCCTTGTTGGCCGCGATGCGGAAGAGCCAGGTCTGGAACTGGGATTCGCCCTGGAACGAACCGAGGTTGCGGATGACGGCGAGGAAAACCTCCTGGCAAATCTCGTCCGCGTCTTCGCGGGTGAAGTCGCTGTCGAGCTGGAAAATGAAGCGCCCCGCGGCGGCGTAATGCCGGTCGAACAACTCGTCCCACGCCTCCGGCTCGCCCTGGCGGCAGCGCGCGATCAATTCGTTTTCAGCCTCGGCGCCCATCGTGTATTCGACCTCCGGCGCACCGCCGGCGTTTGAACAAGGCGCACCGTCCGGCGGCGCCCGCTCAGGACTGCGCCGGCGGGGGAACGGCCGGTGGCCCGGATTCTCCGGGCGCCGGTGGCGCGACGGGCGGCTCGGTGCTCGCGCCCAGTGCCACGTCTGGAGGCATGGTTTCCACTGGAACCGGTCCGCCAGGTTCGGGCGGCGGGGCGGCTTCCGCTGGGCCAACGGACTGGTCCCCGCCCGCGTCGGCCGCTTGGCCGGCCAACGCCGCTTCTTCCGCGGTGACGAGCGGTTCGCCCTCGGCTTTCGGCTCCGCTGGGGACGCGGCCTCGCCCGCGGGCTGGGCGGCGGCGGGTTTCGCTTCCGGCTTCGGCGGCTTTGGCAGCGGTTTTTTGGCGGTTTCCAGGATGCCGTTGGCGAATTCCAGGACGTGTCCCTGGTGGATGAGCCAGTGCAAATCCGCGATCACCGCCGTCTGTTCCGGCGTCGGCTCGGTGCTCTCCACGGAGGCGGTACCCGGCGCAACGGCGGCCGGCGCCGGGGCGGTTGGCTCGGCGGGGGGCGCGGCTGCTTCGGCGGCTGGCGCTGTCGTGTCCGGCGCTGCCGACGCGCGATCCATCTCGGCCGGCGCCGGGACCGGCGGCGTCGGCGTCGTCATCGTCGGGCTGGGCGCGAGGCCCTCGACGAGCTTGCGGCGCGTGCATTTGGGATGCGCGTTGATGAATTCTACGATGTGCCGGATGCCTTCGGAGACGGGCGTGAGGCTCAAGTCCAAGAAGTGCGGTCGTGCCACCGAGACGTGGGTGACGAATCGGTTGACCTTGAAGAACTGCAGGCCGCGCGCGGCGAACTGCTGGCTCAGCGTCGTGGCCACCGGGAGCGGGAAACGCCGCTGCTGTTCCCAGCCGCCGCGCACCAGCCGCGCCAGCCCCGGTGAGCGCAACGCCCGCGCGGCCTTGCCGTCCAAAGTGTGCGCGTCCACCGGCTTGATGATGGTGGCTTGGTGGACTTCGCGAAAGTGCTTCTCCACTGCCTCGCGGCTGGCGAGCCGCAGCGCCTCGGGCACGTTCAGGCAGACGTATTCGGTTTTCCAGCTTTGGTCGTCGATCCACTTTTTCACGACGGCCTCGTCGCGGACAATCCGGATGCGGGACTTGAAGACCTCGAACGGCATCCGGGAGAACCGCTCGGCGTGCAGCTTGCGCACTTGGTTCTGGTAATCGTGATAGTTCGGCGGCCCCAGGATCACGCCGCTCAGCGCGCACTGGGCGACGAAGGTGTATTTGCCCTTCGGCGGCTCCGTGGCCGTGCGCTCCGCCTGGTAAAACGTCGTGAAGTGCCGGTCAAGCACGTGGGCGACGGCTTCGTCTTCCGAGAGCCAGAGCGTGTCGTCCAGCGCGCACAGAAACAGCGGTTGCACGGGCTGGCCGTCGGCGTTCTTCTTCACGCGGAACGTCAGGAAATGCCGTTCCGGCCTCTGTAGAATCAACTGCGCGATGTCGAACAGCGGATACGCGCGCCCCGTCATGCGGATTTGCCGCGCCAGCGAGTC
>JAJXZI010000307.1 GCA_021780115.1 bacterium | reverse complement strand
CGCTCGTTTATCTCCGCTAATAGCGCCGTGGGCAGATCGCACTTTTCACACTCTTAAATCACCCCCAAAACTGTCTCGACATTGGGGAGCACCTCAGCGCGCGGCTCCTCCGCGATGAGCAGGCCGGCGGCTGGCGCGTCGAGCACATCTATCGGAGCGACCCGGACTATCCTGACGCCCTCTCACCGCTGGCCCGGCCCGGTGTGGAGATGAAGGAGGGCGAGGTGATTCTGAGCATCAACGGCGTGTCCACTCTGAGCGTCAGCCATCCGGGAAGCCTGCTCCGTGCCCAGGCGGGCAAGCAGGTATTGCTGGAGGTAAAACCAGTGAAGACCAAGAAGCCGCGTCTGGTCATCGCCAAACCGATCACCACCGATCAGGAAGCGGACCTGCGCTACGACGAATGGGAGTACACCCGGCGGCTCGAAGTGGAGAGGCTCAGCACCAACCAGATCGGTTACGTCCACCTCCGGGCGATGGGCGCGGGCAACATCGCGGAATGGGCGCGCGCGTTTTATCCCGTCTTCCAGCGACCGGGCTTGATCATCGACGTGCGCCACAACCGGGGCGGGAACATCGACAGTTGGATCCTTGGCCGGCTGCTGCGTAAGGCCTGGTTCTATTGGCAACCGCGCCTCGGCGAGCCGACTTGGAACATGCAGTACGCGTTCCGCGGCCATGTGGTCGTCCTTTGCAACGAGCGCACCGCCAGCGATGGCGAGGCGTTCACCGAGGGCTTCCGCCGCCTCGGTCTGGGTCAAGTGATCGGCACGCGCACTTGGGGCGGGGAAATCTGGCTCTCGGCGCAGCGCTGGCTCGTGGACGGCGGCATGGCGACGCCCGCGGAAACCGGCGTCTATGGTCCGGAAGGCGTGTGGCTGATCGAAGGTCGGGGAGTCGATCCCGACCTCGTGGTGGACAACCTGCCGCACGCCACGTTTGAGGGCCACGACGCGCAACTCGAAACAGCCGTCAAGCACCTCCAGGAACTCATCGCACAAGACCCGCGCCCCGTGCCGTCGGCGCCAAAGTATCCCGACAAGTCGTTCAAGTGATACCCATTACGGGTGATTTCTGGAGGAACGCCTGCCGGGATTTCCCCTCACCCGCCCTGCGGACGGGGTGAGAATTCCCCGAAACAAGACCTCGCGCGTTGCGCCCTGACCCCGGCAGCGCGAACGGAGCGCGGCTCCGAGAGCCGCAGCGCACGGCCCCTTCCCAGGTTGGCGGCGGCTCACAGACCTGCACTCCGCTGCCGCGATGATAGTCGCATCACGGCGATACAGCCGGACGAATTCGGAGATGCGAAGTTGCTCTGGCTCGGGGCAATGTTCACCGCCGGGCAGTGCTTCAAACAGGCTCAAGCGGCGGAACACGCACTCAAGGAAGGCTACCTCGGCGCGTGTTTGGAACGACAGACGGCTTGCATACACCGCAGCGTCGCCCGACGCAATTTTCATGGCAACGGCACAAGATACCCTCGAAGCGAAGCTGCTGAACTGGCCCGCAACGAAGCGGATCCAGTTGGCCGAGAAACTCACGGCGAGTGTCGAGGATTTCGCCACACCGGAAATTGAGCCGGCCTGGAATACCGAGATCGAGGGGCGCGTGAAGGAAATCCGCGAATTGCGGGCCGAAGGAATCCCTGCCAAGGAAGTGATGACGGAAGCCCGGAGACAACTCCATGAAACGCGTCGTCTACCACCGGCGGGCCGCCGCCGAACTCCTTGAGTCGGCCCGCTTCTACGATCAGCGGCGAGCAGGTCTGGGGGACGAATTCCTGACGGCGGTGGACGCCCGGTGAGGTTATTGCGGGCGCAACCGGAACCGGGAAGAGCGGACCATCTGGCACGCTGATCTCGCGCACCTGGCGTTTCCCCTTTCACGTCGTCTAGGAATTGCAGCCCGACCGCATCTGGGTGGTGGCTATGGCGCATCTGAGCCGGAAACCGGGCTATTGGGTGCGCAGGGGGATATGAGTGTTGAACCCGCACGACATGACCGCGTTCGCCAGTTCCGCCCCGCGCGAAAGTTGGGGCGGGAACAGAATGAGACTGGGGTGTTGTCCTTCCCAAGAGGGCAGGCACCTTCGCCCGCAGGGCCAGGCCTTGAGGAGACGGAGCGGCTAAACGAAACCGTTGAATTCTGGTTAAAAACACGGCCGAAGGTCGTAGTGCCGCCGGCAAAGTTATTGTTGTCAAGCTGGTTGCCCGTAATGCTAACGCCACTATTCGGGTTGGAGGAGGCGACAGTAACGGTATGTGTGACCGGCGGAGCAGCAACAAAAACAGCGGTTATTGTCCAGTTTCCCGTCAATGTAAAGTTTATGGTCGTGCTGTAACTGTAATCTGAGCCGTTAAGTTGCCATTTTTGGAAGTTGTTTCCGCCAGCCGTGAGCGGAGCGATCAGGGTAACCAAGAGGTTCCAGGATTAAAGGTTCTGCTGAATGCAGTCGTTCCTTCGGCCCGGCCTTGTGTGTCATTGGGGCCGACATAAACGTAAGCCCCGCTGCTGGGATTCGATGAAGCGACGTTTAGCGTGTAGATGACGACTGGTGTATTGATGTTGAACGATGAACTGCTACCGTAGTCGTTGGCGGTGTTACCCCCTTGGCCGGCGGTGCCATAACGATCCAAAAGGATGTAGGCGTTGTAGCTGCCGGGCGTCGTCCCGGCGGGGATGGCCACGGTGTAGCTTTGAAAGAGCGAGCCCCCCGCAGCTATCGAGGCGGTGGACTGATCCTGGTCTGTAATCGTCGCTGTCAACGCTGCGTTCTTGATTTGCACGCGGGTAGTTGAGGCGAAGGCGGTTGTCGAACCTTGATTCTTAATCGTGAGCGACACGGTGAGATTGTTGCCCGATGTCACCGGGTTGGGACTCACGCTGACTGAGCCTGAAATAATTAAATCCGAAGCTGCAAAAGAGGAAAATGTTGACGAGATTAAAACTATGATTCCCCAAAACCAGTTAGCTTTGGCAAACGAAAATGAACGGCTTGCATTGGCCAATACAATGTTTTCAGCACCCTGCGGGCAACTGGATTGGCCGGCGGCGGCGGGCGATTCGGCGGGGCGCAAGCCTTCACGATTTCCGATTCCCGATTGGCGATTTACGATTTTACAGAGTTTCACGGTTGGCCTTTACCTGATTTCGGGGTAGTGTCGGCGCATGAGCGTGGCCGAATTGCCCATCGTGGTTGACCGCCCGAAGATCGCCCGCTTCTGCCGGGAGCGGGGCATCCGCAAGCTGAGCCTGTTCGGGTCGGTGCTGCGCGAGGACTTCGATCCCCAGCGCAGCGACGTGGACGTGCTGGCGGAGTTCGCGCCGGGCACGCGGCCCGGCTGGGAATTCTTCGGCTGGCACGAGGACTTGGCACCCATTCTGGGCCGCAAAGTGAACCTCCACACGCGCAACAGCTTGAGCCCGTATTTCCGCGACGAGATTCTGCGGGAAGCCGTGACGGTGTATAAGCAGGCATGACCCGAGACAGGGTGCATCTTGACACTGTCCTTAGGATGAGTGGGTAAAAGGTTCCTCAACCGGCAGAAAGCGAGATGACATGAAGAATGAACGGAAGCCGGAAGCCTTGAAGCCGCTGCCGAACTTGGCGGCACT
>JAJXZI010000090.1 GCA_021780115.1 bacterium | reverse complement strand
ATCAGAGGTTGTCCAACCACAGCTCGACTCATAGAGGCGGATTGTGGCGTCGATCGTGACGCAATTCACGCGGCTGGAGGCGGGAGTGGCGGCTTTGCGGCGGGTGCAGGCCAACCTCAAACGCTACCGCGCCGCCGTCCTCAAAGCCGCCTGCGAAGGCAAACTCGTCCCCACGGAGGCAGAGCTTCAGAAGTCAGAGGGCAGAGGCCAGAAGGGCTTTGAGTCCGGCGCGGAACTCCTGACCCGCATCCTCGCCGAGCGCCGGAAGAACTGGACCGGCCGCGGCAAATACAAAGAACCTGCCGCCCCCGACACCCCCAACCTCCCGCCCCTCCCCGAAGGCTGGACGTGGGCGACCGTTGAGCAACTCGGAGACGTGCAGCTTGGTCGCCAGCGTTCGCCCAAAAACATCTCGAAGAACTATCCGACCAAATACATCCGGGCGGCGAACATCACAGAGCGGGGCATTGATGTATCGGATGTTCTCGAAATGGAGTTCTCTCCGGCTGAACGCGAACGCTTCGCTCTGCGTGATGGAGACATCGTCCTTTCCGAAGCATCGGGAAGCCCATCGCAGGTTGGAAAGCCAGCGGTGTGGCGAAACGAATTGCCGATTTGCTGTTTTCAGAACACCGTCCTTCGTCTTCGTCCAGCGGTCGTCGGATCAAAATTTGTGCTGACGGTTTTTCAGCAATGTTATGTGAACGGCGTTTTCGCTAAGGTGGCTGGCGGTGTCGGTATCAATCACCTCGGCGCTGAAAAATCCTCAGCAATTTCGTTCCCGCTCCCCCCGCTGGCCGAGCAGACGCGAATCGTGGCGGAAGTGGAGCGGCGGTTGAGCGTGGTGGAGGAGTTGGAGTCGGTGGTGTCGGCCAACCTGCAACGAGCGGTCCGTTTGCGGCAATCAATCCTGCAAAAGGCGTTCACCGGAGAACTCTGCTGAATGAGCCTTGCACTCGAAAATCTTTTGGAGCGCGGTTACCTCCCGCAAGAATTGCCGCCCCCATTTATATCACAATCGCTGGCCAAGTTCGTTGCTGGCGAAAAGCCGAAAGCATTTCCGTTTACCGCCCAGCCTGCGACATCGATCCCAGAGGTCTTCAATCTCGCTAGGACAGGCACACTCCGTCGGCAATTGTCTATTCTTAACCCGATTCACTTTTCACTTCTAGCGGACTTCGCCGTGGACAACTGGGCGGCACTTGAAAAAGAAGCCACCACGTCCGCGTTTTCCCTAAGCAGTCCAGTTACAACCGATGCAAAGCGCGGCATTGGCCGGAAACACAAAATGGATCAACGCTCCGAACGGCGCGCACAGGTTTATGCCCAAGGTCGTTTTCTGCTGCGCGCGGACATCAGCCGATTCTACCCATCCATTTACACCCACAGCATCCCGTGGGCACTCCACGGCAAGGAATACTCGAAGCAACACAAGTTCGATCCAAATCTGGGAAACCGATTGGATAAACTCGTCCAAGCCTGTCAGCACGGTCAGACAAACGGGATTCCCATCGGGCCGGACACTTCATTGCTCATCGCGGAAGCTCTTCTGTGCAAGGTTGACGCCGAGCTTGCAAAGCTGAACATCGCGGGACTTCGCTACGTGGACGATTACGAACTTGTGTTCGATAGCCAAGCCGCCGCGCTGGAGGGTTTATCGCTATTCCAAGAGGCGCTCCTCGACTTGGAGCTTCATCTAAATCCCGCAAAGACAAAGGTGTTGCCCCTGCCGCAGCGGATTGAAGAAACGTGGGGGGATACGCTCAAGGGTTTTGACCTCAATCCATCTTCTCCCAGCTTCAAATCACAACTGATTCACTTCTTCGACACAGCGTTCGAGTTGTCGCACGCATTTCCTGACACGGGGGTGCTGAAATATGCGGCGGGTAGAATCGCCAACATCCGCAATTGGAAATCACATTACGACATCGCCGAGGATTTGCTTGTCCAAGCCGCCCGGGTGGAAGCTGGGGCGCTTCCCGTCGTCCTGAACACGATACTTCGTCAGCCAGCCACTGATGACGCTAGAAAGAACCGTCGTCACAATTTGCTGCTGAAGACGATTATCGAGCATGCACCGCAGCGCCACTCCAGCGAAGTCGCTTGGTCTGTCTGGGGCTGTATCGCGCAGGGATTCAAATTATCGACCGATTCCCTCAAGTTCGTCGTGAAGATGGAGGATTCGATTTGCGCGCTGGCGGCACTCCATGCCCGAGCACTTGGATTGGCAGAAGCCCCAGCAGAGCTTGACGCTCTTGCTGCGGCTCTGACATCGGGAGAACTCTATGATTCGAGATGGATGTTGGCGTATGAAGCGGCGGTGCGTGGATGGCTTGCCCCTGCGGATGGCAAAGACTTCGTCGCCAGCGACGGCAACTTTGCCAAACTCAAAGCGGCGGGTGTCCGATTCTACGACGAAACGAAGACCGCACTGCCGCCGCTGCCGCCACCCAAGGCAAAAACATCCGATTACGAAGGCTTGGGCCAGCTAATCAACTTTAGCGGCAGCGAAGACACTGAGGATGAGCCAGGTGACGAAACGGGCGAGTATTTCTGACCCAACGCACGCATTATGAAGAAACAAAAAGGACGATACTACATGTCTCGCGTCATTAAGATGGGCGGCTTGACGCAAGACAAGTTGGTTGCCGCCGCCTTGAATGCACCTGTCCTGCGGATCGGCAAATTTGATTGGGCAATCACCGATGCAGTGGATGGGCAGCAGAGCATTCCGAAGTTCGTCTTTGGCAAACTTGCCAAGTATTCTAGCGAGGGGCACGTCACAGTTGTTGACCCTGCCAATAAAGCCCAGCGCGAAGCGCTAGCGCCAAACCTTCTGGTTGCCAGTTCTCCATTCGTCTATTTGCCGGATTTCTCTGGCATTGCCTTCATGCATGTTTGGAACGGGATTCAGGAAGACCTCTTTCCAAAGCGGTTCTGCTCGCTCATCCAAGCGGCATACGAAAACTTTTTTGTGGAGTGCTCCGTCGAACCTGTTGCCGACTACCGTGAATTTGTTGAGAAACTCCACAGTTTGGAACGTATCACGGAGATGAGCGCGAAGGTTCATCCTCCGAATCCGCTCTTCGGAGACCGTTGGGCGAAGCTCAAGGACTATATCGTTCGTAGAAATGCTGAGGAGGTCGCCATTCGGGAAAAGAAGACGGACGGGGAAGGCATTAACACTCAGCTGCTGACAATAATGCAGAATCTGTTGGAGCATTCCCAGACAACCTCCGAAACCGATTCTCCTGTCGACATAACCGACGCCGCAATGCTCATGGCAGCGGACGGGTATGGGCACGGCAAGATCATCGGCGAGCAGCGAGGCGAAGAGGTCGTGATTCGGACTTCCGACACGCACAAGAGCTTCCTTTTCGCAAAAGAGCCTGAACCATCCGAACTAGCCAAAGCGGCGGCGAAATTCTTTGAAGGGATTTCGGAAGAACGGGATATGCAGCATTGATGAATGCCCTACTTTCCATTTTGCGATACGTTTTGGTGTCACTTGAGTTTCTGGTTTGCGCAGCGGGGGCGGCTGCGTGGTTTTTCTTTCCATCAGGACTTGGCTGGCTCAGCGAGCGCATTGGCAGCCAGGCAGAGCTGCTTAAGTATTTCGGGCTATTGCCCGTAGGATTGGTTGTTTACGACACAACCGTAGTCAAAATCATCCTGATGCCAGAGGCAGACAAGCGCAATGCGTTGCAGAATTGGGAACTCTACTTTGACTTTAAGCTCGGCTGCATCGTTGGCTTGGCTTACGCGGGCATATTTGCACTCTTGGGTGTTTCCTGCCTGTTTTTCGATTGGAAAGCGCCTGAGCCTTACCAATCGGCATTTTTGCTTACCTCGGTTGTGGGGGCGATAACAGTTTCGGCCACGCTTTATTTCGCCCACATCAAGATCGAAGAACTCTTCAGGAAGCATTCACCGCCTGCACCATGAGCAGCCCCATCCCAAAATGAAATACATCCATTTTAATCCTAAAACATGCACGGTAGACGTTACCACTTCTCCCAAGAGCCGAGACGTAAACATTCGAGTGGCTGGCCCGGATTTTGAAGAAAATCCGTGGCAAGCACGAATTCGTGTGTCGTCATTGATATATGAGCATGTTCTGTATCGCGCGGTAGAAGCTGAAGACAGGAGGAACGGAAAGAAGCTCCATTATTCTCTTGTTCCGCCAGATCCTTGGCTTGTGGGAATCGGTTTGGTCATGTGGGAACGGATCGTCCAGGGATTAGCATGGGACACAATGAAAGTCTTAGTTCGCAAAGCGATCGAGACATTGAAGCACAAAGGCGTAGCCCCAGCCTCAGAAGATCAAAAGGTCACCCAAAAAGAGGCCACAGAACTTGGATTTGCGTGGACCAACTATCTAAATGGCAAAAAGCAATACCACTTGTTTCTTGGACTAAAGAAGGTTTATGTGCGCGAAACGAAACGGAAGCCAGAGGTTTCACGCGAACGGAAATCAAATTTCTCAAAATGAGCAACCCCAACGCCCTTGTCCAAAAACTTTGGAACTACTGCAACATCCTTCGCGATGACGGTCTGTCCTACGGCGATTATGTGGAGCAGTTGACGTTTCTGCTGTTCCTCAAGATGGCGGATGAGCAGTCGCGTCCGCCGTTCAACAAGCCCAGCGCTGTGCCCAAGCTGTTCGGCTGGCCCAGCCTGCTGGCGCGCGACGGCGACGAGTTGGAGACGCATTACCGGCATGTGCTCGAATCGCTCGGCAAACAGAAGGGCATGCTCGGCGTCATCTTCCGCAAGGCGCAGAACAAGATCCAAGACCCGGCCAAGCTCCGCCGGCTCATCGTGGACCTGATTGACAAAGAGCAGTGGTCCAGCCTGTCCGCCGACGTGAAGGGCGACGCTTACGAGGGGTTGCTGCAAAAGAACGCCGAGGACGTGAAAGGCGGCGCGGGCCAATACTTCACGCCGCGCCCGCTCATCGCCGCGATGGTGGATGCGGTGTCGCCGCAACCAGGCCAGACGATGTGCGACCCAGCAGGTGGCACCGGCGGGTTTGTCCTGGCTACGCACGATTACATCGCGGGCCATTACGCGCTGGACCGGGCGCAGAAGAAACTGCTCAAGAGCGGAACCTTCTTCATCGTGGAATTGGTGGACGGCGTGGCGCGGTTGTGTTGCATGAACCTCCTGCTGCACGGCATCGGCGGAAACGGCACAGGCGAAGTGCCCGTGACGGTCCGGGACGCGCTGGCCGGCAAGCACGGCGAGTACGACCTGGTGCTGACCAATCCGCCCTTCGGGAAGAAGAGCAGCGTCACCATTGTTAACGAGGCCGGCGAGCAGGAGAAGGAATCGCTGGTGATCAACCGGGACGATTTCTGGGCCAGCACGAGCAACAAGCAGCTCAATTTTCTTCAGCACGCCTTCACCATCCTCAAACAGCACGGCCGCGCTGCCATCGTGGTCCCGGACAACGTCCTGTTCGAAGGCGGCGCCGGCGAAGCGGTCCGCCGCCAATTGCTCAAACAGGCGGACGTTCACACGCTGCTCCGCCTGCCCACCGGCATCTTCTACGCGCAAGGCGTGAAGGCGAACGTCCTCTTCTTCGAGCGCCGGCCCGCCAGCGAAATACCATGGACACAGAAGCTATGGATCTACGACCTCCGGACGAACCAGCATTTCACACTGAAGGAAAATCCTCTTCGGCGCGCAGACCTGGACGACTTCGTCGCCTGCTACAACCCGACGAACCGCCACGAGCGGAAAGAGCGTGAGCGATTCAAGGGTTTCGCCTACGACGACTTGCTGAAACGCGACAAAGTGAACCTCGACATTTTCTGGCTCAAGGACGAGTCCTTGGAGGAATCCGCGAACCTTCCCGCCCCACACGTCATCGCCGAGGAGATCACCGACGACTTGGAAACGGCGTTGGAGCAGTTCGCCACGATTGCCGAGGATACGATGAAGTGAATAGGCCTCCATAATCCGCCTTTCCGTATGCATACATCCTAAACCCGGCGCGGGGAAACCGTCCGTTCGAGGTCGTGCGGAAGAAAGTCTATCAGCGCAACGACCGGCACAACCAGTCCGGGGTGCTCTCGTGCGCCGACGGGCACGCCGAGCACTGGAAATGGCGATGGCCGAAGCAGTTCAAGGTGAAGCTGAGTTATTGGAAGCAGGCGGAGAATGACGCCGACCTGGCGGACCTGCGGTGGCTCCAAGGCGCCATCCTGCCGGTGCCGGATTTCGTGCCGCAGCCGTAGAATCACCGAAACGGCCGCGTGACTTTCGAACCGCTGCGGTGTCCAACTATGAGAAGACCATGAAAATCAAAACGCGACGGTTGCCCCGGGGGACAAGGAAGGCCGTTCGTCCTGCGCTCACCGCTGCTCCCGATGTCCGGGGGGATGGCTTTACCTTGATCGAACTGCTGGTGGTGATTGCGATCATTGCCATCCTGGCGGCACTGCTGTTGCCCGCTTTGAGCGGGGCCAAGTTGCGCGCCAGGCAAATCCAGTGCGTCAGCAACCTGAAGCAGTTGTCGCTGGCCAGTTTCATGTACTCGGACGACGCGGGGAAGCATGCGGGCTACGACGTTCCGGCCTACCCCGGCGGGACCTGGATGGGGTCGCTGATGGATTACTACGCGAAGCAGCAGGCGATACGGATGTGCCCCGCCGCCCCGCTGGGGAAGCTGCCGCCCGGGCACAACAACGGACAGGGTACGGCGGACCAGGCCTGGGTCCGGTGGACGTTTGACGGGCGCACGATGTTCTCCGGGAGCTACGGTTACAATGGCTGGCTTTATTCCGACGGCAAAGTGGACGGCGACTACGCGGTGGGCCAGCAGTTCATTTTCGTCCGTCCCTCGATGATCCAGAAGCCTGCGGCGACCCCGGTCTTTTTCGATGAGAACTGGGTGGACCTCTGGGCCTGGGAGACGGACCTGCCCTGCCCCGACCTCTACAAGGGGCGATCGCTCTATGATCGGCAAAGCGAGCTCGGGCGCTGCACCATTGCCCGCCACTGGGGCCGTCCCCCCGCGGCGGCGCCGCGGAACGTTGTCCTCAGCCAACCGTTGCCGGGGGCGATCGACATGGGAATGACCGATGGCCATGTCCAGTTGACGAAGCTGGAAAATCTCTGGCAATGCTATTGGCACCTCGACTGGCAGCCACCGGCGACCAGACCACACTAACCGGGGGCAGGTCAAGGGCGCCGTTCCTTCCGATTGCCCCAGCGGTTTGACATGCGCAGACGAACTGGCTTACCTGCGTGTGCGTTGCGATACGATATAATTCACAGCCCAGTGATTGCCCACTGAGGCCCATACTTCGGACGGGCCATACATGACATGAAAACGATGACTCCTGGCAAGATCGGTGGAGCGAACCGCCGCCCCGCTTCTCGCTTCGATCGCGCCGCCCGCCGGACCCTCGCCCTGTCCGCCGCGGGTTTCCAACTTCTGGCGGGCCTGATGCACCTCCAGGCCGCCAGCGTCACCCTCACCGCCGACGACCCGGTCAACACGACCTCGTTCAACACGGCCGGCGGGTGGAGCAACGGCCAGCCCCCCGCTGGCACAAACGACTACTTCACCAGCTTCCAGATGCGCACGCCGAGCCTGAACGGCACGCCGGCCACGTTCGCGGGGGCGTCCTTGACGATTGAAGCGTCCGGCAGCCTGGTCTTCACCATGAGCAACGTGGTTACGGTGGCGAACCTGAGGCTGGATGGCGGCGGGTTGATCCAAGGCGACATGGGCGGCAGCCCCGACGTGGCCCGGCTGGCCGGCGCCGTCACGCTGCTGGCCGACTCTTATGTGGACACCGGCACCAACGCCGGAAGGCAGGTCCAGATGTTCGCCCCCATCACCGGGACGGCCGGTCTCACGTTCCGTGGCAACAACGCCACGGTCGTGCTGGACGCCGACAACAGTTACGCCGGGGCCACGGTGCTCGCCCTGACCAACAGCTCCACCCTCCAGGTCGGCAACAACGATGGCGTAGGCGCGCTTGGCGCCGGCCCGGTGATGCTCTCCAGTGGCGTGAATCTCGTGTTCGCCCGGACCAATGACCTGCGGGTGACCAGCCCGATCAGCGGCGGGGGTCCGCTGATCATGCGCGGCGCGGGTACGCTGACACTCGGGGCAACCGACACTTACACCGGGGTCACCACGGTCAACGCCGGGACGCTCTCCGTGGAGGGCATCCTGGCCGCGAGCCTTGTCTGGGTGAGCGGCGGCACGCTGGCCGGCACGGGGGTGATCGGCGGACCGGTGTACATTAAAGCGACCGGCATTCTCGCTCCTGGTCCTTCCGTCGGCACGCTCACCATCAGCAACACCCTCAGCCTCCAAGGCCTCACGGTCATGGAGATCGACCAGGCCGCCGGCGCCTGCGACCTCGTTCGCGGCCTGACCAGCGTCACGTACGGCGGCACGCTCATCGTCAGCAACCGGGCTGGTTCCTTCGCTGCCGGCACCGCATTCAGGTTGTTCGACGCGGCCAGCTACCGCGGCAGCTTCGCCAGTATTATCCCCGACGAGCCGGGCACGGGTCTGCTATGGGACACCAGCACCTTGAAGACCGACGGCACACTGCGCGTGAAGAGCGCGATGTCCACCGCGCCCACAAACCTCTCGACGGCTTCTCTCGGCCCGGACCGACTGGGGATTTCATGGCCGGGCGACCACACGGGTTGGCGGCTGGAGGCGCAGACCAACAGGCTGGGCGTAGGGGTCAGCACGAACTGGTTTCCAGTGCCCGGTTCCATGACCACCAACCGCCTGTACCTGCCGATCGACCCGAACAATCCCGCCGTCTTTTTCCGCCTGTCCACCGCGCCCCCGACCAACCCCGTGAATCCCCTGTATGTGGCCTGGGGGCAGGCGGTGGCCGGGGAGATCGAACGGACGCTGCGCCTTGCCGGCAGCCCGCTATACGCCGAAACCGCCCTGCTGAGCGGCGGTCAGACCGGTGGCAGTGGGGGCAAGGCGTTCGTCTGGCCGGTCAGCACGCAATTCCGCGTTTTGACGCTGCGGGCTGCACTCGATCCCGCGACCTACACCGCCCGACTCCGGGAGTTCTCCGACGCCGTGCATACGGGATACTGGGAGCCATCCGGAGGCGGCTACCGATCCGGTGTGAGTCCCGGCGCGGAGCGTTACTACGATGACAACGGGCACATGGCGGTCGCGCTGACCGAAGCCTACGCGGTCACCGGCGATCCCGTCTATCTCGACCGTGCCCGCGAGACCTTCGCTTTTGTCCTGTCCGGCGAAGACAGTGTGGGCGGCGGCGGGATCTATTTCAGCGAATCGGACAGGTCCGCGAAGGATGCCGGCTCCACGCTGCAAGGGGCGCGCGCGGCGATGATGCTTTACCGCGCCACCGGCGAGTCGGCCTATGTGAACGCGGGCCGCCGGTTGTACTCCTGGGCAAAGAACGCGATTCAGCAATCGGCCGGCGGGGTGTTTTATCAGCGGTACTGGGTTACCGGCCCGAATGCGTTCCACGCCGATGGCCAGCCGCTTGTCAATTCCAGCGGCTTTGCCCTCTCGGCCAACGTCCTGTTCTACGAGGCGAGCGGAGATGTAGGGGACCTGTTGGAAGCTCAGCGTCTGGCGACCAGCGCTCTGGCCGCCTACACCGGCGCCGACGGCCGGTTCAACGATGAAGGCTATTGGGTCTTCGAGCTGGTCGAAGGGTTGCTCAACCTATATGAACTGGACCGCCGCTCGACGTGGCGCGACGCCGTTGTCAACGGTCTGACGTGGCTCTACAACAACAAACAGGACATCTATGGCCATTATGGCACCTTGTGGGGACGAAACGGACCGCAGACCAGCCCGCTCGCCCAGTGGTCCCTCAACGACATGGCCTGCGTCGCGCGGGCGTATCTGCGACTCGCCGCGGCACCGCCTGGGCCAGCGCCGTGACGGCTCCGCCGCCGGTCGGCCACAGTGGTCAGGGCGTGTTCGCAATGCTGACCATCAATGCTTGGAAAACGCAGCGTTTCTCGCTGTCCCTGCGCAAGAACTTATGGCGCACGGCGTAACGACCGAGCCATATCCGCCCGCTGGTTTCCTGGATCGGGACGACCGCGGGGTTGCCACAGGAGGAGCGCGTCGTGACATCAAAAACCATCTCTCAGGACGGCGCCGTCTTCCCCTGAGTTGGAAGCGATGGCCGTGCGAGGGCAACTGCGTCAAAAATGTTCATCCGGCAGTCCTCACTCATCCAGGGTTTGCGCGGCGGCGGCAGGAGCGGGGCGAGTTCAGGAAAGCGGTTGGCGAGGGCCACGGCGATCTCGTGTTTCGTCGAAGCCGGCGCGAAGGCTTTGCGAACACGGGCGGTAGAGACAAGCCGTGCCTTGACGCCAGACTTTGTCACCGTGGCGCGGATGCGCTCGATAAGCCGCCGCACCCGCGGGCAGCGCCGGGAACCGCGGCGGGCGCAGTCTTCCAGGACCACGACGGTCGGTTGGTAAAGCTGAAGCAGCTCGCGAATTTTGCGCAGGCAGCCGGCCTGTTTATCTCCGCGAACTGTCTTCACGCCCCAATCAACGAGCCGGTCGGGGCTTTCGAGGATGGCAAACCCGAACCCTCGGTGGGTCGGGTCAACGGCGAGCATGCGGATTGCGTGTGTCGCTGATCGGTTCATGGATGTGCGGAAGGGGCGGCGACCTGTTTCAGGGCCTCCAATTTGCGCGCCGCCCGTCGGCCTTGCGGCGCGTTACCGAGCTTCTGTGCCAGGCGTCCGGCACGCCGACGCACCTCGCGTTCGACGGTTTGGAACTGGCCGGCGAACAATTCGCGCACTGGCACACCGAAGATCGCCTCGTAGGCCAGGGCGGTTCGCAGCGTCGGTTGACGCCGGACTCTTTCCAGCCGGCAGACCTTCGCGCCGCTGTGGCCGCCCAGCAGAGCCGCAACGTCATCCTGGGAAAACCCGGCACGCTTGCGATACGTCCGCAGGTAATTGGGCAGTTTCGTGGACGGGCGCATGGAAAGCAGCAGGCGGGAAACGTCGCGGCCTGTGCCTTCCACACTAACCCAACGGGTGAACCGCCCAAGGCGGGTAATCTTGCCGGATCAGGCAAGCTGGCAGGGAACGCGCTGCCACGCCCCCGGGTCCGCAAAGCGTCAGACCTTATGCTCCGGGCCGCAACCCGGCCGGTTTGACAATGAATTCGATTGGGCTGAAGGTAGCGCATGTTCAAACGCAGACTCGGTCCCGACCCGCACGCGGGCGGCGCGCACACGCGAGCCCTGCTCGGATGTCCCGACATTTTCGAACTCGACACGGGCGACTTCGCCGTGATCGGACGCGATGTTTCCCCTCGCGCCGCCGCAGAGTTGCCGCCCGGCGCAACGTGCGGACCGGACGAGCGCATCGTCGTGATCCCGCGCCGGACACTGGTCCTGGCAAAACCCGACATCCCGGATCGCGCGTAACGAACCCGGCGCAAGGGTGTCCGGCTCCGCAAGGACGGGATGGGGGGTTGATCCACGCCGTGTCACGGGGCGTGAGGCGGCGGCGGCTCTCCGCACACCGTGCTGAGGAATCCGAGCTTGCGTTCGGCGCCGCGGCACGGCTTCGGTTTCGTGAGTCTGCGGATGAGGAGCCGGACCCGTTGCCTCACGCCTCGCTCGACCTCCTCCGCCACGCCGCCGTACAGCTCGCGGATGGGCGTGCGAAGGAGAAATTCGTATGCGAGGAGCGTGCGCAGATTGGGGGTCTGCCGGCGCCGTTCGTAGCGGCAGATTCGGGCGCCGCGCTTGAACCCGATCAGGAATGCCACCTCCTCCTGCGAAAGGCGCGCCCGCCTACGGTAGGTCCGGAGGTAGTTTGGCAACGGGGATCGGTGCATGGCAAGGGGACAGCGAGCGCAAAGGAAGTATTAAAAGGTTCGACCTGCGGCAGTGCGACCTGGCAGCGACGGGCCGCACCTCACGCGGGGGCGAGGCTGGAGGGTATCCTCGCGTGGCCCTTCGGGCAGGGAGCGTGCGGTGGCTATCGAGGGCCGGCCGCGATATAATGCGGGCAATGGGAATCACCGCCTGGGTTGGGCACCATTGGTTTCCTTTGGTCCAGACGGGCGCAGTCACCGCCGCGCTGCTGTTCACCGGCCTCGCGTTCACTCTCGACGTCAAGGCGCGGCGGGCGGCGAATCTCATCCGGCTCAGCGAACGGCACCGGAATCTGTGGGAACGCATTTATACCGATCCGCACCTGGTTCGCATCCTCGATCCGGACGCGGATGTGGCGCGAATCCCGGTGGCACCCGAGGAGGAACTGTTCATGATTTTCGTGATCCTCCATCTGAGTGACACCTACCAGGTAATCAGGGCAGGGTTCTTTCAGAAACCCGAGGGGCTGCGCGAGGACATCCGCCGGTTCTTCTCCCTGCCCGTCCCGCGGGCGGTCTGGCGGACCGTGAGAGACCTGCAAGACAAACCCTTCGCGAGGTTTGTTGAGGCTTGTTGGCCGGAGGGCGACCCGGCGCAGGGCCGTCCGGAAGTCTGATGGGACGCAGCTTCCGCGCCGCCGAGAAGTTCGTCTCGGCAGCGCATCATAATTAAACCACACGTCAGTCAAGACAAGGGTGTGGAAAGCTCGCCTCCGCGAGCATGAATTTCCAAGAAATGGCCCGGAGTTGGCCCCTTTGCCTCGCTTCACGGTGCGATGCAATGGGTCATGGTGTGTCCCCGATCGGGGCAAAGGTTCTCCGGTGTTCCGAGTGCATGGGTGACGAAAGCGATTCCGGCGTCACCCCGCCTTTTCCGTTGCATATCGCGGCCTGCCGCAGAGACGAATGCCTCGCGCTGACCGCGCGGCCTCTCTTGGTCATCACCCCTGGACGCGCCAATTAAACAGGGCGTTCAACCAGAAGTTCCACAGCGTCACCAGCAGAATCGCGAGAAAGTTGGCCAGGTAAAGATTCCATCCCAGCCCACCGTAGAACAGACGCAGGAAGAAGACCGCCAGCCCGATGCCCACGCCGCAGATCGCATGGAACCGCCACAGCCGCCGCGCAACGCCCGCGTGCCGGGCGCACCCTCCGGCAAGGCCGCGAAACGTCCATATCTCATTCCAAAAGAAGTTGTTGAGTAGAGCAGCCTCCGCCGAGCACACCTTGCTCAGACTCACGCTCCAACCGCACCGTTTGGCCAGGAAATGGAGGATCGTCATGTCCACGATGACGCCACTTCCGCCGACCAGGCAGAACTTCACGAATTGCTGGAGCCGGGACGCCTGCGCCAGATTCTGGAGGGGCGTCATCCTCTTCAACCCGATCCTCTTTCCTGTCTCGGACTTGGGACTCACTGTTCGTGCCAGGTGCTGTGCTGCTGCAACCACAGCACGTCCACGTTGCCCGGCATGGTCTCGTCGTTGCGGGGCGCATTCAGCGTGCGCGCGTCTAGCCAATGATGCACGCCCGCATGGCCGTCGGCGTAGGCAAAGTTACAGCCATTCTGGTGGAGGATGCTGGGTTTGTCGCGGAGCATCCAGCCGCCCGGGTTGGCGGGGTCAAAGTCCCGCTGCTCCGAGAAGCTGCCGTCGTTGATCGTGTCGATCCGCTCGTCCAGAAACGTCAGCGTCTCACTCGGCCCCGGCCGCGTGATCTCCGCCACCCGCCGGTAGGTCGTGGCGCCGGGCGCGCTCCAGGGCGGCCCCAGGAACCCGTTGAGCGACACCGTCCGCACCCGCGGCTGCGTGACGCCGACGACCTTGGGATCGCGCGTGGCGGGACAGCGCCAGAGGGCCACGTCGGGCAGATACGGGCCGACGAGGCTGCGTTGCAGGTAAATGGTGTTGGTGCAATCCGGCCCCGGAAAACCTTCCCAGCCCTGCACCCACGTCTCGCCCAAGGGCATATAAGGTCCATCCTTGTTGGGCAACACCAGGTCGTCGTGATCATCGGCGTAAAGATGGAAGGCCGCGCCGAATTGTTTCATATTCGAAATGCAGGCGATCCGCAGCGCCCGCGCCTTGGCCCCGGCCAGCGTCGGCAAGAGCAGGGCTGCAAGGATCGCCAGGACGGCGATGACCACCAGCAGTTCAATCAAGGTGAACCCACGGGCCTGGGTTGATTTCCCTTCCACGCAGAGGTGCCCTGGCCGCCGAGGCGCGCAGAGAAAGCTTTTGAACCAGGGATGAACTCGGCTGGACACGGATGTTTCAATGGATTGTTTCATAATTCTTAACTCATCCTTCTTCCTTTCAGTTTCATCCTGCCCACCGGCAGTTCGCATACCGCCAGACCAGCACAATGTGAAGCACGACGAAAATTGACAGCAATCCGTAGCGCGGCCAGCGCCACTCACGGCGGCTGAGAAACACGCCCAGCGCAATGAACATTGGAAAGGCGCACGAAGCAAACCGCGTGAACGACGTGAACGTGCCGCTCATCGCCGGCAGAATCCCCAGCATGTAGGTCCACACCAGCAATCCTTTGTCCAGCCGCCAGAGCAGCGGCAGACAATCC
>JAJXZI010000028.1 GCA_021780115.1 bacterium | reverse complement strand
GGAGTCAGCGCATCGGCGGCATTGGCCAGGCTGCTGAAGTGGGGATCCACCTCGCCCGCAAGGTCAATCAACACCTCGATGTCGTGGGTTTTCTCGCCGGCTTTACCTTGATGAACGAGGTAAGCTTTGACCGCCTTTTCCGCCGCCTGCTGGCAATGATAAACGGCCACGTCATAGAATGGCGGCTCGCCGGTCGCGGCACGGCGGGCGGTTTCCAAATCGCGCCAAGCTTTGACCATCCACGCTCGCGCGTCCGGGATCGGCGCATCAGCCATAGAGTCTCCGACCGCGACTCAGGATCGCGTTTTCCAGCGAGGTCTTGAGTTCTTTGACGCGATCCACTTCCCGGCGGGTTTCGACCAAAACGTCCTTGGGCATCCGCAAGCCGCGCAAACAACGATGGGCGCGCTGCGAACGGTGAATCGGCGTCTCGTCGCTGTGCGCCACGACGAC
This sequence comes from bacterium, assembly GCA_021780115.1. Classification (GTDB taxonomy): domain Bacteria; phylum Verrucomicrobiota; class Verrucomicrobiia; order Limisphaerales; family JAJXZI01; genus JAJXZI01. The sequence continues at coordinate 14,076 of JAJXZI010000028.1, read as the reverse complement.
GAACAGGTCCACGTCACTACTCTCGTGCGGCTCGCCCCAAACGTGCGAGCCATAAAGCCAGATTTGCTCCGGTTGAAATTCCGCCACCAGTCTTTGCGTGACCGTCGCGAGCAGATGTTCGTCGAGCATTTTCACGGCAGCTTTCCTCACAGCGTCAAGTCAAGCGGAAGCGTTGTGAGTCACCGGTACGCCGCGTCTTCCAACCCCTGCTTCTTCATCTCCGCCGAGTCTTCCCAAACGATCCCGCTGGTCCGGGCGTCAATCAGGTGGAAGTCGTAGAGGATGTAGTCGCTGGTGCCAGCGGCGGTGCGCGTCGAAAGACCTTGCAGCTTGCCGGTCAGGAAATAGTCCGCGCCCTTGAACTCTTGCACGTTCGCGTCGGCGCCGCTGGTGAGGGCGCCCTCGCGCTTCAGGTTGCGCTCCTTCTCCAGCGCCGCCATTTCGCTGCGGGCCAGGAACAGCACCTTGCCCTGCGCCTTCGAGATCAGTTGCGCCCGGATGCGCGTCAGGAAGATGTCCTTGTTGATCGGGAAACGCGTCTGGTTGTCCACCGGCTCCAGCACGATGGTGGGCGGCGTGGCCGCGTTGGCAATCTGCGGGATGCCCAGGATGCTGCGCGCCATCTTGTCGGTGACGGCGACCAGGTCTTGCGACTCGACGCCCGTGCCGGCGACGAAGCCCTGCTCGTCCGCGTTGAGGTGCGTAACCGGCACGCCGGACGGGTTGCGCACGCCGCTGGAGGCGCACCCGGAAAGCAGCGCGACGACGGCCGCGCTGGCGAGGGGAACGGTGAATCGGGCGAGGAATGGTTTCATGGTTTTATCAAGGGGTGACGGGTTGACGGCATCCGGGAACCGAGGGCGCGCTCCACCGCCGGCCGGCGGAACGCCTGTCCGCGAGCCGTCAGCGAACGGCCGGCCGCCCGGAGGGCCGCTGTTGCCTCGTTCATAAAGGTCATGTGGTTGGACGATGTAAGCACCGCGGTATTCGCCCGTCAACCGTAGCACGGCGCCCGCCCGCGGCAAAGTCGGGCCGCCCGGCCCGGCGGCGGCCGGCGAAGAATTGATTGCCCGCCGCGGCGTTCCTGGTTTCATTGGCGGGCATGATGGCCAAACGTGTCATTCCGTGTCTGGACGTTCACGCGGGCCAGGTCACGCGCGGCAAGCAATTCGGGCGGGCCGAGGCGGGCGAATTGCGCAACGTGGGCGACCCGGTGGCGCTGGCGCTGCGTTACAACGAGCAGGGCGCCGACGAGATGGTGTTCTTCGACATCACCGCCACGGCGCACGCCCGCGCCACGATGGTGGACGTGATCGAGCGCGCCGCCGACCAGTGTTTCATGCCGCTCACCGTCGGCGGCGGCCTGCGCACGGTGCAGGACATGTTCACCATGCTCCGCGCCGGCGCGGACAAGGTGAGCATCAACTCCAGCGCGCTGGCCACCCCGGACCTCATCCGCCAGGGCGCGGAGAAATTTGGCAGCCAGTGCATCGTGGTCTCCATCGACTGCAAGAAGACCGGACCGGACCAATGGGAGGTCTTCTCTCACGGCGGACGCAAACCGACGGGCCTGGACGCCGTCGCCTGGGCGCGGCGGGCGGTGTCCCTCGGCGCCGGCGAGATCGTGCTGAACAGCATCGACGCCGACGGCACCAAGGCGGGCTTCGATCTCGTCATCACGCGGCGGGTCAGCGAAGCGGTGGGCGTGCCGGTGGTGGCCAGCGGCGGGGCGGGCAAGCTGGAGCACTTGGCGGAGGTGCTGCTTGACGGCCGGGCGGACGCGGTGCTGGCGGCGAGCATCTTCCATTTCGGCGAATGCACCGTGGGAGACGTGAAGCGGTTCCTGGCGACGAAGGGAATCCCAGTAAGACTGTGAAAAAGGACGGGCGCCGGCAGCGAGAGGCGGAAGGCGTCCAGCGTGAAGCGGCGCCGGCCGCCGCGACTCCCGCGTCCGCGATTTACATTTGCCGCCGCGCGACTTTCGCCTTTCCCCGCGTCCCGCTTTGGTGTGGACTGGCCGGGAACCAGCATGAACTTTCTCGAACAGTTGAAGTTTGACGCGAACGGCCTGATCCCGGCGATCATTCAGGAACAGCGCACCGGGCGCGTGTTGATGATGGCGTGGATGAACCGGGCGTCGTTGGAGAAAACCCTCGCCACCGGCAAGACGCATTTCTGGAGCCGGTCGCGCCAGAAGTTCTGGATGAAAGGCGAGTCCAGCGGCCACACGCAGACGGTCAAGAACGTGGCGTTCGACTGCGACGGCGACACCTTGCTGATCCAGGTCGAGCAGATCGGCGCCGCGTGCCACGAAGGCTACCAATCCTGTTTCTTCCGGTCGGTCGAGGGCCAGGGCGGAGCGGTCCGCATCACGGAGCGGCAACTCGAGACGCCGGAACAAATCTACGGCCGGAAGTAGTGGCGGAGATCCTCCAAAGCGAGTTCGTCCGCTTCGCCAGCCGGGGCTACTGGCTGATGTTCACGCTGCTGGTGGCGGCGCGCGGCATGGACTTTCTCAGCACGTGGATCGCCACGCCCAACATGGTGCTGGAAGGCAACCCCGTGGCCAAGAAACTCGGCTGGCGCGGGGGCATTCCGGTCAATCTTGGTCTGTGCGCCCTGCTGGCGTTCTGGCCGCTGCCGGCCATCGTGCTCGTCACCACCAGCGTGCTGGTGGCCGCGCGCAATTTCCAGTCCGCCTGGCTGATGCGCTCGCTCGGCGAGCACCTCTACCGCGACTGGCACGTGGAGCGGGTGCAGGAAACCCGCGCCTCGCTCTACGTCTTTTGCCTGCTCGGGCAGACCATGCTGACGGCCAGCGTGGGCGTGGTGCTGATCTATTGCAGCAACCGCTCCCAGGACAACGCCTTGATCCCGACGGCCATCGGCATGGGCATCGTCGCCTATGCGGTGGCGGTGGCGTTCTTTACCTTGCTGGCGGTGTACCGCATGCGGCGGGCCGCGCGCCTTCAATCCGACCTCTGACATGTATTCGCCAACGCTCGAGGACTTTCTGAAGCTGGCCGGCCAGGGCAACACCATCCCGGTCACCCGCCGGCTGCTGGCCGATTTTGAAACGCCGCTCTCGGCCTACCAGAAAATCCGCGGCGCCACCGAATCCTTTCTGCTCGAATCGGTGGAAGGCGGCGAGCACCTGGGCCGTTACTCGTTCGTTGGTTGCAACCCCCGTGCCGTCATCCGCCAGACCGGCCGCCGCGTCGAAGTCCTGGAAAACGGGAAGGCGGTGGAGCACTTCGCCGTCGGCGGCGCGGCGGACGACGCCGGCGCCGCGGCGCGCGTCCGGGACGGACTGGAGGTGGTTGAGCGCGTGCTCGGCCGGTTCCGGCCGGTGACGGTGCCGGGGTTGCCCCGTTTTACCGGCGGCGCCGTCGGCTTCATCGGTTACGAGTTCATTCACGACGTGGAGCCGGTCGTGCCGCGCCCGCCGCTCGATGAGTTGCAGACGCCGACGATGGTTTTCCTCATCGCCGACCAGTTGCTCATCTTCGACCGCGTCGCGCAGACCATCACCGTGCTGGTCAACGCCCTGCTCGATGGTGTCGCCTCACCCGCCGCGGCCTACGAGGACGCCGTCAGCGAAATCGACCGCCTGGTGGCGCTGCTCGAACAGCCCAGCCAGCACGCCTCCGTCACGGTGTCCGCGGAGGTGCCTCCGATCCCGTTCACGTCGAACGTGCCGAAGGCGACGTTTGTGGCGAACGTCCAGCGCGCCCAGCAATACATCACCGCCGGGGACATCATTCAAGTGGTCGGCTCGCAACGCTTTTCCGCGCCGGTTACGGCCGCGCCGCTGGACGTTTACCGCGCGGCGCGGACCATCAACCCGTCGCCCTACATGTTCCTGCTGGAACTGGACGGTTTTTCGCTGGTCGGCGCCTCGCCGGAAATCCACGTCCGCTGCGAAGACGGCAAGGTGGAAATCCGGCCCATCGCCGGCACCCGGCCGCGCGGCAGGACGCCGGAGGCGGACGCGGCGAACGAAAAAGAGCTGCTGGCCGACCCGAAGGAGCGGGCCGAGCACGTCATGCTGGTGGACCTGGCCCGCAACGACCTGGGCCGCGTCTGCGATTTCGGCACCGTGCGCGTGAAGGACCTGATGATCATCGAGCGTTACAGCCACGTGATGCACATCGTGTCCCAGGTCGAAGGCCGGCTTTCCGCCTCGCGCACACCCTACGACCTGATGCGGGCTACCTTCCCCGCCGGCACGCTCAGCGGCGCGCCGAAGATTCGCGCCATGCAAATCATCTCCGAACTGGAAGGCGCCACGCGCGGCCCGTACGGCGGCTGCGTCGGCTACTTCAGCTTTAACGGCAACCTCGACTGCTGCATCACCATCCGCACCGCGCTGCTCAAGGATGGCCGGGCCTACGTGCAGGCCGGCGGCGGCTGGGTGAACGACTCGACGCCCGAAGGCGAGTTCCAGGAAACCGTCAACAAATCCAAGGCGATGATCCAGGCGGTGGCGCTGGCGGAGAGCTTCGCGCAGAGGGACGCCAGGACGGCCGGATGAGCCATCGCGAGGTGCTGCTTGCATTATAGTCAAGCGCGGCGGGCTGCGCGGAAGTTGCTGAAGCAAGGAGGGGCGCTGGCCGCTCGGCGCCGCCGCTTCGGTTCCCCGGTTCCTGCCGGCGCAGCGCATCAGCGTTCCCCGCGGTAATCCGTTCTCGGAAGACCGCCCCAAACCGAGGACGAGGACGCCGGACGCGGGCCAGCATAAGGACCACCGGGCATGACTGCGGCATTCCTTGCCCGGCCCGAATCCGATTGCCAAGGCGGCTTCCCGGCATAACATGTACCCCGCTGAAACGCCCAGTCGGCGACAGCGTTTGGCATCACAACCGGAAACGACAGCAATGATTAAAGACATACAAAAGCACCTCGGCGACAAGGCCGCGGACCTCCTGGATTTCAAGACCCCGAAGATTCCCAAGGACCGGCTCCACCTGCCCGGCCCGGACTTCGTGGACCGCATCTTCGCGCCCTCCGACCGCAGCAACCGCGTGCTGGCCAACCTGCAGCGGCTGTTCAGCGGCGGCCGGCTCGCGCACACCGGCTACCTCTCCATCCTGCCGGTGGACCAGGGCATCGAGCACTCGGCGGGCGCGAGTTTCGCGAAGAACCCCGATTACTTCGACGCGGAGAACATCGTGAAACTGGCCGTCGAAGGCGGTTGCAACGCCGTCGCCTCCACCTTCGGCGTGCTGGGAATGTGCGCCCGCAAGTACGCCCACCGCATCCCGTTCATCGTGAAGATCAACCACAACGAGCTGCTCACCTACCCGAACAAGTTTGACCAGATCATGTTCGGCACCGTCCGGGAGGCGGCCGAGATGGGCGCGGCCGCGGTGGGCGCGACGATCTACTTCGGTTCGTCCGAGAGCGGCCGGCAGATCGTGGAGGTGGCGCAGGCGTTTGCCGCGGCGCACGAACTGGGCCTGGCCACGGTCCTCTGGTGCTACCTGCGCAACAGCGCCTTCAAGAAGGAGCACGATTATCACGTCGCCGCCGACCTGACCGGCCAGGCCAACCATCTCGGCGTCACGATCCAGGCCGACATCATCAAGCAGAAGCTTCCGGAGACGAATCATGGCTTCGAGGCGCTCAACCTGGGCACTTCCGCCTACGGCAAGTTCGACAAACGCATCTACACCGAGCTGTGCAGCGATCACCCGATTGACCTCTGCCGCTACCAGGTCGCCAACTGTTACATGGGCCGCGCGGGCCTCATCAACAGCGGCGGGGCCTCGGGCAAGAACGACTTGGCGGAAGCGGTCGCCACGGCGGTGATCAACAAGCGCGCCGGCGGCACCGGCCTGATCTCCGGCCGCAAGGCCTTCCAACGCCCGATGAAGGAAGGGGTCGCGCTCCTCAACGCCATCCAGGACGTTTACCTCTGCCAGGAAGTCACGGTCGCGTAGGCGGCGACGGTTCGGCGGACTGTCCGCGGGCACCTGACAGGCCGGCTGAGCCTCGGCCGGCCTGTCGTTATTCGAGATACGGAATCGTCAGCGGTCCCTGCGGCAAGACGGCCACGCGCGCCCCGTCCCCGGCAGCGTGCAGGCAGTCGCGCACGGCGGCGGGGATGTCGGGGCAGGGCGTGAGGTGCGCGGCGCGGACGACCTCGTCCGGCAGGGAACTGTGCAGAAGCACCTTCGCCCGGCGCTGGATGAGCGCCTGGATCTGCGCCTGCCATTGCTCGGGGCTGGGACGGCCCGCCGCGGCGAGTCGGGCCAGGATTTCTTCCGGACTGGCGGCGCTGCGCAGGAGTTGGTCGTACGCGCTGCCCGGCGGAACGCCTTCGCGGCATTCGCAGGCGAGGATCAGCGTGCCGCCCGCCTTGAGGATGCGCGCCCCGGCGCTCAGCCCTTTCACGCCTTGGTAGAGATTCAAATCGAGCGGGTAGCCGCTGTTGGTCGTCACCACCACGTCAAACGGCGCGTCCACCTTCCGCATCGCCGACCGTTTCACGAAGGCGCAGCCGGCGCGGTGCGCGGCGAGCAGGTCGCCCGCGAAGACGCCCGTGATCTGGCGTTGCTCGTTGAGCGCCACGTTGAGCAGAAAACTGGGGCCGGCGCGCAACGCGATGTCGCGCAATTCCTCCCACAGCGGATTGCCCTCCGTGACGCCGAAGGTGGCGCTCGGATCGCCGATGTTCCGCGCGCCGTGATTGCTCATGATGGTCGGCAACCCCGCCACGCCCGGCATGAGGCCCTTCGGTCCGCCGCTGAAGCCCGCGAAGAAATGCGGCTCGATGAAGCCGGTGACGATCCGCACGTCCGCCTCGACCGCCAGGCGGTTCAAGAGCGCCGGCGTGCCGTCGCGCGTGACGCCGAGCGGGACCAACTGGTCCGCGTTGTGAGCGTCGTGATTCAGGACGCGGTAGCGGGCGACGACGCCCGGCGTCAGCATTGTTTCGAGTTCGGCGCGCGTGTTCGGGCGGTGCGAGCCGGTCTGGTTCAGCAGCGTGACGTTCTGGCGCGGGACGGCGGCCAGATGGTCCAGCACCCACGGAATGAGCCGCTCGTTCGGCGTGGCGCGCGTCAGGTCGGTGAACAAGAGGCAAACCCGCGCGTCGGGCTTCAGCCACGCGCGGAGCGGACGCGCCGCGATGGGGTTCTCCAGGGCCGCCCGCACCGCCGCCCGCTCGTCCGGCAGCCCCGGTTCGGGCGCGGGCCGGAGGACTGTCGTCCGGTGATCCGGAAACTCCACCGGCAGGCAGCCGGAACCGTAGGCGAGCGGGACGTTCATGGCGATGCGACGTTGAGTGCGCCCGACGGATGTAGCCGAAACGCCGGCCGCAGCCAATCCCAAAGCGACGGCGCCCGCGCGAACCGTGAGCCGTGGCCGGTGTGCCGCGTCATCAATCCCCGCGCGCCGGGCAATCGCCGTCGCGCAAAACTGTTGAACGGAGGGCCGGTCATTCGATACGCTGTCGCCGAAATCGAGCAAGCGCATGAAAACCTTCCTGAAACCTTTCGCGGTCGGTGTTCTGGCCATCACGGCTTCGGCCCTCCCCCAACTCCACGCCCGGGCGGCTGCCGCCAATCCTGAGCAGGCGCTGCTGACCACGAACTTCACCCTCGCTCAAGCCGGCGGACTCGGCGGCGCCAGCGGCACGCCGCAGTTGTTGCCGCTCGGCGACAAAACGCTGCTGACGACGAACAGTCCCGCGCTCGCGGCCGCTGGGGAAACAAACCCGCCTCGATTGTTGCGCTACGACTTGTCGCCGGAAGACCGGAGCCGGCCCCGTATTACCTACGGCCAATTCTGGGAGCGGCTGCGGCCGCCGGCGGTGCCGCTGGTGGCGTGCGACCCGTATTTCAGCATCTGGTCGCCGGCGGACAAACTGACCGACGCCGACACCGTCCACTGGACCGGCAAGCCGCATCGGCTCACCAGCCTGGTGCGCATCGACGGTAAGTCGTTCCGCGTCATGGGCAAGGAGCCGGCCAACGTGCCCGCACTCCCGCAGACCAGCCTCGAAGTGACGCCGACGCGGACGATCTACACCTTCGCGGGCCAAGGCGTTCACCTGACGCTCACGTTCATGACGCCGGCGTTGCCGGAAGACTTGATGATTTACTCGCGCCCGGTGACTTACTTGACTTGGACGGCACAGGCGACGGATGGAAAGGAGCACGACGCTGCTTTTTATCTCGACGCCTCGGGCGAAATCACAGTCAACAGCGGCGACCAAATCGTCGGGCACTCAGAAGACCACATCGGGGACTTGACCGTGTTGAAACTGGGTTCAGTCGAACAGCCCGTGTTGGCGAAGAAGGGTGACGACCTCCGGATCGACTGGGGACATTTGTTTGCTGCGGCGCCGACTGCCGAGACTGCGTTGGGTCTCATCGCGCCAACGGGATCGAACGTCCGAGACAACTTCGGCACTCATGCTATGGTTCGGATGCTCGTTCCCATCACAGCCCGCGGAAACACTCTCCTCGCGACTTTTGACCTCAAGCCGACGAAGGTTTCCTCCCGACCCGTCTCCCGCTGGCTGATCCTCGCCTACGACGACGAGTTCTCGATCCAGTACTTCAGGAAGAACCTCCGGCCTTACTGGCGCCGCAACGGCGACGACGCGGCGGCGTTGTTGAAGAAGGCCGCGGCGGATTACGAGTCGCTCAAGAAACGCTGCGAGCAGTTCGACGCCGAGTTGATGGCCGACTTGCGCCAGGCGGGCGGCGAAAAGTACGCGCAGATTTGCGCGCTGGCTTACCGGCAGTGCGTCGCCGCGAACAAAGTCGTCGCCGACGCCAACGGCGCGCCGCTGATGTTCCCGAAGGAGAATTTCTCCAACGGCTGCATCGGCACGATGGACGTGATCTATCCGATGGCGCCGCAGTTCCTGCTGTTCAGCCCGTCGCTGACCAAGGCGATGCTGGTGCCGATCCTCGACTACGCGGCGTCGCCGCGCTGGCGCTGGCCGTTCGCGCCGCACGACCTGGGCACGTATCCGCTCGCCAACGGCCAGGTCTATGGCGGCGGCGAGCGCACCGAGGAGAACCAGATGCCCGTCGAGGAAACCGGCAACGTGCTGATCCTGCTGGCCGCGCTGGCGCAGGTGGAAGGCAACGCCGATTTCTGCGCCCCGTATTGGCCGGTGCTGGAGAAGTGGGCCGACTATCTGAAGGCCAAAGGCTTCGATCCGGAGAACCAACTCTGCACGGACGATTTCGCCGGGCACCTGGCGCACAACGTGAACCTGAGCGCGAAAGCAATCTCCGGGCTGGCGGCCTTTGGGCGGCTGTGCGCGTTGCGCGGCGACACGGCCCAGGCGCAGCAGTATTCAAACCTGGCGAAGGAATTCGCTACCAAATGGGTCGAGCAAGCCCGCGACGGCGACCACTTCAAACTCGCCTTCGATCAGCCCGGCACCTGGAGCCAGAAATACAATCTGGTTTGGGACAGCATCCTTCATCTCGACCTTTTTCCCTACGAGGTTCTGCGGAAGGAAATGGACTTCTACAAAAAGGTTCAAAACGAATATGGGCTGCCGCTGGACAACCGGAAGGATTACACCAAGCTCGATTGGACGCTCTGGACGGCGACCCTGACGAGCGAGACGTGGCCCCCTCTCAGTAGTCGGAGCCCCAATATGGTGGCGTACCATTCGTACCAGGAGCTGGCTCGGGCAGATTTTCGATCAGTGCTGGCCCCGGTCTATCGCTTCCTCAACGAGACGCCCGACCGCGTGCCGATGACCGATTGGTATGACACCAAGACCGGCAAGAAGGTCGGCTTCCAGGCGCGTTCGGTGGTCGGCGGCGTGTTTCTCCAGATGCTCTACGACCAGGCGCTGTGGAAGAAATGGGCCAGCCGCGACGGGACGAAGGCGTCGAACTGGGCGCCGCTGCCGTAGGGACCGGGCCGGCGCGCGGCCGGTCCTGGGAGTGGCATCATCCCCGCGGGCGACGGTTTTGGCCGCGGCGCCCACACGGTCGGGTTGCGGCTTGAAGCGTCCGCGCGTTCGGGGCAGACTGCCAGCAACCATCGCAACCATGAGCGTCATCAAGCGATTCCTTCCCCGGGCCCTCGTTGTGGGCGGGCTGGTCACGACTTCAACTCTCGCCGGTATTGCCGCGGAGGCGCTCCGCCCGCCGGCGGTGCCGCTGGTGGCGTGCGACCCGTATTTCAGCATCTGGTCGCCGGCGGACAAACTGACCGACGCCGACACCGTCCACTGGACCGGCAAGCCGCAGCGGCTCACCAGTCTGGTGCGCATCGACGGCAAGGCGTTCCGCGTCATGGGCACGGACCCGGCCGATGTGCCCGCCCTGCCGCAGACCGGCCTCGAAGTGACGCCGACGCGGACGATCTACACCTTCGAGGGCGAAGGCGTCCAGTTGACGCTCACGTTCATGACGCCGGCGCTGCCGGAGGATTTAATGATTTATTCACGGCCGGTGACGTACGTGACGTGGACGGTGCAGGCGACGGATGGGAAGAAACACGAAGTCGGAGTTTATTTCGATGCGTCTGGTGAAATCGCTGTTAATCAACCCACGCAGCCGATCATGTGGGACGACGCGAGGATTGGTGATCTCTCCGTAATGAAGCTCGGCTCGGAAGAACAGGCTACGCTCGCAAAGAAAGGAGACGATCTGCGCATCGACTGGGGAAATCTAGTCGTCACAGTTCGTGTTCCCAGACAAGGCGAAGTTGGAGCCGGAGCCATTCTCTCCCCCGCCGGATCCCGAAACATTTTTACCGAAGGGTGGAAGATCAGTCCGGTGCCGCCTGAGCAGGTACCCAAACTGGACTATCGGACACTTCCTGCAGCAGCGCCTCCTTGGATTCATGGAGCCTCGATGGTTGCAGACCACGCGATACCAAAGACCGCGACCGAGCTTGTCGCCTCCTTCGTTTTCAATAGTCGCCGAGTCGGCGAGGCACCTGTGTCCTCTTGGCTCCTGCTCGCCTACGACGACGAGTATTCGATCCAGTATTTCAAGCACAATCTCCGGCCTTACTGGCGCCGCAACGGCGACGACGCGGCGGCGTTGTTGAAGAAGGCCGCGGCCGAGTACGAGTCGCTCAAGCAGCGTTGCGAGCGGTTCGACGCCGAGTTCATGGCGGACATGCGCCAGGCCGGCGGTGAGAAGTATGCCCGGCTCTGCGCGCTGGCCTATCGCCAGGTCGTCGCCGGCACCAAGCTCGTCGCCGACGCGAACGGCCAGCCGCTGCTCTTCCCGAAGGAAAACACCAGCAACGGCTGCATCGGCACGGTGGACGTGATTTATCCGATGGCGCCGCTGTTCCTGCTGTTCAATCCGTCGCTGGCCAAGGCGATGCTGGTGCCGCCGCTGGATTACGCCGGCTCGCCGCGCTGGAAATTTCCGTTCGCGCCGCACGACCTCGGCACGTATCCGCTCGCCAACGGCCAGGTCTATGGCGGCGGCGAGCGCACCGCGGACGACCAGATGCCGGTCGAGGAATCGGCCAACCTCATCCTCCTCGTCACCGCGCTGGCCGAGCGCGAGGGCAACGCGGATTTCGCGGCGCATTACTGGCCGGTGCTGACGCAGTGGGCGGCGTATCTGAAAGAAAAAGGTTTTGATCCCGAACGCCAGCTTTGCACGGACGATTTCGCCGGGCACCTGGCGCGCAACGTGAACCTCTCCGCCAAGGCCATCGTGGCGCTGGGCGCGTTCGGCAAGCTGTGCGAAATGCGCGGCGAGAACGGGCCGGCGCGGGAATTCACCGGCCTCGCGAAACAATTCGCGGCCCGCTGGGCGAAGGAAGCGGACGACAGCGATCATTTCCGGCTCGCGTTTGACCAGCCCGGCACCTGGAGCCAGAAATACAATCTCATCTGGGACCGCGTGCTGCGGCTGAAACTCTTTCCGGAAGCGGTGCTGCGCAAGGAGATGGCGTATTACCCGAAGGTGATGAAGCGCTATGGCCTGCCGCTGGACAACCGCAAGGCGTGGGCGGAACTGCCGTGGTCGTTCTGGACCGCCGCGCTCACGGGTGACGACGCGGATTTCCACCGGGTCTCCGATCCGATTTACGATTACGTCAACGCGACGCCGAGCCGCGTGCCCTTTCCGGATTTCTACTGGACGGACACCGCGAAGGAGGCCGGGATGCACGCGCGGCCGGTGTTGGGCGGCCTCTTCATCAAGCCGCTGCTGGACGCCGCGCTCTGGCAGAAATGGGCCGGCCGCGACGTCACCCATTCTGCCCGTTGGGCGCCGCTGCCGACGCCGCCGAAGCTCGTCACCATCCTGCCCGCCGCCGACACGCAGCCCGCCGTCTGGCGCTACACCACCAGCCCGCCCGCGGGCGATTGGTTCCAGCCGGCGTTCAACGACGCCTCCTGGTCGCAGGGCAAATCGGGCTTTGGCACCGCCGGCACGCCGGGCGCGATCATCGGCACGGTCTGGAACACCGATGACATCTGGCTGCGCCGCGAGATCGAACTCCCCGCGGGACCGCCGCACGACCCGCAATTCTGGCTGCACCACGACGAGGACGCGGAAATCTACGTGAACGGCGTGCTCGCGTTGAAGGTGCCGGGCTACATCAGCAGTTACGACTCGGTTCCGATGACGCCGACGGGCCGGGCCGCGCTGCGTCCAGGCAAAGCCCTCCTGGCCGTTCACTGCCACCAAACCACCGGCGGCCAGTACATCGACGTGGGCCTGGTGGATGTCGTGCCGCCGTGATCGTCGGGCGGACGGTTCATCCTTCGCCCGCCCGCCGGCGAGACGCCGACGGCAGCGACCGCAACGGTCGCGCGCCCCTTTTCTACCGCATCGTTACGGTTCAGAACTTGTATTTCATGACCAGCGAACCGTAGCCGTCGTTGCCCGCTTGGCCGACAAATTCTCTCGTGCGGAAGGCCAGCGTCGCCGCGATCTCCACCCGGTCCAGCACCAGCGCCGCGCCACCCTGGAGTTCGCCGACGAACGGCACCCGCGTGACGTGTGGGCCGGCGGAAAAAAGGTTGCCGTCGAGAAAGGTGGTGTAGAGCACGGCGCTTCCTTCCGCCCCGGCGAAAAAGTAAAAGCCCACCGGATGATGGTCATCATCAAGGAGGCGGCCGCCGTCCGGCACGGCCAGCGAGTGGATGGTCTGGATGCCGAAGTCCTCCGGCAGATTCCAGCCGAGGCGGCCCATGCCGCCGACGCGGAACGAGGTGTCCACGTTGCCCAGGCTCATGCCGGCGTGCGGGATGAAGTCCGCGATGGTCTGGGCGCCGCGCTGCCACGCCAGACGCCAGGCGCGCTGGTAGCGCACGGCGAAGCCCGGTTCGGTCCGAAGCTGGTTGTCCCAGCCCTGCGGCCAATGCTCGCCCCATTTGCGGTGGAACCACACCTGGGCGTCCTCGGCGAGTGATTCCGGACCGATGACGCCGAGGTCCAGGCGCAAGTTCTCCAGCACGGGGATTTGGCCGGCGCCGGTTGCGCCCCGGCGCTGCAACACCAAGCCGGTGTAGAGCCAGCCGGCGTACGGCCGGTCGTTGGCAATCAGGGAAGTGGCCGCGAGGTTTTCGGGGGTGTAGATGTCCTGGCCGGCCTCGAAGCCGAGCCGGCAGGCGTCCACGTCCAGGCCCAGGGCCGGGAGGGCCTGCGAGACATTCAGCACCCAGGCGGGCATCTGATTGTCTCCGCCGAGGTAGGCCAGCCGCGCGCCTTGCGTGTAATGCCGGTCGGTCCCGACGGCGGCGTCGTTCTCCTCGGTGAAATCCACGATCGCGCCCAGGCGTCCAGTCGCCGGAGACGGTTCATCCGCGCCGGCCCGTCCACAGTGGAGCGCGAGGATCAGCGCGAGGGTTAAAAGGGGGAGCCGGGCCGGAGACAAAGACTCCGGCGGCTGAAAGTGAATCTCAAGCATGGGCAAATTTTCCCGCGATTGTCCGGCGCACCCTTACCGTAATAGGAACACGGCCGTCAAATCCAAGATGACGACGGTGGCGGGACCGAGCGCAGATCAGGTATTGACCCGCGCGCCGGCGGCGTGCAAGGCCGGCGGGCACCCGACCCTAACCACCGCGCATGGGAGGCCGATCTGCGTCCCCCACATTCCCACGGCCGGATT
>JAJXZI010000103.1 GCA_021780115.1 bacterium | reverse complement strand
TCCGACGGCAGTCTTTGGGCAATGGGTGACAACCGTTACGGACAACTGGGTGATGGCACAACCGACGGGGCCCTGCGACCGGAGCAAATCGTCTCGGGCGGCGTTGTGGCCGCCGCCACTGGGGTCTATGACAGCCTGTGTCTCAAATCCGATGGGAGCGTTTGGGCGATGGGATCCAGTGGATTCGGCCAACTCGCCAACGGCGCTTCCGCCACCAACAGGCCAGTGCAAATCTTCGCCACCGGAGTCAAAGAAATCGCGTGCGGATGGTTTGACAGCCTGTTTGTCAAGACCGACGGCAGTCTTTGGGACGTGGGGGTCAACTTCTATGGGGGACTTGGAGATGGCTTCGCCGGCGGCTGCTCGCATCCTGAGCAGGTCGATCCTCCGACGAAACCAATCTTGGCCAGCCCGGTCTTGGCAGATCAGTCCACGCAAACAACGGTGAAGTATATCGCGGCCGGCAACGACAGCAGTTTCTTTGTCGAAGCGGACGGCAGCCTGTGGGCGATGGGAGCCAATTACGACGGCGAACTCGGTGACGGCACCTCCGCTTCCCGCTTTACCCCCGTGCAAATTGTTTCCGGCGGCGTCGTAGCTGTTGCGACCGGTGGCAATCCGGGCGGTGCTGCGGTACCAAGCTCTCACAGCCTGTTTCTGAAATCCGACGGAAGTCTGTGGGCCATGGGTCTCAATAGCTCCGGCCAGCTTGGCGACGGCACCACGACCAACTCACAAACACCCGAACAAGTCGTCGTCAGCGGGGTTGTTGCTGTGGCCGCCGGAGAATACCACAGCCTGTTTATCAAGTCCGACGGCAGTCTTTGGGGGATGGGATACAACAATGCGGGCCAACTAGGGGACGGCACAACCGACGGGGCCCTGCGACCGGAGCAAATAGTCTCGGGCGGCGTCGTGGCGATCGCTGCGGGGGCGCTTCACAGTCTGTTTATTAAGTCCGACGGCAGCTTGTGGGGGATGGGATACAACAATGCGGGCCAACTCGGGGACGGCACGTACCGTGGCCAAATCCGGCCCGAGCGAATCGTCTCCAACGGCGTCATTGCCGCTGCCGCGGGATTTGGCCACAGTCTATTTCTCAAGTCTGACGGCAGCCTCTGGGCCGTTGGCGACAACCGGTACGGGCAACTGGGAGACGGCACAACCAATAATAACGCATTCCGCCCGGAAGAGATTGTCGCGCGCGGCGTCGTGGCGATCGCCGCGGGGGCGCTTCACAGTCTATTTCTCAAGTCTGACGGCAGCCTGTGGGGGATGGGATACAACAATGCGGGCCAACTCGGGGACGGCACGTCGGGTTTCGGTAACTCCACCAACAAGCCTGAACGGATTGTGCCGGCCGGCGCCATCGCGGCCGCCGCGGGGTGCTTCCACAGCCTGGTTCTGAAGTCCGACGGCGGCCTTTGGGGGATGGGGGATAATAGCCAGGGTGAACTGGGCAACGGTTCAAGGAGTTCGCCGTTTCCCGAAAAATTGGCCGGCGGCCCGTGGCTGCACGCGACCTGTCGGCTCGGAGGGACCTATTGCCTGCTGTCGAGCACAAAACTCGCTCAGCCCCTCAGCCAGTGGGCTCGGATTTGGACCAACTCGGTCGCGCTTCGCGGCAGCAACAACTTTTCCGCGCCGCTTTCGAATGAAGCAGGGGCGAGCGCCGGTCCGAGATTTTTTATCCTTCAGTCGGAATGAGTCATTTGTAGAAGTCCCAAAGCGGATGGACAAGTTTCGCTGACCGACGGCGCGCGTGTTGGCTGACAGGAAGCAGACTGCTGCGTTTGTGTGCCGGATCGTGGCCACGGAGCGGCCGAGCGTCGACGTCATCACCGGTGTCATCAAGGCGAACACCCCAGCGCGCATCGCCTTCCAGGTCACCTCGCGTGTAGATTCGCGCACCATCCTTGAAGTGATGGGCGCCGACAACCTTGCGCGGGGTCGGCGGGAGTTGTTGGGTGGCAAGGGTACGGGCCGAGACGGCGCTTGGCGGCTTGAGGCCGCCCCATTGAAACCGCAAGCCGAGTCCGACAGTGGCGGTGTCGCCGCCGCAGGAGAGTTGTGAGAATTTTTGGGTTGTGGCGAGAAACATCAGCCCCACACCGCCCGCCGGCCACCCGCGCCGCGCGCCACTTCTGAAAACACGAGGTTCCGGCCGGACCCTACTTCACAAACTCCAACTCCTGCCGGTGGGGAATCAGCCCCGCCTCGAACGCCTGGCCCAGAAAGCGCCGGATGGCCTCGCGCCCGCGTTCGCCGTAGTCGAGCGTCCAGTGGTTGACGTACATCCCGACAAACCGGTCGGCCAGGTCGCGGCCCATGTCACGGGCGTAGCGCAGGGCGTGTTGCACGGCCTCGGCGCGGTGGTCGAGGCTGTAGCGGATGCTGTCGGTGAGGATGCCGCTGACGAGCCGGCGCGTCGCCGGATCGTGGCGTTTGTGGATCACGTTGCCGCCCAGCGGCAGCGGCAGCCCATCGTTTTGCCGGCCCCACCACAGGCCAAGGTCTTCGCATACCACCAAGCCCTCGTTCGCGTAGGTCAACTGGCCTTCGTGGATGATCAAACCGACGTCGGCGGCGCCGGAGCGCACGGTCTGGAAAATCTGGTCGAACGGCACCACGATGTGTTGGAAATCCTTCGCCGGCCGGCCGAGCCAGAGTTGCAGCGCCAGGAACGCGCTTGTCATCGTGCCCGGCACGGCGATTTTGCACCGGGCGGTTTCGTCGCGGCTGCGCTGGCGCTTCGCCACCAGCATCGGTCCGTAGCCGTCGCCCATGCTCGCGCCGCTGGGGAGCAGCGCATACTGGTCGCTCACCCAGGCGTATGCATGAATGCTGACGGCCGAGAGGTCGAGTTCGCCCCGGGTGGCGCGTTCGTTGAGTGTCTGGATGTCCTGCAGGACGTGCTCGAAGCGCAAGCCATGCGTCGGGATCAACTCCTTCGCCAGCGCGTAGAACATGAAGGCGTCGTCCGGGTCCGGTGAGTGACCGAGCGTCAGAGTGCGGCGGTTCATCGCTCGCAGAGTGGCGGCGTCGGCTGGCCGATGTCGATGGAAAAGCGGCTCCGGCGTCCCGTTTTACCGGTGAAGCGCCACGCCTCCCGGCGGGAACGCGCGTCCGCGGCCCGGCTTCAGATCAGATGACTTCGCGATACACGTCCGGGTGCGGGCGGGAAATCACCACCGCGTTCACCAGCACGCCGGCCTCGGCAATGACTTGGCGGCCCGCCGCCACCGATGCCTGCACGGAGGCGACATCGCCCGTCATCGTCACGAACGCCTTGCCCCCCAGCGCCATCGCGAGGCGGACTTCCAGCAGCGTCACCGCGGCGGCCTTGGCCGCGGCGTCGGCGGCCTGGATGAGCGTGGTGACATTGAAAGATTCGAGGATGCCGAGGGCACCGTCGGGTTGGGGCGTCTGCGTGCGGCCCAAGGCGACGAACACGTCCGGATGCACGTTGGAGATGACGAAGTGGTCGATGAGACAGCCGTTTGCCGCTTCACTGCCCGCCGCCACGGCACTGGCGACGGCCGCCGTCTCGCCACCGATGAGGACCATGTATTTGCCCGAGCAGATCGAGCGCGAGAGCAGGAGCCGCACGTTCCCCGCTTTGAGCATCGTGTCGGCGACCTGGAAGCCGGCCGCGATGCTCGACAGTTCAATCAAGCCAATGGATTTCTCGATCATGGTTCACCTCGTGAGCACGACGTGGCGGTCGCTGACCTCGGAGACCGTGGCGGCGAACGGCGCGTGGATGATCGCGCCCAGCGCCTTCTCGGCGATGGCGCCGAGGGGCTGGCCCGCGGTGACGCGCTCTCCAGGACGCACCAGCGGTTGGTTTGGGGTGCCCGCGCCTTGCTTGAGTGGCAGCACGACGCGGCGCGGCGACAGCACCCCGGCCTGCAGCGGCGCCGGGCTGTCATAGTCGGAGACGTGCAGCCGGCGCATGAGCGATTGGATCGGTACCCGTCGGCCGTCGCGCATGGGATGCGGCTTCACCGTCGCGGGGCCGGTCCATTTCAAGCTCGCCCGGCGCATCTCCCCCTTGGACTGGTCACAGGCTTCCTTCGGGTAGAGTTCCTCCGGGCAGGCGAAAAGCGTGCAGAGGCCGCAGGCGCAACAAAGGGCCGCCCACTGGTTCCAGTGTTCCACGCCCGTCGCGGTGAACGCGAGGCTGCGCATGACCTGATGCGGCTCGACCGCGTAACCGAGCAGAAAGCGCGGGCAGTACTCGGTGCAATAGCGGCACTGGTCGCAGGCCGACTTGCCGATCGCGTTCTGCGCGACGGCCGGCTTGAGCTTGCGTTCCATGACGTGATGGCCGCGCGGCAGCACGACGGCGCCGGTGGTGGTTTTGACCACCGGCGTATCGAAGGAGTCCGTCGTCTCCCCCATCATCAGGCCGCCGATGCACAATACGGGATCGGGCGTCGTCGCGCCGCCGGCGGCGTCCAGGCATTCCCGCAGGCTGGTGCCGATCGGGACGGTGAGCGTGACGGGGTTGCGCACGGCGCCGGCGATGGTCAGCGTCTTGAGCATGACTGCTTGGCCTTCCGCCGCCGCGGCAATGTTCGCGAACGTCTCGACATTGCAGACCACGACCCCGACCTGGAGCGGGATGCCGCCCGGCGGAATGAGCCGGCCGGTGACGGTATGCACCAGATCATATTCGTCGCCAGCCGGGTAATAATCCCCCAGCAAGTGGACCCGCACCGGCGTGCCCTGGCAGGCCGCCTGCATCGCTTCCACCGCCCGCTTCTTCTTGGCCTTGATGCCAACGACGCCCTCGCGGGCGCGGAGCGCCTCCATTGCGAGCAACAGGCCCTTCACAATCGCCGCCGCCTGGTGTTCCATGACGGCGGCGTCTTTGTGGAGCAGCGGTTCGCACTCGGCGCCGTTGGCGATGACGACATCCGCCTGCGCGGCGAGTTTGACGTGGGTGGGGAAACCGCCGCCGCCCGCGCCGACCACGCCGGCCTTTCGCACTTGCTCAACCAGGTTCATGAGACGTTGCTGGCGCGCGTTATGCCAGTTGGCGGCGGCTTTGGCGAAAGGAAAATGTGGCTTCATCCCTGGCAACCGCGCTGGCATGTATCCCTTCGCCGTCCAGAACGATCAGGTTGCGCCTGATCCGGACGCCGCGGAAATCCGCGCCCCGAATGGGAGAAGATGAGTCAGCCAATCCGCACCGCTTGCGCCTGGGCGCACAAGGCGAGTTCCGCCGCGAGGAACGTGCGCCGCTGCGGCATCGCGTGCTCGGTGCGGTGCAGGCAGTCGAGGATGAGTTGGCCATAGTAAGGAAAGCCGACCTGGCCGCGCACGGCGAAGTGGTGCTCGCCGTGGTGGTCCACGAGATAGACATGGTCGCCGTCCGCGTCGCGGGCCACGTCGAGATATTTCCGCAGTTCAAGGTAGCCGTCCGTGCCGAGGATCAGGGTGCGGCCGTCGCCCCACGCGCCCAGGCCGTCCGGCGTGAACCAATCCACGCGGAAATAAAACGTCGTCCCGTTGTCGGCCAGCAGCGTGGCGTCGCCGAAATCCTCGAACGCCGGATGGTCGTGGTGGTGGTAGTTGGCGACCTTGCTGTGGAGCACCCGGGCGTCGTTCGCGCCGGCGTAGAAAAGGAATTGCTCGATCTGGTGGCTGCCGAGGTCCACCAGGATGCCGCCATACTTCCGCGGATCCCAGAACCACGGCGGGCGCACCGGGGCGTTCAACCGGTGCGGGCCGAGGCCGATCACCTGCACCACGCGGCCGACGGCGCCGGCGCGGACGAGCTGTCCGGCATACACGGCGGCTTCGACGTGTAACCGCTCGGCGTAATAGACGGCGAAGATGCGCCCGGTTTCCGCGGCCTTCCGGCGGGCGGCCGCCAATTGCTCCAGCGTCGTGAACGGCGGCTTGTCGGTGAAGTAGTCCTTGCCGTGGTCCATCGCGCGCAAGCCCAGCGGGCCGCGCTCGCACGGCACGCCCGCGCTGGCGATCAGTTGGAGCGAGGGGTCGTCGAGGATCTCCTGCTCGCTCCGCGCAGGCTGCACGCCGGGGTAGGTCTGGCAGAACGGCCCGAGTTTCTGCGGATCCGGGTCGAACACGCGGACCAGTTCGCCGCCGGCCTCGATCAACCCGTTGCACTGGCCGTAAATGTGGCCGTGGTCGAGGCCGATGGCCGCGAAGCGGAATTCGCCCGGAGCGCAGACCGCCTTGGCCTGGCCCTTGGGCGCGTAGTTCATGCCGTCGGATTTCTGCATGGGCGCGATCCGCTCTTCCCCCTTCAGCGACCGTAGTTCCTTCCCAACGTGATCTCGTTGCTGGCGAAGTTCTCCACGCTCCGGGTCTTCTCATGGAAGTGGCGCGCGTGCTTCAGGATGCCGTCGCGGGTATAGAACGGATCGGCGGGCCGCAGCGGCAGTTCCACGCGCTGGCCCAGATGGCCGGCTTGGTAAATGGCGGTGATGAGTTCGAGGGTCTTGCGGCCCTCGGCGCCGTCCACGAGCAGCGGCTCGCGGCCGGCGACGGCGGCGAGCACGTTGGCAATCTGGCCGTCGTGACCTTCGAGCGGCTCCGCGGGGAGCGATTCATACAACGCCTGGATTTCAGCAGCGAGGCCGGCGTTTTCCTCGGGAAAACCATTCTCCTTCGGCCGCGCCGCCCGCACCTGCCAGGGGACCGCCACCTGGGCGTGCTCGCCTTGGAAGACCAACCGCTGCTCTTCGCCGTGGTGGATGAGCGAGGCGGTGATCTGGCCGAGGCTGCCGTTGGCGTAAGTCAGCACGGCGGTCGCGAAGTCCTCCACCTCGGCGTTGGCGTGGCCCAGGTTGGCCGTCAACGCCTGGACCGTCCGCGGCATTCCCATCATCCATTGGAAGAGATCGATGTGGTGGACGGCGTGGTTCATGGTGCAGCCGCCGCCTTCCTTGGCCCAGGTGCCGCGCCACCAGAGGTCGTAGTAACGGGCGCCGCGCCACCAGAAGGAATCCACCTGCGCGTGGAGCACCCGGCCGGGGAGGCCGGACGCCAGCACATGCTTCAGTTTCCTCATCGGCGTCTGGAACCGGTTTTGTGCGACGACGCCGAGCAAGCGGCCACTGGCCCGCGCGGCGGCGAGCATAGCGTCACATTCCTCCAAGCTGGGCGCCATCGGCTTCTCGACGGTGACGTGTTTGCCGGCGCGCAGCAGCGCCACGGCGGCCGGGGCGTGCTCGAACGGCGGCAGGCAGATCGAGGCGGCGTCGAAGTCACAGCCCTGGAGCAGTTCGTCGCAGCTCTGGAAGACCTTCACTTGAAGGCCGTGCTGGGCGGCTTTCTCGGCGGCCTTGTCCGGAAAGAGGTCAACCAGTGCAGTGATCCGGCACCAGTCTTGGAATCTCAGATACGCCCGGATGTGGCTGTCCGAGATGGCGCCGGTGCCGAGGATGGCGACTTTCAACATCCGCAGATTGGAAATCGAAAATTGCAGATTTGCAATTTTCAATTACGTGCAGACACGCGTCAGCCCAGGTTAACGCCGTCGCGACAGCCAACGCCCCGCTGCCCCACGCCGAACACAAGCGGTTCCGCCACGGCGGGCCGACAAGTGAAACGCTTTTCGAACCAGACCGCGGAAATCCTCCTGGTCGGTTGAGTTCCTTGTCGGGTTCGGGCTACGCGTGGTAACGATCAGGCAGGAGCAACCACAACGATCTTACCGCAATCGGTGACTTCGCCCCGCCGCCGATTCGCCCGGCCGACGACCACGGGTCCAGAGTTTCTGGGGCAAGATCTGTGGGGCAACAACCCGGCCTGGTTCGCCGGCTCATTGGATGAGGTGAGCATTTACAATCGCGTCCTGACGGCCGACGAGATTATGGCCATCTACACGGCCCGGACGACGGGCAAGTGATGCCCGAACTGCGGATGCATCTCGCGTTCCCTCAGTCACGTGCGGCGCCTGGGCTGCGGCCGAATAGCGGGCGTTTCGTGTGGAGAAGGTCCGGCTGGCGCGAGATCGCAAACCTGATGAGCGGAAGCCGCCAGCCAAGGGACGCCGTTTGACACCCGATACGCGCGGGAGCAGTCTTCCGGAGGCATTGGGCGGTGGAAACTGAATCATTGACGTATGCAAACAATTCGAGCCATTACGTCCGCACTTGCCGTTCTGACGGTCTCGCTGTGCGGGACCTCCGCTCAAACCTACCTCTACAACTGGACCACCATCGCCGGGCTGGCGGGGCAGCCCGGCAGCGCGGACGGGACAAATAGCGCGGTGCGTTTCCGCCGGCCGCAAGGGCTGGCGCTGGATTACCACGGGAACCTGTATGTGGCAGACGCGGACAACTCCACGATCCGCAGAATCAGGCAAGTGGGAACGAATTGGGTGACCATCACGATTGCTGGATTAGCCGGAAGCCGGGGTTCAGCCGATGGGACGAACAACGACGCGCGATTCAACTTGTGCAGCGGGGTTGCCGTGAACCCGGACAGCGGCACGATCTTTGTGGCGGACACGTTCAACCACACGATCCGGATGATCACCCCCTCGGGCCTGCCTTGGGTCGTCAGCACCAATTGGGTCGTCACCACCATCGCCGGGCAACCCGGCATGGCAGGGAGCGAAGACGGCACCAATCGCGCCGCGCGCTTCTCGAATCCCTTGGGCATTTCGGTCGTCGGTGAGAGCGTCTTTGTCGCGGACACCGCCAACAGCACGGTTCGACTGATTACGAAATGGGGCACGAACTGGGTCGCCCGGACCCTGGCGGGGCTGGCCGGGAGTTTTGGTTCGGCCGACGGCACCAACAGCGCGGCGCGATTCCGGTGGCCGGGTGCCCTGGCGGTAATACGGCCAGTTGCCCCGTTATTGCCGCCAGCGTTCCAGGCCGATGTTTTTGTGGCGGATACCTGGAACTCCACCCTTCGCGAATTCGACTTCGAGGGAGAGGGAGGCGACATCGGCGATCTGTTCGACGTTCGGACCCTGGCCGGAAGGGCGGGCCAGATTGGCAGTGCAGACGGCCTGGACAGCGCCGCCACCTTTTTCAATCCGGCAGGTATTGCGGTGGACATCAATAAACCTCTCCTCTTCGTGGCCGACGGTTACAACCACACCATTCGCAGGCTCACTTGGTCGGACCCTGATTGGGTTGATTATTACCCAGGCGGGAAGACCAACTGGCTGGCGAGCACCATCGGCGGGTCGGCCGGGCACCCCGGTGACACGGATGGCACGAACAGCGATGCGCTGTTTTACGGGCCGCAAGGCGTCGCGGTGGACGCCGGGGGCACCGGCGCTCCGGGCCGTGTCTTCGTCGCCGATAGCCTGAACCACACCATCCGCATGGGGGTCATTCCGGCGGAACCGCCCGTGATTCAGTCCTTGGTGCTGACCAACGGCCTCCTCGAACTCACCTGGAGCACCGCGAGCGGACGTGACTACTTGGTATATTACGCGACCAATCTGACAAAGGGCAGTTGGGCCATTCGCGGCGGCCGGACGGCGACCGGTTCCACGGCCAACTTTTCCGACGTTGTTGGTTTGGGTCCGCAACGCTTTTATCGCGTGGTGCTCCTGCCGTAGCGGTGGGCCGGAGACCGGTTTCCGGCGCCGGGAAATTCGGCGGCACAGCGTTCAGCGCCGATTAGAGGGGAGGGCGTCCCGGATGGCACGCCCGTCTCCAGCGCGTGGGGCAAAGCCAGGCATTCCGAAGTGGCCGGTGACGGCGTGCCCGCACTACGGATGAGTCTCGCATTCCCTCAGTCACGCGCGGCGCCTGGGCTGCGACCGAATAGCGGGCGTTTCGTGTGGAGAAGGTCGGCCGGCGCGCGATCGCAAACTCGCTGAGCGGAAGCCGCCAGCCAAGTGACGTCGTTTGACGCCCGATACGCGCGGGAGCAGTCTTCCCGAAGCATTGGGCGGTGGAGACTGAATCATTGACCTATGCAAACAATTCGAGCCATTACGTCCGCACTTGTAGTCCTGGCGGTCTCGCTGGGCGCGGCCTCCGCTCAGGTTTACCAGTGGACCACGATCGCCGGGCTGGCGGGAAGTCCGGGCAGCGCGGATGGCACGAACAGCGCCGCGCGCTTCTGCCGGCCGCAGGGCATTGCATCGGACTACGCTGGTCATGTTTTTGTGGCGGATACCGGCAACTCGACAATTCGGATGCTCTCGCCGGTGGGAACGAACTGGGTGACCACTACCATTGCCGGCCTAGCGGGCAATCCCGGCTCGGCGGACGGCACCAACAGCGATGCCCGATTCGCCTTCTGCAGCAGCGTGGCCGCAAACTTCAACTACCCCAGACTCTTTGTGGCAGACACCTTGAACCACACGATCCGGCTGATCACTCCGGAGGGGACGAATTGGCTCACCACCACCATCGTCGGATTGGCCGGGAACCCCGGCTCAGCGGATGGCACCAACGGCGCGGCGCGCTTTGCCTTTCCGGCAGGAGTAGCGGCCGGTTCGGAGCTCGGCCAGAATGTTTTTGTCGCAGATACCGGCAACAGCACCCTGCGGATGATTACGCGGTCGGGCACCGACGGCTGGTTCGTGACGACGCTGGCCGGATTGCCCGGCAGCCCCGGCTCGGGCGACGGCACCAATAGCACCGCGCGCTTCCGCTGGCCGTACTCGGTGGCGGTCACAACGCAGACTATTCCACCATTGCCACCGGGGTTCATTGACCATGTTTTTGTGGCGGATACATGGAACTCCACCATTCGCGAACTCGACTTTGAGGGACCCCTGACGCAATACGTGGTGAGCGTTCACACCGTTGCCGGAACGGCGGGCGACGTCGGCAGCGGCGACGGCACGAACGGCGCTGCGACCTTCGACAATCCCACGGGCATTGCAGTGCTCGGATTGAGCCCCAGCCCTCCAGTGCCTCCGACCTTCTTCGTGGCGGACTGGCGCAACAACACGGTTCGTAAGATCACGCTGCCTGGTTTCAGTTGGGTCGAATATCCGGGTGAATCGACAAACTGGGTGGTGAGCACCATCGGCGGGCTGGCAGACAATGCCGGCTATGCTGATGGTATAAATCGCGCAGCGCGGTTTTCCTGGCCGCAAGGGATCGCGGTGGACGACAGGGGCAACGTCTTCGTCGCAGATACCCTGAACCACACCATCCGCATGGGTGTCCCTGTGGTGATGCCGCCGGTCTTCCAGTCCGTGACTCAAACCAACGGCGATCTCTACTTCACTTGGAATGCCGTGAGCGGCTGTTCCTATCAGGTGCAATACAAGACCAATCTGACCTTGGGTCATTGGAGCCTCTTGATCAGCGACGTGCGGGCGACGGGTTCCACGGTCACGGTTTCGGCTGCTCTCGGGCCGGATCCGCAACGCTTTTACCGCGTCGTGCTCTGGCCGTAATCGGGGGACGGAGCGCCAGCCGACGCGGGGGGAGCCAAGGATCGCCGCGCCAAGTCCCGCACCGCGTAGAGCCGTTCCATTGTGGCGACGTAAAGCACGCCGTTGGCGGCGGTGGCGGTGCCGCTGATGGGTGCGCCCAGGTCGGTCTCGCTCAGGAGCCGCTTGTCCTTGCTGGCCGCGAACACGAAGAATTCGCCGCGCCGCGTCCCGATATAGACCTTGCCGTCGGCGACCAGCGTCGAAGCCCAGAATTCGCCCTTCGCCTCATGGGTCCAGTATTCCCGGCCCGTGTCGGCATCCACGCAATGGACCTTGTGGCCGCAATCGGCGACGAACACCAGCCCGTCCCGGATCGCCGGCGTGGACATCACGTGCCGGTCCAAGGGCAAGGACCACCGCTCGCCGCTCCGGGTGATGTCGCCGGTCTGGGTCGCGTCAATGCACTTCAGCCATGCCTGCTCCTTGCCCCACCAGAGGTCGCCGCCGACGGTGACATAGACGCGGTTCCGGTAAAAAACCGGCATGCTCTTGATGTTGCTGGGACTTTCACGGCGGTTGGTGAGGTAGCGATGGACGTCTTCCTTCGGCGCCGTGGGGTCGCCGTCGAACTGCCAGACCTTCTTCAGCCGGGCGACTTGCCCCGGCGGACCCGCCGACCGCACCGGCTCAAAGGCATAGACCACGCCGTCGCCGCCGCAGAAGAAGATCAGCGACCGCCCGTTGACCTCGCCCAGTGCCGGCGAGGACCAAGTGCTGTGGAAAATCCTCGGTCCGATGCGCTCGCCGTCCTGGGCCACCAGGCGTCCGGTCTGCTTGTCGAGCACGATGAGGCTGGGCGCGTCCGGCGACGCGATGTGCCGATGCGTGTCGTCCACGCCGTTGGAGGTGTTGACGTAGAGGAACGGCCCGTGCAACAGCGGCGAGCCGTGGGCCTGGTCGTGCTGGCGCACGCCGCATTCCCGCAGGATGTCAAACCGCCACAGGATGTCCGCGTCGTGCGGCCCCGGCGCGATCGGTTCGCTGCCCGCGGGAACGGCGTGGCGTGCCTCGTCCAGGAATGGTCCGTCGTTGCCGTTCGTCAGGCCGAACAAATCCAGGCAGAGCACCTCGCCGCGGTTGCTCACCAGATAGACGCGGTTGCTCTCCACCGTGGGCGTCGAGCAGATGCCCGCGCCCGGCCAGTCCCAGTACATGCTGTTGGTGAGTTTGGGCACGACGAGCTGCCAGAGCAGATCGCCGTTCCGCTCGGCGAAGCACATCAGCACGCTGCGGTCGCCCTGGTGCCGCGGATCGCGCGGCGCGCCGTTGTTGGTGCCGATGAACACGCGGCCGTGGGCGACGATGGGCGTCGAATGCGTCTCCGTGCCGAGCCGCGCGACCCACTTGATGTTGCGGCCGGTTTGGGGATCGAAGGAATCGGGCAGGCCCGTTTCTTCCGACACCATGTTCCGGGACCAGCCCAGGCCCCACTGCGGCTGGTCCGCGGCGCCGGCGTGGACCGCGAGCATCACCACGCCGAGCCAGCGGGCCAGGGCGCGGGCGGCCAGACAGCAGGATCGCCGTTGCATGGCGCCAGTCTCCCACGCGCCGGCGGCGGAAGGCAATGGCATTGTCCATCGGCGAGGCGGGCGCCGACGGCGGAATTGGCTGCGGAAAAGGGTTGTGGCAGCCCGCGCCGGGAGCATAATCGCATTCAGACAATGGTTATGACTCGCGAACAAATCCTCGATCTCTACTTCCTGGAGGCGCGCGGCAAGCTCATCGAACTGGCGGCGTTTCTCGACCGCGTGGACCGCGCCCCCGGCAGGGACGACTTTCGCCTCACCGCGCTCCGCGACGCCTTGCGCCTCCTGGGCGGCAACCAGCCCGACCGGGCGAAGAACGTGCTCACCGCCTTCAGCGATCCGACGGCCGAGCCGATTCCCGCGGCCACCACCAAATCCGCCTGCGGGGCGTGGCCGGGCGCCGCGGCCGGGGGCGGTTGAGCGTTACCAAGTGCCGCCGCGCCCGCCCACCTGCCGAAGCCACGAACCGACGACCTTCAACTTGAACCCCGGAACCCGCTGCTATGCGCTACATCGAACCTCACGCCCACATGGTCAGCCGCGTCACCGACGACTACGTCCACCTAGCGACGGCCGGGTGCCAGGCGGTTTGTGAACCGGCGTTCTGGGCCGGCTTCGACCGCAGTTCGCCCGCCGGCTTTTTCGATTACTTCCGCCAGCTCACCGAGCACGAGCCGAAGCGCGCCGCGAAATACGGCCTGGCGCACTTCTGCTGGCTCTGCCTCAACCCGAAAGAGTCGGAGGACGTCAAGCTGGCCGAGGAAGTCCTGGCGCTGATCCCGCCGTTCCTGGCCCGGCCCGGCGTGCTCGGCATCGGCGAGATCGGCCTGAACAAGAACTCGCGCAACGAGCTGAAGGTGCTCGAGCGCCACGTCGATCTGGCGGCCCGCCACGACCAACTTATCCTCGTCCACACGCCCCACCTGGAGGACAAACTCAAAGGCACGCGGCTGACGCTCGACGTGCTCAGGGCCGACGCGCGCATCCGGCCCGAGCGCGTCATCATCGACCACGTGGAGGAGCACACGGTGAAACTGGTGCTCGACCGCGGGCATTGGGCCGGCCTGACGCTTTACCCGGTCAGCAAATGCACGCCGGCGCGGGCCATCGACATCCTCGACGTCTGCGGGCCGGAGCGGCTCTGGATGAACTCGGCCTGCGACTGGGGGGAGAGCCTGCCGCTGGCCGTGCCGCACACCGCGCTCGAAATGCGCCGACGCGGCTGGACACCGGAACAGATCGACCAAGTCATCTTCCAGAATCCGCTCCAGTTCCTGCGGCAGTGCCCGAAGTTCAAACTGGCGTCGTGAGCGGGGATGCCAATCACAAATTCGCCCCCGGCGAAAGGGCCGTTCGCAAGCCAGGGTGGACCTGGAAGGTTTTGTGCCGGCGATCCGCGCGCCCCGTCCCCGGTCTTTTGCCGGAAGGACGCGGTTGGTGGGAGAGAACGTTGTCTCGCTACGGCATCGTTCCGGGTTAGACATTCTGGCGGACGCCCCTACGGCGTCACCGCCCGATAGAACCGGTAAGAAAAATTCGTCGCCGCCGGGTCCACGACCGTCATTGTGCCGTTGGGGTTCACGAGCGTTGTCACCAGCGTCCAGTCCGCCAGGTTCGTCGAGGCTTG
>JAJXZI010000035.1 GCA_021780115.1 bacterium | reverse complement strand
CACGATCAATAGCCCACCAGAGCCAGCAATCATCTTTTTTTTGGCGACATAAGTCCATAACTCATCCGCCTCGACCCATTCCACTTTTTCGGCGGGCGTCGGTTCTAATTGCGCCGGTCAGGCCCTCGGCGTTGCGCGAGGCCAGTGCCCCGCGGTGGACTCCCGTGCCGGGACCGTCGCGGGCGCCAACTCAGACGAATGCAGCTTTGCTGCATGGAACCACTGATTCCCTACACTAACGCGGCCACCTATATCGGCCATGTCAATCCAGGGGTCGGCTATTGGTGGACATGGACGAATGGGGTGTGGTGTCTCTGGGTGCCGGCGTCTCCGGTGGTGGATGGGTTCTGGCCGGTGTTCGTCGTCGCGCTGCTGATTCTGGGCGGGGTGACCTGGCTCGTGGTCCACTGGCGGTCCAAGGGCTACGGAAGGCAATTCGCCGAGTTGTGGACGGATCACGGGATTCCCAAGGGCGTACCCTTGGGCGCGGGTCTGGGCCGGCAAGAGGCCCAGCCGCCGGAGGCTGAGGGGCGCGGGAGTCCAGAAGGTTGATACCCTCTGGCGCGGGGGACTGGGGACGCGAGTCCCCAGCCGAAAAAATGAGCGGTCCCGGCGGAGGCCGTCGGGACCGTGTCGAGTCTTGGTTGCGCTCAGTTCTGCGGCAAGCTGCCGCACTTCAACGCCTCGGCCAGATGCCAGAGCGCCTTGTTCAAGCGGATGTTTTCATCCAGTCCAGTCACGGCGCGCGTGCGCGGGAAGCGGTGCCCGTCGGCCTTGCGGCGGCTGTAGTCCTTCAGGCCGCCGGTGAGCAAATTCTCTTGGAGGCGGTTGAACACGTTCCAAAGGGAATCCCCGGCATCTTTACTGCGCCGGGCTTGGAGTAACTTGTCCGGGCCAATCGGCGCGGTGGCGAGGTCGTCATACCGCAGCAGGATGGCCGACTCCGCGAACGCCTTCGACTCGGCCGCCGTCAACCGCCGGGCGCGAAAGGCGTCCACGCGAGCGGTGATTTGGGGAACCTGGTCGAGGATTTGGAAACTCGCCTCGATCACTTGGTCGGGCGTGAAGCCGCTGTGACGGAGGCTCACGCGCTCAAAGGTGCCGTCGGCGATCATCATGCCATTGCCACAGATGAACCGGAACAACCCGGCGTGCAACTTGTAGGCGCTCGAACGGTCGTGCGA
Organism: bacterium; assembly: GCA_021780115.1. Lineage (GTDB taxonomy): Bacteria > Verrucomicrobiota > Verrucomicrobiia > Limisphaerales > JAJXZI01 > JAJXZI01. The sequence goes on along the minus strand of JAJXZI010000035.1, from coordinate 2,492 downwards.
GTTGACCAGACAAATCTCGGCGGCGTACTCGCCTTGGACGGCGATGAGGTCGCGGCGTTGGAACCGGAGCAGGTGCTTTTGGGACCCGGCCCGGCCTTCCAGTCGCACGCGCTGCTCGCGGGCTTCAACGGGTGCCCAGCCCGCCTCGCGCATCCGCGAAACGACTTGGGCCGTGGGCAAAAAGGCGTACCGATTGGAAACGCCTGCCATCGCCTGTCCGGCGAAGATGGACGGGGCGAGGCGGCGGAGGGTGTCGTCGTCGAGTTCGTGCCGGGATTGGAGGAACGAACTATTCGGACTCAGTGCGATCATGATGTTGTGTCTTTCTGTGGGTGCCGGTCCGTCACCGGCGGGACTTCTGCCCGAGTCGGCAGAGGTCGCCGCTATCCTGGGCGGACGCAGCGAAGGCCAGTCGGCTGCGCGTTCAATCGCGGAACGCGATGTTGCTCGGCGAAACGTCCACCATGTGAATGTCCAGTTCCTCCAGGGCGGCGAGGACGGCCTGCACCGTGGGCCAGCGATCTTCGAACTGCTCGCGTTTCTCCAATTGCCAATGCGCCCATATCTCCTCGGAGAACTGGGGCGGAAAGTCGAGGTAGGCACCGGCAAAGTCGAGCAGGAACGGCCGGGTGACGATGGTCATCTCGATCACGCGCAATTCATCGTCGAAGCGGATCAGTTGCGGCACGTGGAAGCTGAGGATTCCGCTCACGCCCGCTTCACGCAACCGCTCATAAACCTGCCGCTCCCTCAGGTACGGCTCGGCAGCATTGTGGACTTTAATGGCCGCTCTGCCGGGTTTGAAGTTGTCTTCGACGACGTGTACGATACCGTGAATGCCGAAGCCCAGCCGTTCCGCCAGCCGAAGCCGATGGCGGTTGCACTAGACGCGGGCGGTCTGGGTCAGGATTTCGCTCATGACGCCGACATCCGGTCAAGGCGGGCACTCCGCCGAAGTGAAAATGCGCCTTCTGCTGCGCGGGCAAGCCATCCCTGTCGTGCAGATGGGGCCGGACTTCGTGCTTGTGGACGCGGCCAGCGACCAAGCCCCCGGCGAGGCCAGCCTCGAACTGAAAGTGGATGCGAGCGCGCGAAGCTGGCGCATCCGACTGCCGGAAGGGATCTCTGCGGGTTCCAAGCGCGTGGCTATCGCCGCTGCCACTTAACGGCCGGCCGCCGCGCCGGCGTGTTTCCATTCAATTCGCAAACTGGCGCGCATGAGTCGGGCCGGCGCTGGCTAGTCGTTCGCGATGAAGGCGGAAAGGCCGGACGATGAAATCTCCCGCACACACGGCAGTCCCCGCGCCGCTCGGCGAACTCCGCATCCTGACGATACGCGGACAATCCGTGGTGCTCGACAGCGATCTCGCTCCCATCTTTGGCGTCACGACGGGGAATTTCAACAAAGCGGTCAAGCGCAACCTCGATCGCTTCCCGGATGATTTCAGCTTCGTGCTCAACCGCGCGGAGTTCGGGGCTTTGAACTTCCAAATTGGAACATCAAAAGGCCGCGGTGGGCGGCGGAAGCTGCCACGCGTCTTCACTGAACACGGCGCGCTGATGGCGGGCATGATCCTGAACAGTCCGCGTGCGGTGGCCATGAGCGTGTATGTGGTGCGGGCGTTCGTGCGGATGCGCGAGGCGCTCCTGGGCCGCACGGGAATGGAGAAACGCCTGGCGGAAATCGAGCGCACGCTGGTTGGTCACGATGCCGCGCTCAAAGACCTGTATCGAAAGATCAAACCACTGCTGTTGCCGCCACCGGAAACGCCCCGGCGCGCAATCGGATTCCATGCCAAGGACTGAAGCCATGAACTTTGACGAATTCTTCAAAGCGGCGACCGGGCACGCGCCATTCGATTACCAGCGGCTGCTGGCTGGAGGAAACGAGGGCTGCCGGTGCGAGTCCAAACTGATCAACGTGCCGACTGGCTTGGGCAAGACGGCGGCCGTCGTGCTCGCCTGGCTCTGGAACCGGGTGGAACTCAATCGAAGCGACTGGCCTCGGCGGCTGGTCTATTGCCTGCCGATGCGGACACTCGTGGAGCAGACCCGTGACGAGGCCGAGAAGTGGCTGAAAGCCCACGGCCGGCTCTGGGACGGGAAAGGAACGCGTGACGGCAAAGTCGGCCTCCACATCCTCATGGGTGGCGAAGACGCCGGCGAATGGGACATCCACCCTGAGCGCGAAGCCATCCTCATCGGCACGCAGGACATGCTGCTCTCCCGCGCGCTCAATCGCGGTTACGGCATGAGCCGCTATCGCTGGCCGATGCACTTCGGGTTACTCAACAACGACTGCCTGTGGGTGATGGATGAGACGCAACTGATGGGACCGGGGCTTTGGACTTCAGGGCAGTTGGACTGGATGCGGAATCATCGCTTCGGAGTGATGAAGCCGTGCGTGACATGGTGGATGAGTGCGACGAACAGCCCGGCATTTCTCGACACGCCTGACCGCAGAAAGCAGCAACTCACCACCCTGCCCGTTC
>JAJXZI010000082.1 GCA_021780115.1 bacterium | reverse complement strand
CTGTGGCCAGTTTTGGACCGAGCCCGGTCGCCGCCGTCTCATGGCGCTCGAAGTCGCCCGCCGCAACCATGACTGGTCCCAAGTCTGGCAGCTAAATTAAGAACAGTGTCAAGATGCACCCCTCCGGCTCCGCGTTGACTCAAATTAAAGGACACCGGTAAAACGGTGAGAAGGAACAGGAGTACAGCGATCAAAGAAGACCTGCCACCTCAATTGCCTAGCGGTATGCCCGACGTCATCGCGCGGGCAAAACCCGCAGGCTCGATGCGTTGTGCGAGGACTGCGGTGGCGAACGCAAGCAGGCCCTCAAACGGCTGGGGTGACGCGGTGCCGGCGCCCCCCGCGGGCGGGTCCCGTCCCGGCTTCCGCTCCACCGCCCGCAGCGATTGGCAACAACAGTTGAGTCTTCAACGACAACGAAACACCGGAGTCATCCCCCCCCGGCCCGTTCAGCTTCCTTGCATGCCACTTATCCTTGAGTCCAAGGGACGGTTCCCGGCGCTACGCGTTGCAGCGCTTGCTTTCGCCTTCGTCCCTGCGACTGATGTTCTCCCGGGAGTGAGCCGCGCGCCCGCTCGCGCACCTTTTGGAGCAGCCGCGGGAATCTCTCAATACACCACCAAAGAGCGGATCGGATAGCCCCGCAGCTTCTCCCGGCCTTTGAGGAAGCCCAGTTCGATGAGGAAGGAGATTTCGAGGATCCGGCCGCCGACTTTTTTCACCAACTCGGCCGCCGCGGCAGCGGTGCCTCCGGTGGCGAGCAGGTCGTCGATCAACAGCACGCGGTCGCCGGGTTTGAGGGCATCCACGTGGATGGCGATGGTGTTCCGGCCGTATTCGAGGTCGTAGCTCTGCTCGTGGGTCCGGTAGGGGAGTTTGCCTTTTTTCCGAACCGGGACGAAGCCGGCCTGCAACCGGACCGCGGCGGCGGCGGCGAAGATGAAGCCGCGCGCGTCGATGCCGACCACGGCGTCCACCATGCCGGGCCGGAGGCCGTCGATCATCAACTCGATGCAGCCGGAGAACAGCCGCGGGCTGGCAAGCACCGGGGTGATGTCTTTGAACTGAATTCCCGGCTGGGGAAAGTCCGGAACGTTCCGGATGGCCGCCTGGATTTCCGCGACGGTCGCAGGGGAGTCTTTCATGCGGGGTTGGGCAACGGGGCGGTTAGCGCTGCTGCGCCTCCAGCTTCTCGATCATCTTGCGCAGCTTCTTGAGGGCGATGTTCTGGATCTGGCGGACGCGCTCACGAGTCACGCCAAATTTCCGGCCCACTTCCTCCAGCGTCTTCTCGGTGCCGCCATCCAGACCGAACCGAAAGCGCAGGATGGTGGACTCGCGCTCGTCGAGCTTCGTGACCAAGTCGCGCAACATGCCGGTGACGGTCTTGCCCTCCAGTTCCTCGTAGGGATTCTCCGCGCGTTCGTCCTCGACGATCTCCGAAAAATTGTTGGAGTCCTCGTCGCCAATGGGCGCGTCGAGCGAGGCGGGGCGGATGGCGGCCATGCGCATCAGGCTGACGCGCGAGGCTGACATGTCCAGTTCCTCACCAAGTTCCTCGTCGGTCGGCTCGCGGCCCAGCACCTCCTGGAGCTTCAGGGCGATGCGCCGCATCCGGGAGATCTTGTCCACCAAGTGGACGGGCAGGCGGATGGTCTTGGACTGGTTGGCGAGGGCGCGTTTAATGGACTGCTTGATCCACCACGAGCCGTAGGTGGAGAGTTTGCCACCTTTGGAGGGATCGAAGCGCTCGACGGCCTTCATCAGGCCGATGTTGCCCTCGCTGATGAGGTCGAGCAGGGGCAGGCCGAGCCCTTCGTAATCACGGGCAATCTTCACCACGAGGCGCAGGTTGGCCTTGATCATCTGCTCGCGCGCCCGCTTGTCGCCTTTTCGGATGCGCGCGGCCAGGTCCACTTCATCCTGCGGCGTGAGCAATTTGACCTGGCCGATCTCGCGCAGGTACAGCTTGATGGCGGTGTCGCCGTCGTAGCTGCCTCGCTCGCGATGGTTGGGGGGTAAGGCATCCTCCACGGGGACCGGGATGGGTACAGGCTCCGGCGCGGGCGCCGGCTCAGCCGCCAGCGCCTGTACCGGCGGGTGCTCCTTGGCGCGCAACGTCCGCCCGGAGCTCCGTTTGCCGCGGGCCGGTTCGCGCAACCTGGCTGGATGGCGTTTCATGCTTGACCCTCTGAGCCGGCGCAAAATTAAACACCCTTGCGCCGCGTGCAAGCCATTTGCACGACAACCGATTGCCGGGGGCGGACCGCCCGGCATGATCTGCCGGGCGTTGGGGATGCGAGATGGGAATCAGCGCGGCGGCCTCGTTCACGACCCGGCGTAGCTCCTGCGATCCGGTTTCCCGGTCGCACAACCGGGCGAGGCGTTGCTGCGCCAACGCGTGCCGGAGGCCCGGTGCCCCCCGCACGCTCAGTGCAGCACGGTGGGCGATAGGAAGTAGAGGTGGCCGGCCTCAATCTTGGGCAGGTCAAAACCAAGATCGAGTTTGACCGCCTTGGCATCGCTCTGACCCAGAAGCCGGAACAGGTCGGTGAACTCAATCCGCTGCTGGTATTCGACGAGGTTCGCGTCGGCGACGCCCGCGAGCTTCCGGGCCCGCTTGACGGCGACGTCGAAATCGCCCAACTCATCCACAAAACCCAACTTGTAGGCTTCCTTCCCGGACAGCACACGGCCGTCGGCGTAATCCTCCCAGTCGTCACTCAGCTTGACACTTTGTTTGCGGTTCCTCTCGTAGGCCTGCGCGCGGCCGTCGGCGACAATGTCCTTGAACCGCTGGAAAGTCTCATCGATCAGCGACTGGATCATCTCCTTTTCCGCGTCGGTGATCTCGTCCGGTTCCTTGGAGCCGCTCAGCATGTCCTTGAACTTGCCGCTCTTGAAGACCATGGGGGTGACGCCAACCTTGTCCATCAAATGGCGGTAGTTCCAGGTGCTCATGATCACCCCGATGCTGCCGGTGATGGTCAACTCGTTGGCCACGATCCAGCGGCACGGCGCCGCCACGTAATAGCCACCGGACGCGGCCAGACTGCCCATCGAGCAGATGATCGGCTTGTGCGACTTCTGCTCGAACCCCTCCAAAGCGCGGTAGATTTCATCCGCGGCCATCACTTCGCCGCCGGGCGAATTGACCTTCAACAGCACCGCTTTGACCCGGTCGTCATCCTTGGCACGCTGCAACTGGGCCTTGAGCACCTCCACCATGTTGTAGCCGCCCTGGCTGATGAACTCGCTGATCAGGCCCTCCACCTCGACCACCGCGATCTTGTTGCCGGAACCGTTGTCCTGCACCAGGACTTCCTCGAGCCGGGGCCCGGAGGTGTAACCCCGGCTGGGGCGGAGGCGGATCACATCGCTCAAAAACCAGCCCAGGTTGAAGAGCACGCTTACGCCCAATAGCCCCCCCAGCACCAGGGCGAAGATCATCCAACCGCGGGCCTTTTTCTGCGGCCGGGGCGATGACGGCGCGATGACGGGCGGCGGGGGTGATCCGAGCGTGGGCGGCAGTGACACGTTATCCATACACCGCGAAGCTTAGTGCAGCCCTCCGGAAGCGGCAAGCGGATTGACCTTCGCGCCTGCGGACTGGTGTCCAGAGTCTGTCGGGGCGGGTGGGAGTGCAGCTTCACCTCCCTGCGCCAACCGGAATGGACCGTGCCGATCCGCCCGCAGGGGCGCCCACCTGTCGAAACGGCCTGAGCGCCGCATTCCCTTACCGCCCACCTGGGAATGCGCCGTGGCCGATGCTTGCCGGATTGTCCGTTATGGCTTCAATCCCGGGCCAGTGTGGCATCGCGGGCCTTGAACGGCTTGCGGATTTGCTTGCCCCCGGCTTGAGAAGGGCATAATACGTTCCAGGCGATTTGAGGCATTCAGGTGCCGAGGCCGGTTCGTGGAACGCCGCCGCGGAGCGTCATGCAAGCTCGGTCGCGCTCCGACCGGGGTTTCGGAGTCACATTGTAAGGTGACGAACTCCGGAATCGGGCGACTGGAAGCGGCCCAATGCCACTGATCGCCGGTCGAGTGCGCGAGTAGCTCAACTGGATAGAGCGTCGGCCTCCGGAGCCGAAGGTTGTGGGTTCGACCCCCGCCTCGCGTACCAGACTTCATTGCTGTTTTTTGAAGATACCTTGATTTTGGGGGCAGTTTAGGGACAATCTTGGGCGTGAAAGCGAAGTCCCTGCAAAGCCGTCCGAAGCCGGTCGAAGTCAAGCGCGGCAACATCAGCGTGAAGGTTTACGCCGGCCAGAATCGCGCCGGTGGCAAGATCTATCCTCAGTTCACGCTCGTGCTTGCTCGCTGTTTGTAATGGGTAATCAGGCATAGTATGGGACTTGTAACTTGCCCGCGACGAAGTAGAGCATCGCGGTGTGATACGCCGAAGGACGATAACCTCGCGCCTTGCGCTTGACCGCCGAAAACAAACTGTTGAGTCCTTCCAGGAACGCCGTCGTCAACCCCGCTTGCCAATGTCCCACGATGCCTTCCCAATGTCGCTCGACCATCTCGGCGGCTTGGCGCCTCGGTTCTGACCCAGCGGCACCCGTTCACCAAGCGAGTCCGGGCCACCGCCGCGCTGCCCGACGCATAGGCCTTTTGCAGTTCCAGCCGCATGGCATAGGCCAGCCCGGTCACCAGCGGTTTGTCGCTCAATGGTTCCCAGCGCCGGCCTTCTTTTTCCGTCCAGCTTTCGGGATTCATGCGCCCCAGCCAGCAGGTCTTTTCCCAATGCTCCCGCGCCGACGCGTCTCCCCGCGCTTCCTTGCGCCGCACCTCTTCCACCGCCTTGGCCACCTGGCTGACCACATGAAACTTGTCGTAAACCACCGTGGCGTGGGCAAAGTTTTCCCACCCGCCTTTGACATAGGCTGGACTCATGTCGATGGCGATTTGCGTGATCGCCTTGGGATGGCCGGTGTGCTGGAAAAGCTCGTCGGCAAAGCGTTTCCACACGCTGGCGTCTTTGCCCTCCACCGCCAGCAGCACCCGCTTGGCCTGCAAATCCACGAACCCCGTCAGGGAGTTGTGCCCCTTCTTGCGGTTCATCTCGTCGGCCCCCACCCACACCACGTTTTCCCAACTCAATTCCGACCAGGCCGCGTCCACGTGCGCAAACAGCGCCCGCCACAACTTCGTGTCGGTCTCGCCCAAAATCTCGCCGGCCCTGCGCACCGGCATCTCCCGCATCAGCGTCAGCGCAAAGGCTTCAAACTCCTGCGTCAGCCCGCGGCTGCGGCCTTCCCAGGGCGCCCGCACCGTGTAAATCTTTTCGCAGGCACCGCAGCGGCCGCGCGGCAGGCGGCAGACGATCTCCGACTGCAACTGGCAGACATTCAGATGCCGCCAGCGCCGTTCGGGCGCGTGATCGTAACCTTGCACGCCCGTCCGCCCGCAGTGGGGACACGGCTCCGCCGCCCACAACGCCGGCGGGCTCTCCCCCCGGATCAACACCTTGCTTGCTTGGTCCAGGTAATCCACTTGTTGCACACGCCAGCCTTCGCCCAGCGCCAAAATTGGATGAAACACTTTCTCGGGTATCATGGAAATCAGCCGACAGTTTGCCCCGTTCCAACCCTTTTACCCATCACAAACAATGAAGAATCCCTTTTTTTAGCGCCGGCCCAATGACTCGCTTCCAGCGGCGGATGGCCGGTTCGGCGCGTTCCACCGCCCGGCGCTCCGGACGCTGGCCACTGAAACCGCTGGCGCCGAGCAATCGCCAGACATGGCCCGGATGATAACCCACACCTGTCAAATCCTTGATGAGCATTGCGACGCGCGGAAGCGTCCAGAGCGCGGTTTTGTAGCCGTGGGCCGCTGGACCGGCCAGCAACGCTTGGGTGATCTGCTCGGTCTGCTGGACGGTCAGCTTGGATTTGCGTCCTGCGGGTCCTTTGCTGGACAGCGCCGCCTTTCCGCCTGTGTCCCAGGCGTTCTTCCAGCGGTAGGCCACCTGTCGGGCTACCCCCAGGCGCCTCGCCACTTCCGGCGCCGAACAGTCCTTGGCAAAGAGTTTAGCCGCCTGCAACCGCCGCTGTTCCATTGCCACATGATCTCGCGTCTTGGACATGCGCGCATCCTACAGTAGTCCGGCGGGTGTGTCACAAGAAATGTCATTCTATTATGCGGGTCCCAATAAGTGTTACCTACGTCCTGAACCAAACCCGTCACCCATGTTCTGAACCTGCACCTGTTGGCCCACATGGCGGAGCAAGGCGTGCGCACCTACATTGCCGAGCGGCGGTAAACGAGCCGGCGCTGGACGGACAAATCCGTCGCACAGGAAAAAGCCTTTCGCGCCAATCGCCAGCGCGTGCGTGGAAAGAAAGGGCGGCAGTTGAATCGTCGGCGCAGCGAACGTGCGAACGGACTTTTGCGCCGGGGTGCGAGACCGGCGGCGGGCGGCGCTCTTGGCTGCCCCAGCCGTCACCCCGCGCGAAAACGTCCCCCGCGCTCCGGTCCGAACGGCGCCGACCCCGCACTGCGCATGAAAGCTATCGCGCCCTGGGCCGCCAGCCCCACGCCGCGTTCCGGGCAGCCCAACGCGAACAACGCCGCGTCCTGCGGCCGGCGCCGCGCAGTCCGCTGTGGCCTTACCCCTGGAGTGGTCCCCACCCCTCAAGGTCGGCCCCGACGGCCGTGTGCCCGTCGGTCATCCCCTACCAGTATCCCCATGGTTCGGTCAGCATCCCCGCCCACGAACCCAAACCCGGAGAACGCCCCCGCCTTGTTACTTCAAATCCGCAACTCCTGACCGGGGCCACCTTGGCTCGCACGCGCTTGTCCGGGTTCGATATCCTCACGACGCACCGAAACCGTTGTTCTTGAAAAATGCCGGGCCAGCGGCATCCTCTGCCGAAAATCATGCGGCCTTGGAAAATGGGAAATCCGACTCGGACGAAGCACGCGTTCCGGCGTTTGACAACGGGGCCCAGCTCCGGGTGGAGGGTCGCCAGCCCTCCGGCCTTCGGGGAAGCCGGCTTCGGGGACCGATGAATCTGCGCACCAACCTTGTCCTCGTGACCGGCCCGCTGGGCTGGCTGGGCTCGCGGCTGGTGGAAGCGCTCCTGCACGGCCTGCCCGATCACGCCGCGCTTCGCGAACCTCCACCCGACTTGCGCATCCGCTGCCTCGCCTTGCCCGGCCAGGAGTTTCTGCCGCTGGCCAAGCTCTCCGACCGCGTCCGGATCGTCGTCGGCGACGCGCGGAACGTGAACGATTGCGCGCGTTTCTGCGACGGCGCGCAAGGCGCGGTCCTGTTCCACACCGCGGGTATGATCCACCCGCGCCGGGTCCGGGAATTTTACCAGGTCAACCGCGACGGCACGCGCAACCTGCTGGAGGCGGCCATCGGCGCGGGCGTGCGACGGGCCGTGGTGGTGTCGTCCAATTCACCTTGCGGCTGCAACCCGCACCCCGACCACCTGTTCGATGAGGAGTCGCCGTACCATCCTTACCTGAACTACGGCCGCTCGAAGATGGAGATGGAACTGGTGGTGCAGGAACGGGCGTTGAAGATCCAGACGGTCATCCTCCGGGCGCCGTGGTTTTACGGGCCCAACCAGCCGCCGCGCCAGACGCTCTTCTTCCAGATGATCCGCGACGGCAAGATGCCGATTGTCGGCAGCGGCCAAAATCTGCGCTCGATGGCCTACATCGACAACCTGTGCCAGGCGTTGCTGCTGGCGGCGACGGTCGAAGGCGCCCACGGTGGCACGTACTGGATCGCCGACCGGCGGCCTTACTCCATGAACGAAGTCATCGACACGGTGGAGCGCCTGCTCGAAAGCGAATTGGGCCAGAAATGCGCCCACAAGCGGCTGCGCTTGCCGAACCTGGCCAGCACTGTGGCCTACGCCGTGGATGCGTGCCTCCAGGCCGTCGGCCTGTACCATCAGAAGATCCATGTCCTCTCCGAGATGAACCGGACCATCGCCTGTTCGATCAGGAAAGCGGAGGTGGAACTCGGCTATCGGCCGACGGTCGAACTGGAAGAAGGCATGCGGCGGTCACTACGGTGGTGCCTGGATCACGGCATCCATATCTGACGCGGGCGCCCATGAGCCAAACTCCCGCTCTGATCACCGGCGGTTCCGGGTACTTTGGTTCGCTGCTGCGCGACCGTTTGCGCGAGCGCGGCCAGCCGGTGCGCGTCTTCGATCTCGTGGATGCGGACGACCGGCCGGCCGACGTGGCTTTTATCCAAGGCGACATCCGCGCGGCGCCGCGCGTGGCCGAAGCGTGCGCGGGCTGCGAGGTGGTTTACCATTGCGTCGCCCAGGTGCCGCTGGCCAAAGATCGGCAGCTCTTCCATTCGGTCAACGTCACCGGCACGGAGAACCTGCTGGCCGCCGCGAGCGCGGCTGGAGTCCGCAAAGTCATTTACCTCTCTTCCAGCGCCGTGTTCGGCGCGCCCAAGGCGAACCCGGTCACCGAGCAGACCCCGCCCGCGCCCGGCGAGGCCTACGGCCGCGCCAAGCTCGCCGGGGAAAATCTTTGTCATCAGTTCGCCCAGCAGGGTCTCGATGTCACCGTCATCCGGCCGCGCACGATCATGGGCCACGGGCGGCTGGGCATCTTTCAGATTCTCTTTGAGTGGATTCGCGAGGGCCACAACGTGCCGGTGCTGGGGCGCGGCGACAACGTCTATCAGTTCGTCCACGCCGATGACCTGGCTGCGGCCTGCCTCCTGGCCGCGGCGCGACCGGGCGCGGCGGTCTATAACTGCGGCGCCGCCCGGTTTGGCACGATGCGCGCCGTGCTGGAGCATCTGTGCGCCTATGCCCAGACCGGCTCGCGGGTCCGCCGCGTGCCGATGGCACCCGCCGTCGGCCTGATGCGACTGACCAGCGCGGTCGGCCTCTCCCCGCTGGGGCCGTATCACGCGCTCATGTACGGCCGCTCGCTGTATTTCGACATCACGAAGGCGCAGACCGAGCTGGGTTGGCAGCCGCGCTGGTCGAACGAGGAGATGTTCGTCCACAGCTATGAGTGGTATCTCCGCCACCGCGAGAAGATCCTCCACGCCCACGGCGCGTCCCACCATCGCTCGGCGGTGAGGCAGGGCATTCTGGGCCTGGTCAAGCATCTCCTTTGAGCGGGGCTGGCTGATTCCCAAGCCCGAAACCCAAAGCCCGAAATCCGAATCGGACGGGAACCCCGAGCCGGAGGTTGTCCGCACCCTGCGGGGCGCGGGGCTTCGGAATTCGGACCTAGGGTTTCTTCCGGTTTTCGGATTTCGGTTTCAGCCATCCCCGCTTCGATCGCCTCCGACTGGGGCGCATCTGTGGATGCACCCATTTTTTGCTCCGTCGAAAGCTTGACCTTTCGCCGGCGCAGGGCAGACTGTGCGGCTCGCTTGGCCAGGAGCGCCGTCGCCGCCGCAAACGCCGGAACGGATTTTCCTTTCGCCGGCCGGTTCCGGCGGACGCTGCCTGGCACGGCGGGCCGATTGATTTTTATGCAGCACATTCGCAACATCGCGATCATCGCGCACGTGGACCACGGCAAGACCACCCTGGTGGATTGCCTGCTCAAGCAGTCCGGCACCTTCCGGGCCAACCAGCACGAATCCCAAGAGGAGCGCCTCATGGATTCGATGGACCTGGAGCGCGAAAAGGGCATCACCATCCGCGCCAAGAACGCCGCGTTCAAATACAAGAACTACCACGTCAACATCGTGGACACCCCCGGCCACGCCGACTTCGGCGGCGAGGTCGAGCGGGCCATGAGCATGATTGACGGCGTGCTGCTGGTCGTCGATGCCGCCGACGGGCCGCAGGCGCAGACCCGTTTCGTGCTGCGCAAGGCTCTGGAATCCGGCGCCAAGCCCATCGTCGTCATCAACAAGATTGACCGCGACAATGCCAACCCCAAGAAGGTGCTCGACGAAGTCTTCGACTTGTTCATCCAGCTCCACGCGACGGACGAGCAACTCGATTTCCCCTTCGTCTATGCCAGCGCCAAGGAAGGCTACGCCAAGCTCGACCTGGACCACGTCACAGGCACGATGGAGCCGCTGTTCGACGCGATCATCAAATACGTCCCGCCGCCGCGGGCGTTTGCCAGCGAAGGCTTTCAATTGCTGGTCGCCAACCTCGACTACAGCGATTACCTGGGCCGCATCGCCTTTGGCAAAATCTATTCCGGCAAGATCACGGTCGGACAGCCAGCGGTCTGCCTCCACGGCCACGGCACGCAGACGACCGGCAAGGTCACGATGATCTACCACTTCGAGGGCCTCAAACGCATCGAGGTGCGGGAAGCCCACGCCGGCGACATCGTGGGGGTGACCGGGTTCGAGGAAGTGTTCATCGGCGAGACGCTGGTGGACAATCCCGAGCGCCCGGCCCTGCCGCACAAGCCGATTGATCCGCCGACGATCCAGATGGAGTTCGCTGTCAACGACAGCCCGCTCGCGGGCCAGGACGGCCAGCTCGTCACCGCCCGCCACCTCTGGGAGCGGCTGCAAAAGGAGATCCGCACCAACGTCGCGCTGCGCATCGCCCAGACCGATGCGCCCAACATCTTCCACGTCAGCGGCCGGGGCGAAATGCAGATCGCCATCCTCGTCGAGCAAATGCGCCGCGAAGGCCACGAAGTGCTCGTCTCGCGCCCCGAAGTCATCTACCACAAGGACGCCAACGGCGGCCTGCTGGAGCCGATCGAGCGGCTCTTCCTCGAAATCCCGAAGGAGCACATGGGGCCGGTGCTCGAGAACCTGGCCAACCGCAAAGGCGAGATCACCAACATGCAGCACCACGGCGACCAGGTGAGCGTCGAGGCGCTCATCCCGACGCGCGGCCTGATTGGCTTCGAGACGGACCTGGTCAACCAGACCCGCGGCCTGGGCGTGATGAGCCATCTCTTTCACGAGTACGGGCCTGACCGGGGCGACATCATCTCCCGCAAGAACGGCTCGCTGGTCAGCGTCGAGAACGGCGTCGCCACGTCCTACGCGCTGAACATGAACCAGGAGCGCGGGCGCCTCTTCGTCGAGCCGGGCGAGAAGATTTACGCCGGCATGATTGTGGGGGAAAACGCCCGCGAAGAGGACATCCCGGTCAACCCGTGCAAGGCGAAAAAGTTGACCAACATGCGCTCCCAAGGCGACGGCAAAGGCATCCAGCTCGAAGTGCCGCTGAAGATGTCGCTCGAACGGGCGCTCGAATACATCGGCCCGGACGAATACGTCGAAGCGACGCCGAAGAATCTCCGCCTGCGCAAGAAGATCCTCAACGAAACCGCCCGCAAACGCGCCGCGCAGAGCCGGGCGACCAAGGTGGTGGCGGAGTAGCCGCGCGGGATTCCGCTCGCCGGCTCTCGGACGGGGACGATGGCCGGCCCGCCCGCGGCCGGCGCGCACGGACTTTTTGGACTTTGAACTTTGAACCGGGCGCTGGTACGCTTCGGCCATGTCGCGGAAGGAATCGGCCGAATCCTCGCACGGCCTCGCGGACGTCGTGGGCGTCGCCCTGCTCGCCGGCGCGCTGCTGCTGCTGGTGGCGCAGATTTCCTTTGACCGCTACGATCTGAGCTTCCTCCGGAACCCGCCGAATGACCCGACGCACAACTGGATCGGCACCCTCGGTGCGCACCTGGCGTACGGATTTTTCTTCCTCTTTGGCGCCGGCGCTTACGCCGTGCCGCTGCTGCTTGGGTTGTTCGGCTTCGCCGGGATCGCGGGGACGCCGGCGCACCTGCGCCAGCGCTGGGTCTGGCATGGCCTCTGGGCCGGCGTGCTGCTGCTGGCACTGACCGGCGTGCTGAATCTGCTGGATGACGCGGCGCTGCTGAAGCCGTTGCGGCAAACGATGGCCGCCCCTTCCGCCGGTGGCTGGCTGGGGTGGATTCTTTACGAGTACGGTTTTTGGACGCTGGGCACGGCGGGCGCGGCCATCATTTATGGCGCGTTGTACTTGATCAGCCTGCTGTTCCTGACCGATTTTCGGCTCGGCGATTGGCTGACGGGCTGGTGGCTGCGCCGCGAGGAAGCCGCCGCGGGGCAGACGCCGGAGGAGCGCGACTTGGAGCGGCGGGCGCGCGATTTGGAAGAGAAAAAGCGCGAACTGGAGGAGGAAGTCCAAAAGGCCGGCCTCGGCGCGGATGGCCGGCCGGTGCCGGAGCCGACCGTGCGCGACCTGAGCGTGCCGCAAATGAAACCGGGAGTGGCCAAGCTCAAGAAGCCCGCGCCCGGCACGCCGGTGAAAGAGCCGGAGCCGCCGGAGGAAGCCGTCGTGATTCCCGCCCGCGAAGTCCGCGCCGCGACTACGGCGGACATCCTCGGCCGGCCGACGGAGCCGGCCGGCAAGGCGGCGGGTTCGGAAGCGGAAAAGGCCGAGGCCGACGCGAAAAAACCGGCGGAGGAACTGGAGCCCGAGAAACCCGCTTCCGCGGAAGCCGCCGTCGCCGCCCCCGCCGAACCAAAAATCATTGACCGCTCCGGGGCGATGGCCAAGCGGCCGAGACGCAAACCCATCGCTGTGGCCGCGACGCCGCAGATCGGCAATTACCAGTTGCCGCCGCTGGATTTCCTCAGCGTGCCCGACACCACCATCAAGCCGACCGAATCGCGGGAAGAATTGCTGGCCAACGCCGCGCTCATGCAGCAGACGCTGGCGCAGTTCGAGATCACCGTCACGCCGGGCGACATCACCAAAGGGCCGACGTTCACCCGCTACGAGTTGCATCCCGCGCCGGGCGTGAAGCTGGAGCGCATCACCGCGCTGACCAACAACCTCGCTGCCGCGCTCAAGGCCGAACGCATCCACATCCTCGCGCCGGTGCCCGGCAAAGGCTCGGTGGGCATCGAGGTGCCCAATCCAGTCAAGACCAAGGTCATCATGCGCGACCTGCTCGAGTCCGACGAATGGCGGGGCAGCAAGCACCGCATTCCGGTGGCGCTGGGCAAGGACGTGTACGGACACCCGATCATCCAGGATCTCTCCGAGATGCCGCACCTGCTCATCGCCGGCAGCACCGGATCGGGCAAATCCGTGTGCATCAACGCCGTCATCACCTCGCTGCTCTACCGCTTCTCGCCCGACCAGCTCCGCTTCGTCATGATCGACCCGAAGGTGGTGGAGTTGCAGCAATACAACATCCTGCCCCACTTGGTCGTGCCGGTGGTCACCGACCCGAAGAAGGTCGTGCTGGCGCTGCGCTGGGTCATCAACGAGATGGAAAAGCGCTACCAGATTTTCGCCAAGGTCGGCGTGCGCAACATCAAATCGTTCAACGAACGGCCCAAAAGCAAGCCGTTGCCCAAGCAGGAACTGGAACTGCCGCTCACGGCGAAGAAGGAGAAAGTCGAGCCGGGCGCCGACGGGTTTGCCGTCGAGGTGGACGAGGAAATCGTCGTGCCGCGCGAGGAGGACATCGTCATCCCGGACAAGCTCAGCTACATCGTCGTGATCATCGACGAGTTGGCGGACCTGATGCTCGTGGCGCCGGCGGACGTCGAGATGGCCATCGCCCGGATCACGCAAATGGCACGGGCGGCGGGCATCCATTGCATCGTCGCCACGCAACGGCCGAGCGTCGATGTCATCACCGGCGTCATCAAGGCGAACATCCCGGCGCGCATCGCCTTCCAGGTCGCGTCGCGCGTCGATTCGCGCACGATCCTCGACGCCATGGGCGCCGACAAATTGCTCGGCAAAGGCGACATGCTCTTCCTGCCGCCCGGCTCGGCCAAGCTCATCCGCGCCCAGGGCGCGCTGATCACCGACCAGGAAATCCTGAGCATCGTCGAGTTCATCGCCAAGCAGGCCAAGCCGAGCTACGAACTGGAAATCCATCAGCAACTCCAGAAGCCCGTCAACGGCTCGGAGGAGAACGGCGGCATCGACGAAGACGAGGAAATCATCGAGCAGTGCATCGAGGTGATCCGCAGCGAACAGAAGGCGAGCGTGTCGCTGCTCCAGCGCCGCCTGCGCCTGGGCTACGGCCGGGCCGCGCGGATCATGGACGAACTGGAGAACCGCGGCATCGTCGGTCCCAGCAAAGGCGCCGAGCCGCGGGACATCCTGATTGACTTGGACGGCGAAGGGGCGGATGGGAGCGCCAGCGCGGGGGATGAGGACTTGGCGCCCCGATGACTGCGCTGCCGCTCGGGCTGGAACTGGCGCCGCCGTTTCTGGCTCAAGCCGGCGGGGCGCAGCAACCGCCCCGCGCGCGGGGGGGCCGCAGCGGAGGCCGCGGTGCGCCCAGGTCGGATAGCCGCTGCGCGTCACGTCGAGCGCGGCGCCCAGCTCGGGCAGGGAGTAGGGGCCGCGCCGCGTCTTCATAGGCTCGAAGCGTTGGCGCTGGGACTGGCCAAGATGCCCAACGTTTTTTTAGAATCTCCCGCGGGCGCTGGGCCAAGGGCACGTCGCGCCGCCGGCGGCGGTTCTCCGCCGGCTGTTCCGCCATGGTCTGCGCGGGGTTGGGCGGCGGCGGCAGGCAAAGCGGCTGCTTCCCAACTTGAAGCGTCTGGCCGCGGAGGCCCCGTGCGCTGGCCACGGCCTCGGCGGACTGGCCGCTGCTTTGCCACAGCTCCCCGGCGGAGCGTTTGAAGTTCAGATCGTAACGGGTCTTCCGGTGCTTAACGGAGGGTGAGGTGCCTTTCAGGGTGTGTGTTCTTTTAACTCACCCACTCACCCTTTGGTAGCCCACAAATCCGAGA
>JAJXZI010000023.1 GCA_021780115.1 bacterium | reverse complement strand
GCTCCTGACCACCGAGTGTCTCATCACCGAGATCCCGGAGAAGGAGAAGAAACCCGCCGGCGGCCCGCCCCACGGCGGCGGCGGCATGGGTGACATGGGCGACTATTGATCCGGATCGCCTTCGGAGGAACCGAAAGGCACGAGCGAGGCTGGAGCCATCCAGCCTCGCTATTACTTGGTGACGCCGCCCCATAGCGCAGACATTCGTGTCTGCTGGTTTCCCGAACCCTCCAATTCGGCGAATGTAGGATGGGGCGGGCGCGCGCGACTCGCGTCACGGCAGACGATGCATTCCTCGCTCGGCCCGGAAAACACCGCCAACGAGGCTCAGGCCGCGGTCCCGCCCGATGCTCAGCATCCCATCGGGCCCGACGTGCCCGGCCAGCCCTGCCTCTAAAACCCCGGCCGGTTTTGTTCCAACAGTAATGGCCGGTTTTGCCTCGACGTCTTTTCCGATTTTGAACTGCTGCCGACAAAAATGCGGGCGATTGAGTTGACAAATGGTTAGCTAAAGCTATTCGTTAAGAATTACACTAACCACGGAAGAAGCCTTTGGCCGAAGAACTGCCACCTCGGGAAGGCCTCACCACGGACGCGGACCAAACCCGCGTGCTATTCAATCCTCACCGGATGCCATGAGGGGAGCGTACCCCGTGACGAAGCCGTGAAAAGAAACCGCAATATGAGCACGACCTTGAAAACCATTTCGTTAACGAAAGCTTTGACTCCTCATCGGCCGGGCTTCCGGATTCCACGGAGCTTGTGGGTTCCCAGGGGCCTCTTCGTCGGGATCCTGGCGCTGATCGCCGGGGATTTTCTTTTGCCCCGGGCAGCGGCCGCCACGAGTTGGGACGCTGGTCGCGATCTCGCGACCAACGAACTCAGCGGCCCTGCTTTGGCCTCGATGAATCCTAATCCCACCGTCACGAATTGGAGTTACGGTTACCGATTGGAATCGGCCCTGGCCACGACGAACTTCACCTTGCTAGAGCACCACGCGACCAACGCGAACGGCTCGCCGGGTCTTGCGGGATGGTACCGGCCCACGAACGACGGCCCCGCCGAGTTCGTGAACATCAGCGCGAACCCCGTCGTGTTAAGTTTCTGCTGCGGCCCGCTGCTGCCGATCAATCCTGGAGAAATATCACTCTGGCCGGGCAACGACGGCACGGCCGCCGTGGTGCGGTGGACCGCGCCGACGACGGCCAATTACGCCGTCTCCGCTTACTGGCGCAAGATCGATACCCACGGCAACAACGGTTGCGTCAGTTCCGTGGTCGTCAACGGGACCGTTCTTTACACGCAGACCTGGCTCAATGGCGATACCCCCGGTTACACCAACACCGTCGCCTTCACCGCCGGCGACGTCGTGGACTTTTTGCTCGGCCCGGCGGGCAATTACAGTTTCGACGGAACCAAATTCAATGCAGTGATTCAGGAACTTTCCAACTTGCCTCCAATCACCTCCTCCAGTGCCAGTGCCGCCGCTTCACCTATTGATTCCGCGACTCCCTGGACCTTCACGGCGACTTACTCCACGCTGGTTAGCGATCTGAGGCTGAGGGTACAGTCCGCACTCACTGCTAATGTCGAGTCGAATTGGACTGACCTGCCGGGAAATCCGTACATGACCGACGCCGATGGCACCTGGACGCTTCATACCAGCGACGTGCCACCCGGAGTCCATTACTTTCGCGTGCTCGCTTCGGCCACACATTACCTGGATGCCGTTTCCAGTGTGCTTGGCCCCTATACCGTGCTCGACGGCATCGCGCCGTTCGGAGATTTCACTTGGGAGACGGTGTCGCCTTTCCGGACCGGAACGCCGTGGGCTTTTTCGATCGTGGAATCGTCCGTCATTTCCGGTCTGAGCCTGCGCCTGCAATCTGCCCCCACGCCGGATGTCGAGACCAACTGGACCGATTTGTCGGGCGGGCAGATGACCCGTTTTCCCGATTCCCCGACCTGGGCGCTGTACACCTCAGACCTGCCCACCGGCACGGTCTATTTCCGCGTGGTCGCCTCGGCGCCCAACTACTCCGACCGGGTCTCCGCCGTGCTGGGACCCTTTGATATCGGCCCACCGCTGCCGGTCGTCACGAAAACCTACTCCACCAGCACGACCACTGCCTTGGACAGCATTCCCGAAACGCAAAACCCGAGCCAGGTGAATATCGTGGCGACCAACCAAGCGAACTTGAATCTGGTTCTGACCAATAACTCCGCGAACTTTATTGCCCCGGTGACGCTGGCCGCGCAACCACCCGCCTCCACCTCGCTGACCGTGGGCAGTGGACAGACGGTGACCGCCCCGGGCATCACTGCGGGACTGGCGGCTACGGCGGTTTTGCAGGGGACAATCAAAGGCGCCCTTTCGCTCATCTCCTCGGACGGCGCCGGCACCGTTTCCCAAGGTGCCGGCAACGTCGTCTCCCACGACGGTGGAACCCTGACGCATGATTCCAACACTGCTTCGCTCATCGGTAACGCCGGCGGCACGCTCATCGGTAACGCCGGCGGCACGCTCATCGGTAACGCCGGCGGCACGCTCATCGCCGCAGCCGGCGCCAGCTTCCACCCTGACTCCAGCAGCGTGGCCGCTTCTGTTCCCGCACCCCGGCGGGTCACGCCCAAAGGCCCCGGACCGACCCAGCCGGCGTTCACCGGGCTGATGACGGTGGATGGCAATTACTACCAGTTCGCCGGCACGCTCTTTATTGGTGTCGCGGGAACGAACACGGCCAGCCAGGGCGCCCAGCAGTTCGATCAACTGGTGGTCAGCGGCACGGCCAACCTCTTTGGTGGGAGTCTCACCGTCGGGCTGTTCAACCCGGACAACCAGACCAACCGGGCGGTGGTGTTCCAGCCGCCCAATGGATCGACCTTCGACGTGGTCGTGGCCAGCAATATTGTGGTCATGTCCTCGTTCACGGTGCGCGGCTCCGCGGTCTGGGGCGACGGGCTGTTCTTCAACTGGGGCATCGTCACGCGGCTCGATGGTTTGCAGGCGCTGCGGCTGGTGGCCGCGCCCTATCCGCCGGTCCTGACGCTGCAACGCGCCGGCTCGATGCTACAACTGTCTTATCCGACCAATTATGCCGGCTACACCGTCCAGAGCACGCCGACGCTTGCGCCGACGAACTGGACGACGTTTTCAACCGGTATCAACGTGGTGACGCTGAGCGCCACCAACACCGGTCAATTCTTCCGCCTGAGCAAGCCGTAGATGATCTGTTGGCCACTGAGCGGCGCACGGACAGTCCTCCGTCCGCCGGGCGGGAGGGGGATCTCGTTCAAACAGCGCCGCCTTACGCTTGATGCCTTACAGTTCTTGGTGGTGCCAACGCAGGTTCGTCCACGCATTCTTTCCTGTATGGCGCGCCAGCGGGGAAGCCCGCCAACGACGACGAGAAAATCGGCGTGGACATCGTCAAGCGCGCGATCGAATACCCGACGCGCGAGTTGGCCGACAACGCCGGCGTTGAAGGTTCCGTCGTGGTCGAGGAAGTCAAGAAGCGCAAGGGCAACGAGGGCTACAACGTCGCCACCAACGACTATGAGGATCTCGTCAAAGCCGGCGTGGTGGATCCGAAGAAGGTCACCCGCACCGCGCTGCAGAACGCCGCGTCCATCGCCGGGTTGCTCCTGACCACCGAGTGTCTCATCACCGAGATCCCGGAGAAGGAGAAGAAACCCGCCGGCGGCCCGCCCCACG
>JAJXZI010000115.1 GCA_021780115.1 bacterium | reverse complement strand
ATGACCATGAAAAGGCTCACACACCACTGTTGCTGGATCGGTCTCCCGGTTCTCGCGGCCGGGTGCGCGTCCGGCCCCAAGTACGCTCAGAGCGTGTTTTGGAAAGGGCGTCCTGTAGCTGCCAAGCGCCTGACCATGATGCGAATCATGCAAATCCGAATCATCGCCTCCCTAGCTACGCAACGGCGCAGGAACGCGGGTTTCAGATGATTTACGGCAGCGAGGCGCCCCTTGGTTTTGCAGGTGCAAATCGCCGGAGAAAGGATATGATTCGCTCATGCTCTCCGGCAGTCACGCAGTGGACGATGCTGCCCGTAAAGCCGGTTGGTTTGCCACGACGCACTGGAGTGTGGTGCTGGCCGCCGGGCAAGGCGCGGAGCCAAGGGCGGCCGAGGCCCTGGAGGAGTTGTGCCAGGCCTACTGGTACCCTCTGTATGCCTTCCTCCGACGGCAGGGGCATAGCGTCGAAGACGCTCAGGATCTGGTTCAGGCTTTCTTGTGTCACCTGCTGGAACGGGGCATCCTCCAGGTTGCGGACCCACGTCGGGGCCGGTTTCGCTCCTTCCTTTTGGGCACCCTCAAGCACTTCGTTTCTGATGAAACCAAGAAACTGGAAGCCCAGAAACGCGGCGGAGGCCAACCACTTATTTCCCTGAACTGGGCTGATGTTGAGGGTCGATTCCAACAGGAGCCGGCGGACGAGGCCTCGCCAGACCGTTTGTTCGAACGCCGCTGGGCCACGACCGTTCTGGATCGGGCGCTGGACAGATTGCAGACTGAATGCGTAGCGGGGAAGCGCCAGGATCAATTCGAGCAGCTCCAGGATTTTATCACCGGGGAGAAGGGGCCCGTCTCCTATGCCGAGGCGGCCGCGAGGCTGGGCATCAGTTTGAGCGCGGTTAAGTCAGCGATCTTGCGGCTGCGCCGCCGCTACCACGAAATAGTGCGCGAGGAAGTTAGCCAGACTGTGTCCAGCTTGGGAGAGGTCGAAGACGAGTTGCGCTATTTGCTCCACGTCTTCAGCCGCCAGCCGTGAACAGCTCGGTTGCGCAACTTCTCTCCTTAATTGCACCAGTACAAAGTAGCAATGCAGCCAGTGACACCCAGCACAAGAGCATGCGCCGTCTGCGGAGGACCGCTGCCGGAGGGGACGCCACGGCGTATTTGTCCCAACTGCGCTTTCGAAGGAGCCCTGCTGCTGCAGTCCCAGGATTCGGAAGTTGCGCGCGGAGCCGAACTCGGACTCGACGCTGAACCTAGGCAGCCAGGGAAGTTCGCGTCGGACCTCGCGACCCGGTCGTTCGGCGATTACGAACTGATTGAGCTGATCGCTCAGGGCGGCATGGGGGTGGTTTACAGGGCCCGTCAAAAGAGCCTCAACCGGATCGTGGCGCTCAAAACAGTACTCTTTGGCCCTCAGGCGAGCCCGGACTTTGTGAAGCGGTTTCAGGCTGAAGCCGTCGTGGCGGCAAGTCTCCAGCATCCCAATATTGTAGCCATTCACGACGTGGGGATTCACGACGGCCAGCATTTCTTCGTGATGGATTACGTGGACGGACCGAGTTTGGCCCGGGTAGCCGGACGTCAGCCGTTGCCGCCTCGCCGCGCGGCGGCCTACCTCAAAACTATTGCCGAGGCCATTCACTATGCCCATGAACACGGCATTCTCCATCGAGATCTTAAACCCTCCAACGTGCTGATCGACGCCCAGGGCCAACCGAGAGTCACCGACTTTGGGCTGGCCAAGTCCTTGTCTGACGCGCAGGTTTCAACGAGCAGTTCTCAACTGACCCTCTCCTGGGAAGTGCTCGGCTCGCCCAGCTACATTCCGCCTGAGCAAGCCTTGGGGAAGCGGGGCAACGTGTCGCGGCAGAGCGACGTCTACGCCCTGGGGGCGACGCTATATCACCTGGTGACGGGGCGACCGCCATTTCAAGGCGAGACGGTTACCGAAGTTCTTCAGCAGGTGCTGAATACGGAACCGCTGGCCCCGCGGCTGCTGCAGCCGTCCTTGCCTCGCGATCTCGAGACCATCTGTCTCAAGTGTCTCGAAAAAGAAATTCCCCGGCGATATCGAAGCGCCCAAGAGCTGGCAGAGGACTTGGGGCGGTTTCTCGAAGGCGAACCGATTCGCGCCCGGCCGGTAGGGGCTCTGGGCAGGGCCTGGAAATGGTGCCGACGAAGGCCCGCTTTGGCGGCTATGGGTGCGGCCCTGGTGCTGACCGGCGTGCTGGGCTTGGGCGGCGTGCTATGGCAATGGAACCGGGCAGCGAGCGGTGAGTTGCTGGCGCAGCGCAACGCGTATGCCGGGGACATGTTGCTGCTGCAACGTGCCTTGGGCGAACACCAGCGCGCCGCCACGATGCGCTTACTCAACGACCACCGGCCGGTTCGGCTCTCCTCGTCCGGCGCAGGCGCTCCAGGGGCCGACTTGTGTGACTGGGAGTGGCGATATCTGTGGCGGCTTTGCCGGAGCGATGAATCGGTCAGTCTGCATCGCTATGCCAGCGGGATCCACACGCTGGCCCTCTCCGGAGACGGACAGGTATTGGCTGTGGGATTTGGAAACCGGACAGCGCTTTGGAGCCTGCCGCAGCGAACCCTCATCGCGGAATTGCCGGTGCCGGCGGCGCGTGGAGCCCTGGCTCTCTCGCCGCGAGAGAACCTGCTCGCGATCGGGACCTGGAGCCCCGGGCAGGCTCACCGAGTCGAACTGTGGAGCCTGGACACGCAGAGTGCAGCCAGAACTCTGAATCGGAACGCTAACATCAGATCCTTGGCGTTTTCGCCGGACGGTCGTTGGCTGGCCACCTTTGACGATGGCGGCGCCATTGCGGTTGAGGAATGGAAGAGCGGGCGGGTCTTGACCAACTTTAGCGTCGCGTTGCCCCGAATGCCTGGGGCCGGAGTGGTGGCTTTCTCACCCAACGGCACCTGGCTGGCCATCGGCGAGGACTACGGACCGATTCGACTCCTCAATATGCGGACGGGGGCGTCGGTTCGACACGACACCGAAACGACGGCGGGCGTCACTGCGCTGGCCTTTTCGCCGGATTCCAAACTGCTGGCCGCCGGCTTTGGTTACAGCAGCGGTCTGGTCCGCGTGTGGCACGCCGACCCGTGGGAACTGCGCGGCGGATTCACAAACCAGCAAGACAATTGCAGCGGTTTGGCTTTCACCTCCGATGGGAGTCGATTGGCCTCGGCCTATACCGAGGGAACGGTCCGTCTCTGGCAGTTGGCCACCGAGACCGAGGAACGCTGCCTGCAGAACCTGGAGGAAGACCTGACGTCCTTCGCGATGTTGCCCGATAATCACACGGTGGTAACAGGCGGCTCCGGAGGGTCCCTTCGCCTGTGGGACATGGTTGGCGCCGCACATCGCCCGGTCGCGTACACGAATTGGACGGTATCGTTGGGTTTCAGTTCCCTGGCTACGGCCGACGGGCCGACCTTCGCCCGGGAGACATTGGGCGCGGCAGCCCGCCGGTTCGGTTTTGCGTTCACGCCGGACAGCCGAGGCTATATCGCGACCGACACCAATGGCTCGCTGGCACTCTGGGATGTGCGATCGATTCGCGTGACCGAACGCCTTACGGCTTTGGGCAGCAATCATTGGGGACTGGCTCTCTCGCCGGACGGCCGTTGGCTGGCCACCGGAAACACCTCGGGAAAGCTCACCGTCTGGGACTGGAGCACTCGACGCGAGGCCACCAATTTCGCCATGAATGCCGAGTGGTTCGGCCTGCTCCGGTTTTCACGGAGTGGAA
>JAJXZI010000240.1 GCA_021780115.1 bacterium | reverse complement strand
GGCCCCGCGCACGGGGCCACAATTGCTCCAAGCAGCGGCCACCGCTTTCGCCACTATCTCCACCGCCGACTGCCGGGGCTTCTTTTTACACGCCCAATACGCTATATGATTTATGGAAGTGCTCTAAACGGCATCAATTGCGCGGGGGGGCGAGGCTCTGCCGAGCCTGACTTCGGCCAAAAATCGGGGCTCCGCGGGAGCGTCGCCCTACCGGGTTCGTGGGTGGGGACATCGCGCGGCGATGTCCGCGCCCGTGGAATCGCGGGTGGAGTCCCACGGGCGAGGGCGCCCACTTGCGCCGCTGCCCGCGGTGCGGCCGCGCCGCGCGCCGTCCCTGCCATTGGCAAGAAACTGAAATGCGCTCCCGCCTTTCGCCCGCCGGCGGTCTGGCTTGCCAAACAGCGCGATTCTTTGTCGGATTCCGGTCGGTGGCGGCTTCTTACCAGTGAAATGAGTATGCCGGACAGCGTTCAATTGCTCTGCGCCTACGCCGAACGCGGCGATGAAGCCGCCTTCCGCGAACTAGTCGCCCGCTACATCGATCTGGTCCATTCCGTGGCGGTTCGCCGCGTGGGCGGCGACGTCGAGGCAGCCCGCGACGTGACGCAGAGAGTCTTCATCGACCTCGCCCGCAAGGCCCGGTCGTTGCGCGGCGAGGTGATGTTGGGCGGCTGGCTGCACCGGCACACCGGCTTCGTGGCGGCCAGCGTGGCGCGCGCCGAACGCCGCCGTCAGGCTCGCGAACAACAAGCCGCCGAAATGAACACCCTCCACCCAACTCCCGATCCGACCTGGCAGCAACTCGCGCCCGTCCTGGATGAAACCATTGACGCCTTGGACGCGGCGGACCGCCAGGCGATCCTGCTCCGCTTTTTTGAGCAGCGCGATTTCCGCGCCGTCGGCGCGGCCCTGGGCATCAGCGACGACGCGGCCCAGAAGCGCGTCAGCCGCGCGGTCGAAAAGCTCCGGACGAGCCTGGCCCGCCGCGGCATCACGCTCTCGCTCGCGGCGCTAGCGGCCTTCCTGACGGTGCAAGCCGTGAGCGCCGCGCCGGCGGGACTGGCGGCGCAGGTCAGCCGCGCCGCTTGCGCGGCCGGGGCGGCTGGCAGCGGTCTGCTCGTCGGCCTGCTCGCGCCGCTGGCCGCGGCGAAGACGCCGCTCCTGATCGGCGGGGCGGCTGCGCTGGTCATTCTCGCGGGCGCGCTGCTGCCGCGGTCGCCATCGCGGCGAACGGTTGCGCCTGTTACAGCGAGCGCCGAGTCAGTTCCGCAGCCAGTCAACGCCGCAAGTTCCGCAAGCACCGGCAGGCTGACGAACGCGGAAGCGGCGGCTGGGGCGGGCGCCGCAGGGTCCGCGAGCGCGAGCTGTAAGCTCGTCCTCCGCCTCGTCGCCGCCGACGTGGGGCTGCCGGTGCCGAGCGTGCCGATCGATTGCCGCGTCTGGCAATCCGGGCACTTCTTCGACCGCCACCTGACGGCTACGCGAAAGGGTGTTTGCGTCGTGTCGTATCCGACGAACCTCTCCTCCATCGAACTGACAACCCGCACCGAGGGTTTTGCCGACACGCGCCTGGTCTGGGAATCCGAGCACGGCGACGCGATTCCTCAAGCCTACACCGTGCGGCTGGATCGCGCCGTGCCGATTGGCGGCAGCGTCGTTGATCCCGATGGCCGGCCGGTGGCTGGCGCCACGATCCGCTTCCGATGCCGCCAGGCACTCGATGCTCCGGGGTTGACGACCCGGCCCCAAAGCCACGACTTCCAGGAATGCGCGACAACCACCGACCACGAGGGGCGTTGGCGCCTGGAGCGGATTGCCGAAGACATGCTGCGGTGGACGGATTGCGTTGCGAGCCATCCGCTCTACGCATCGGCGGTGATCCCCTTTGCGAATGACAGCAATACCGAGAAGCGCTTTCGCGCCGGACAATACGTGTTCCACCTGGGGCGCGCGCCGAACCTCTCGGTGGGCGGAATCGTCACCGACCCGAGCGGCCAGCTCGTTGGCGGCGCAACGGTCACCTGGGGCGGCGCGGGGGAGATGCCGAACAAGCGCGTGCAGAGTAACGCCAAGGGCCACTTTTACCTGGGAGAATTTGATCCCGGTCCGCTGGTGATCTCCGCCAAGGCCGAGGGTTGGGCTGCGGTCGGCAAGAACGTGGAGGTGAAAACAGGCATGGAACCGGTCGAGTTGCGGCTCAAACCTGCGAGGCCACTTCGCCTGTGCGTTCTGAGCCAGTCCGGCGAGCCAATTCGCGACGCTGCTGTCTGGATGACGCCAGGCAAATACCTTGAGGACCAACCCGCCGCGCCTGCCCTGACCCGGATCGACAGCCACACGGATGCGGCAGGCAGGGTTGTCCTAAAAGAGACTCCTGACGAGGAGATTGGGCTGGTGTGCGCGGCCTTTGGTTTCCGAAGAGTCAAGATGAAGCTGCGCCCCGATGACCAGGAGCATGTGATTACCATGGCTCGATCATTGCGGGTGAGCGGCACGGTGCGCAATGCGACGACCGGCGAACTGGTCCCGAGTTTCTGGGTCAACCTGGTCTGGCCGGCCACCAACGCCGCCACCGGCGAGGTGCAACCGGATTGGCAAGGCGGCGGTCCCCCCGGGCAGCATTTCAGCAATGGCTCATATTGGGCCGTGACCGACTGGCATCCGTCGGGCTGGTTTCTTCGGTGTGAAGCCGACGGTTACTGGCCGGCCGTCTCCCGTTTCATCACCGAGGTGGAAGGCGAACTCAACTTGGACGTCCAAATGCAGCCCGGCACCATGATCAGCGTGATCAAGCAAGACGGCACGCCAGCGCGGATGGCGCAAGTGGGGATCGTGGCATCCGGCGGGTGTTTGCAACTGGCGCCGTTCGGCTTCGATCCCAGCGGGTGTGAGCCATACGGCGGCTGGGGATCCCTGCACACCGACGCGGCGGGGCGCTTCTGCCTGCCACCCGACGAGAGAATTCAGCGGGTGTTCGTCTCGGACGGCAGTGGCGGTTGGGCAGAGGCGACCCCGACCGAACTGGCGGCCCATCCTGTGATGCAACTGAGAGCTTGGTGCATGGTGCGCGGCGCTTGTTTGGCGAACGGCCAACCGGCGGCCGACCGCTTGATCACTCTTCAGTGGGCCAACCACGACCACTCCGAACTGGACCTGCAGCGGTTCGCCAGGCGAACCGACCAAGGCGGCGGCTTTCTCATGTTTGGACTTCCGGCGGGCCGTTACGTCATTGCCGAAGCGCGCGCCGCCTCTTCCGGCAACCAGACCAACAACACCGTCGGCCTGAAACCAATGCCTTCCGTCGAGATCGAGGTCAATCCGGGCGAGAACAAACAGGTCACGCTGCCGTTGGACGAGTAGGGCGGGTGCCATCGGCGGACTGTGAGTGGAACCGGAAGTCCGCTGAGCGCCCGGCCAATCCACCCAAGGTTGCGCTGGACTTGGGCGAGATCGTCCTGACACCGGCGCAATGAGATTTAGCGCGTGTTTTGAAAATGGGTGGCGCGGGCGACCCGTCCGCCCCGGTCGGCGACTCGCCGACCGGATCGCCGCTGAGCAACCTGGCGGAAAGGCCGTCCTCATTGGCTGGATCGCATTCCTGTCCTTCCGTCCGGCGGGTCGCCCGTTCTACCCGGACACGATTTTACCAACGCGTCGGTCGGTTGCATCGCGCCGCCGCGGGCGGAATTTACCGTGGCAGGAACGAATCCGTGATGGCTCGCGCGAGCGCGGCCAGCGGGGCGTCGCTGCGGTTGGCCAGGAGGATGACGGTGAACCGCCGCTCCGGAAACCGCTCGATCCTGGTGGTGAAGCCGGCCGTCTCGCCGTAGTGCCAGACGCGCCTGGCGTCGTGGCGGTGGTCGAGGAACCATCCGAAGCCGTAGCCCGTGCCCGACCGGGTCGTTGCCGGGCCGGGCGTGAAGGCCTGCCGCAGCGTCGCACGGCTCACCAAGCCTTCGCCATACAGCGCCTGGTCCCAGTGGAAGAGATCCGCGATGGATGAATAGATACCGCCGTCGCCCAGGACCGAACTCGTCAGGCTCTGGTCGGTCCGCGTGAAACCTGCGCCGCTGCGCGAATGACCGAAGGCGCGCTCGGTCACGGTGGATAGCCCGGCTTCGTAGGCCACCGTGCCGGTCATTCCCAGCGGACCGAAAATGTGCCGTTGCAGAAACGCCGCGAAGGTGTGCCCCGAGACGACTTCCACCACCAGCGCGAGCAAGGCGTAGCCGCTGTTGCTGTAGCGAAACCGCGTGCCGGGCCGGAAGCGGGTCCGGTCGTGCGGCAGCAGCAACCGGAGAACATCCCGGTCCGAAACGGCGAGGCGGGTGCCTGGCGGGAGGAGGTCTTCGTAATCGAGCACGCCGGCGGTGTGGTGGAGCAGGTGGCGGAGCGTGATGCGCCCGCCGATGGGCGGAAACTCCGGGAAGAAATCCGTCAGGCGGTCGGTGAGCGCCAGTTGCTGGCGCTCCGCCAACCGCAGCACCGCCATCGCCGTGAACGCTTTGGTCAGCGAGGCGAGCCGGTAGTTCGTCGTGAGGCGGCACGGGGTCGGCGCGTCCAGGTCCGCCAGGCCATCGGCCCGGGCAACGATTGGTTCGCCGGAGCGGATGACCATTGCGCTCAGGCCGGGCGCTCCGGACCGGGCAAAATCTCGGAAGAGCCTGTCCAGCTTGTCCACGGGGGTTTTCATGGTTGGTGGTTTGATTGCCGCCGCGATGCGGTTTCCGCGCCCATCGTGCCTCAGCTCACCAGCGTCAGCGCCACCGCGCCGGCGACGGCGATCCCGGTACCGATGAAGGAGCGCCGGTTGGGCCGCTCGTTCTCCAGCTTCCGCGCGAACGGAATCACCACCAGCGGCGTGATCGCCACGATGGGCAGCACGATGCCGGTGGGCGTCGTCTGGAGCGCCCATTGGAGGCAACTGACGCCGAGCGTCATGCCGGTGAGGCTGTTGGCCAACACCCACGGCCCGGCCTGGCGCCATTTTTCCCAGAGCGTGCGGCCCGCCGGGACAGGAGAGAGAGCCAGCGCCTCGGCGAGGTGTTTTCTCTTGGCAACCAGGAGAAAGAGGCCGGCGAGAAACAGTCCGCCGATGAGGCGTTGGTAGGCTGCGGTGCCGCCGTCGATGTGCTCGTCCGCCTGCCGCGCGACCTCGTAGGCCCGGCGGCTGAGGACCATGCCCAGGGCGTTGCCGCACGCGGCGATCACGCTGAAGAAGACACCCCGGCGAAGCTGGCCGGGGGCGAAGGTCAGATGCCGGCTGGGCGTCAGCGCCAGCGCGACGCCGGCTAGGATGGCGGCGTCGCAACCGATTTGCGCCGCGCTCAGCCCGGTGCCCAGCCAGAGCCATTCGATCAGCGCGGCAAACGGCGTCGAGAAGCAGTTGAGCAGCAGGCTGGTCAGCCGCGAGCCGAGCCGGGGCAGTGCCTGGAACATGGCCACGTCACCGAGGCCGATGCCCACGATCCCGCTGAGGATGAAGACCGGGAAGGCCTCGCCGCTCAGCCCGGCGCCGCAGACGTGCGCCCAGGCGGCGAGGCAGATCGTCGCCAGCACCAGGCGCCAGAAATTGGCTTCGGTCCCGCCGATCAGCTTCGCCGCGCGGTGGGCGCAGACGGCGGACAGCGCGAAACCGAGGGTGGCCAGGAAGGCGGGCAACATGCGACGAAGTTAGGCAGCGGAAAAACGAACGTCGAGGTCTGAGGCCGCATCCGCCCGCCCGCCCGGCGGCGTGCGAACAAAGCCGGGGGGCGGCGCCCACGACGGTCGCGCTCCCCATCTTCTATAGCATCGTCACCGCTTGAGGCATCGCGTCCGGCGCCTTCGCGTTAATGCGCCGCCGCGATCTGGTCGTGCCGTCTGCGGAAGGTCAACTCGGCGATACCGGACTTGTCGAGTTCGCCCAGACCTTCCTCGACCATCCGGTCGTACTGCTTCTTGGTCGCGGTGGCCAGCGGCAGCTTCAGCTTCTCCTCTCGCGCCAACTTCAGCGCGATGCCGGAATCCTTCGCGGCGTGCGCGGCGGAGAAGAAGCAACTGTGCTCGCGCATCTGCATGTCCTCACCGTCGGTTTCCAGGACGCGCGAGTTGGCGCCGGTCTGCGCGAACACCTCGCGGAGCAGATTCAAGTCGAGGCCCAGCGCCTCACCCAGCGCCAGTCCCTCGGCCAACGCGGCGGTGTTGGCGTTCATGACCATGTTCACCAGTGCTTTCATCTTGGCGGCTTCGCCAGCCGGGCCGATGTAACGCAGCGAGGCGCTGAGCTTATGCAGGATCGGCTTTGCCCGGTCAAACGCCTCCGGCTTGCCGCCGCACATGAGACACAGCGTTCCCGCCTGCGCCTGGGGGATGCTCGACGCCATGCAGGCTTCGAGCGACTGCGCGCCCGCCCGCCCGGCCTTGCGCTCGACCCAGACGTGGACCGACGGCGTGACCGTGGCGCAGTTGATGAAGAGCTTGCCCTGAGCGCGCCGCAGCAAGCCCCGGCGGAAGATCGCCTTCATCGCTTGGTCGTCGCTGACGACGGTGATGACGACATCCGACAGCGCGGTGACTTCGCTGAGGTCGGCGCAGGCTCGGGAGCCGATTTCAGCCGCGATCGCTTGCGCGTGATCCGAGGTGGCGTCGTGAACGGCCGCGATGGGGAAACCGCATTCCTTGAGGCGGCGAGCCATGTTCGCGCCCATCCGGCCGACCCCGACGAATCCGATTTTTTGTGGCATAGTTCTTCTGAAGTGAATTCTGCATGGCGACGCTCAATGGCGCTCGGGCTTGGCAACGGCCCGTGAGTGCGCTGCGCCCAAATTAGGTGACTCTTGCCGGCGCACAAGTGCAACGGCTGCGCCGAGCCGCCGTGTTGGGCGATATGAGCGAACAGCCTGGAAGGCAAATCTCTCCTGCGCCTTCAGTGTCAGGGCGCAACCGGTTCATCTGCCCCCTGACTGTTCTGCCCCACGTCGAACCCTTGTGCGACGAGAGGATTTGCTCCGCAGTCGCTCTGACATCTGTGGACTGATCTTGCGCGGCGATTTGTTTCAAAACCTGGCTGAAGTCCAGGTTGTTATCCGACTACTCACCCAGCGATTTGATCGCGGTCACACGCGTTTGCTTTGAGGAATCGTGAGCCGCGGCGTACGCCAAATCCGGGGTGGCGTCGGACCACCTTTCGTCCGCCAGCAGGCTCGCGGCAGCTATGCGGATCCCTTCGGCGGAATCGTCCCGCAGTGGGGCGTGTGCCCGCCGATTGCGTATGTTTTCATCTACCACCAATCAATCCCCATTCGGTGGCCCCTTTTCAACTGCATGGTTTCGGATAAGACAGAGACGCCCCCCGCCGCGAGTGGCGGTTCGCGTGGCAAGCGACACGCGAGTGGATGGAGCCGATTCGCGACGCCTTGATTCCCAGGGAAAGGCCGGCGGCGATCAAACCGTCAGGGTCTGGAGGTAGGCGACACTCTGCGGCGTGAGTTCCCAGGTTTGTTCGACAAAGTAGTTCCTGACCCCGCCCACCTTCGCCGCCGTGAAAGTCTTCACCCAATCGATGCTGCCTTGGCCGAGCGCCACCTGCGTGTGTTGCCCGCCGCGTCGCCCTGCGGGCGCACCCGTGCGCGCCGGAGCCGGGGCGGTCATGTCCACGTCCTGCAGGTGCATCGAGAAGAAACGGCCGGGGTAGCGCCGGAAATAGTCCGCGGCAACCAGACCGGCGGTGATGGTGGACATCTGGAACTGGAATTTGACCAGCGTCGGATCGAGCAGGTCGAACAACCGGTCGTAGGTTCGCCGGCCCTCGACCATCGAGAGTTCGAAGCCCTCGTTGTGCAGGCCCTGTTGCAGGCCGGCCCGGGCCGCCGCGGCGGCGATCCGGTTGTATTCGTCCGCCGCCCGTTTCACCTGGTCGAGCGTCGGGTGGTCTCCCCCGTTCCCGTCCCCCAGGCTGGCGGTGATCATCTGCGTGATGCCGATTTCTTTCGCCCACGCGATGCCCTTCTCCTGGCTCTGGCGCAGTTCTCCCAGGGTGAAGTGAGAACTCTCGGATTTCAGGCCATGATCGGCCAAAATCGTCCTCACTTCTTTCGCGTTCGCGAGCGACGCGAACTCGGCGCCGTACCCAATCGGCGAACACAGCTCGAGCCGGGTCACGCCGATCGCGGCGATCTTCTTCGTAAACGCCGGAAAGTCCTTGAGCATGGAACGCAGCGGCCAGACCTGGCTGCCAATGGGCAGGCCCAGCGGATTCGCCGCCAGAGTCGCCGCACTGGCGACCAGAAACCCGGCCGCGCCGGAGCCGATCGCCGCTCGCTCGATGAATTCCCGTCTGGATATGGTAGTCATACGCATTTCATTTTTTTCGTTACAGTTCCCAGCCGGGGCGATACGCGCGTGTGAGAAACCGGTTCGCCTCGGGGACATTCGTGATCTTCGCTTGGGCGGTATCCCAGAGCAGTCGCCGGCCGCCGAGCCGCAGGGAAATGGCGGCCAGGTTGACGGCGTCGGAGATCGGGCCTGCCCGCCGGAAATCGCCGTAGCTGGCTGGGCCGCCTTTGAAGGCCGTGATCCATGCGGCTTCGCGCGCGGACGACCCGCCGCCCCGCCGACCGCGGGCGCCCGGCGGGCGTGGGGCCGGCTCGGGCGAGGGGTGCGCCGCACGATAGGAGCGCATTTTCGCTTCGGGGATCAACTGCGGGTCTTCGCTGAGGAAGCCGCCCAGAATTTTTCCCTGGTCGCCGACGAACAGCATGCCTTCTTCCGCCAGTTCCTTGTTCTCGGCCATGAGTTCCGGGGGCACGGGTGGCTTAATGCCACCGTCATACCAGAAGATGTCCAGCGCCCCCCGCTCCCCTTTGGGCGCGAATCGCATCCGAATCGTGCAGGCAGTGGGGAAGGAGTAGTCGTTCTTGATCCGCTGGCAGACCTGGTCCGAAACCGTGGAGACGTGGCTGGGGGTCGATTCGACGCTGATGGGGGAACCCAGGTCGAGGAGTTGAAAGATCGGCCAGAGGCTGTAATGGCCCATGTCGGCGATGGACCCGCCGCCAAACTCATACCAGCCGCGGAACAGGGTGTGCGTGTAGTTCGGGTGATACGGGCGATCCACCGAGGGGCCGAGCCAGAGGGTCCAGTCGAAGCCCGCCGGCACCGGAGGGGTGGCGGTGGGGAGGGTCGCGAATTGGGGCCACACCGGCCGCATGGACCAATTGTGGATCTCTCGAAGCGTTCCGATGGCGCCGTTCTTGATCAGGTCCAGGGCCTGCTGCTGATTGTCGCCTTCACTGGCCGGCAGGAAATGCGTGGCGACCTGCTTCGTCCGCGCCGTCTCGATGACAGCCCGGGCTTCCAGCAGGCGATTGGCCAGCGGCTTGTGGACGATCACGTTCATTCCCTTTTTTAGGGCCGCGATCGAGATGGCGGCGTGCGTGTGATCCGGCGTCATCACTTTTACCGCTGTCACATCCTTCTCTTTTTCCAGCAACTCGCGGAAGTCCACGTAAGTGGCGCATCCTTTGAACTGCTCCCTACCGCGCTGTTTCGCGTAGTAGGTTTCCACGACCTCCTTGCCGACATCTCGGCCGCCGGGCGCGTGGTTGAGGCCTTCTCTCCAGGTCGGGTTCTGGATGAGCCGCCGGATGGTGCTGCGGATTTCGTTCTTGCTCCATTCCAAGTAATTGGCTCCGTCCTTCTCGACATCACACATGGCGACGACTTGGACGTCCGGGCTGGCGAGTATTCCACCGATTTCCCGGATCGCCTGGGTTCCGAAGCCGATGCATGCCAGAGTAATTTTCTCGCTGGGCGGGACAAACCCCGGCCCGCCCAGCACGTGTCGCGGCACGATGGCGAAGGCGCCGGCGGCCGCGCCACTCGTCAGCATGAACCGGCGCCGTGAAAGGCCGCGCGGATGAGCTGGTTTGCTGGGGGCGTTTGTGCTCATGGGCGGGGATGGCTTGTCATTCATAACGAGGTTCAGAGATCGAATGTTAGTGTTCGTGCGGCCCGCAGGCGTTCAAGCGCCCCGGACTTGGCGCGCGGTGTCCGGGTTGCAGGAAAACGCAATCTTGCAGGTGGTCACCGCCAAGAGCAATGCCAACTTGGAAGTATGGCGGGGCGGGATGATAATCGTCAACGTTCTTTGAACAGAATTCCGATCTCGCGCCGCCGGCCGCAGAAAACCTTTCTGCGTGATCGGGAGCGCCTTCACTTCCGGCGCGCTTGCGGTTACTGTCGGGTTGTCTTCATTCTGCTCCTTACGTTTTCGGGTCATGGTTCTGCCCTTCTTTGTCCGGGTTCTCTACACACCCCAGTGGCTCACCATGACCTACTCCTTTTGCAGAACCTTTGAGACGCTACCGAACTATCTGCCCAGACCTCGCCCGCGCAGCGACTTCCCGCCCCCCCTCGGCCCCCTTCCCTCATGCAACTCCGGGACCGGCATCGGCCCTTCCACTTTTAACGCCGGCTCCAGGCCGACTTCCCCCTGGCCTTGCCGGAGGAGAACTGCCCCGGGGACTCACGCTCCAACAAACGGTCACGATCGTCCATCACCCCGAACAACGTCTTGAGAGTCATCCCCGGTCCCAACAACCCCGTCGGGCCTGCCGGACAGGCCCGTCAGCACCTTGAGGTTAGGCCCCAGCCACTTTGGCGATCCAACATCAATTCCCGTTTGAACTGTCGCCGACAAGTGGCGGAAAAATGGTTGCAAATCTCGCCGTTCGTGGTTTACTTGCCTCGTTACTTGGCCCTTGAGGCTGCTTGAAATATCGGTAAAGGCACAACGCCAATCTCGGTTCCTCACCACAATTAGTTGTGCCTTGGTGAATAACTTGTCCCTGTATCTTGTGGTTTTCCGCTTGCCAGCGGGGACAGCAGTTGGTTTCCTTGTTGCCAGTCATGTATCTCAAGAACCTGACGATGTTGGGGTTCAAGTCGTTCGCGGACAAAACCCCGCTGAACTTCCAGCCCGGTGTGACGGCCATCGTTGGCCCGAACGGTTGCGGCAAGTCCAACGTCTCCGACGCGATCCGTTGGGTGCTGGGCGAGCAATCGGCCAAGGCCCTGCGCGGCTCCGAGATGGCGGACGTGATCTTCAACGGCACCGATGGGCGCAAGCCGCTCAGCATGGCCGAGGTGTCGCTCACCCTCGGCGGGGTTGATCAGGCCGGGTTGAGCGCCGCCGGAGTCGAGCTCGATTATGACGAGGTGACCGTCACGCGGCGGGTCTTCCGCGACGGCGTGAGTGAATATTTCATCAACCGCACGCCGTGCCGGCTGCGCGACATCCAGCAACTCTTCATGGGCACCGGCATGGGCCGCGCCAGCTACTCGATCATGGCGCAGGGCCACATCACGCAAATCCTGTCCAGCAAGCCGGAAGACCGTCGGATGATCTTCGAGGAGGCCGCCGGCATCACCAAATACAAGGCGCAGCGGCGCGAGGCGCTCCGCAAGCTTGAATACACCGAGCAGAATCTCCTGCGCGTCGCCGACCTCGTCCGCGAGGTGAAGCGGCAAATCGGCTCGCTCCAGCGCCAGGCCGGCAAGGCCCGCCGCTACAAGCAACTGGCGGCGCAGTTGCAGTATCTCGAAACGCAACTGGCGCGGCACCAGTTTGACGTGTTCCAGAACGAAATCCGCGAGCGGGAAACCACCGCCCAACGGCTGCGCGGCGAGATCGAATCCGGCAATGCCGCCGTGCAGCAAGCGGAACATGAGATTGGCGAACTCCGCGAAAAACTCCTCCGCCTCGAACACGAGGTGAGCCGCATGCAGCAGCGCGGGCTGGAGTTGAAAGGCGAGGCAGACCAGCACGAAGGCCGCATCCAATTCAGCGAGCAGCGCCTCCACGAACTCGACGCCCGCCAGGCAGCCGCCGAAAGCGACATCGCCCAGGCCGAGGAGCGGCGACGCGCGGCGGAGGAGGAACTCAGCGCCGTGACCGGGCGCCTGGCCAACTCGGAGTCCGCGCTGCGCCAGCACCAGGAAGCGGCACGCGCGAAGCAGGACATCCTGCGCCAACTGGAGGACGACCTGCGCGCCCGGCAGGCCGCGTTGCGCGACGCGCAGGCCCGCGCCTTTTCCACCGCGCAGGACTCGACCCGCGTCCGCAACGAACTGACGGCGCTCGACCTCCAGAAGCAGGGCAACGTCGTCCGGTTGGAGAAACTCTCCGCCGAAAAAATCCAGCTTGAGGAAGAGCGCACCCGGCTCGACACGCGGTTGCACGAGTTCGCCGTGAACGTCGAGGCCGACAAGCTCCACGTGCAGACGCAACGCGGCACTGTCGAGCAACGCCAGAAGCGTCTGGGCGAGGTGGCCCGGGAATTGATGGAGGTGGCGAAGGAGCAGGACGTGGTGGTGCGCCAGCAGGCCGAGCAACGCTCGCGACTCAACGTCCTTTCACAATTGGAGCAGTCGCATGAGGGCTTCAGCGCCGGCGCCCTCGCGGCGCTGCGGCAGTCCCAGGCGGTGATCGGCTCGCTGGCGGATCGGATTCGCGTGCCGGACCAATACGTTGTCGCCATCGAAAACGCCCTCGGCCACAACCTTCAGTTGGTGCTCACGGAGCGACCGGAGTCCGCACAGGAAATCCTGGCCGAACTCAGCGCCAGCAAGACCGGCCGCGCCAGCGTGGCGGCGCTGGCCATCGCGTCCCCGGACATCCACCAACTGGTTTTCCCCGGAGACATGGCCCCGGTGGGCAGCGGCGTGGCGGTGCCCGCCGCGTCTTCCACCGCCTCCGGAAGGAGTGGCGCCGGCGTCCTCGCTGGCGACGCCCCGGCGAGCGGCTCGCTTGCCGATCCGGCAGGCGGGACGGACTTTCCTGCTGCGAACGCCCCGGGGGTGCCAGCTTCCCCGGCTGCCATGGCTGCGCCGCCGGCCGAGGTCCACGCCCTCAGCGTGATCGAGGCCGATCCCTCGGTGAGCCGGCTGCTGCGCGGTCTGCTGGGCCGCACGTTCATCGTGCCCGATCTGGCGGCGGCCACGGCCTCGCTCACCAACGGCCACGCCGGCTGCGATTTCGTCACGTACGGCGGGGATTTGCTGAATCGCTACGGCGTTTACACCGGCGGCTATCTCAACGGCCAGGGCAACGGCAAAGCGCCCTCCTCCATCCTCGGCCGCAAGAACCAGATTGCCGAACTGGACGCGCAGCTCGCGGAATTGCAGGAGCGCGTGGCCGACGTCAGCCGCCGGCGCGGGGCGCTGCAGGGCGAGCAAACGGAACTGCAAGCCAGCCTGCAGCAGGCGCAAAGCGAGTTGCGGCAACAGGAAGTGGCCATTGCCACGCGCGAAGGCGAATTGACCGCGCTGCAAAGCTCCCACCGCCTCCTGCACCAGAAGATCGAGACGGTCGTTTACGAAGTTCAGAGCCTGGCCGCGCAGGACCAGGAAGGCCGTGAGAAACGAAGCGCCCTCGCGGCCCGCGCCGGTGAGTTGGACGCCGCGCAGACCGCCACGGAGGAAAGCGTCCGGGAGTTGACCACGCTGCTCGACACGCTGCGCCAGCAGCGCGAGACCGCGAATGCTTCGCTCACCGAGAGCAAGGTCGCGCTCGCCACCGAACAGCAGATGGGCGCGTCGTTCCGGCAGCAGCGCGCGGGCTACGAGCAACGGCTCGGCGAGTTGGCCCAACTGGTCGAGCAGCGCCGACAGGAGATCGCGTCGTGCGTCGAACGCCGCGAACTGACGCAGATGGAGATCGAGGATTCCCGCCGCGCGATTGTCGGCTTGCGGCAAGAGCGCGACGGGGTCAGCGAGCAGATCGCCGAGGTGGTGTCCCGCAAGCAGGCGAGTGAGGCCGACGTGGCGGGCCGCGAGGACGCGTTGCGCGAACAACGTCGGCGCGTGGGCGAATTACAGGCGCAGCGCGGCAATCTCGACGTCGAGCTGGCCCAGAAGGCAATGGCCGTCCAAAACTTGCGCGAGCGCATTGAGCAGAAGTACCGCCTCAAGCTGGAAGACGTCCGGGGCGAGTGCATTACCATCACGCTGGCCGATGAAGGCCCGCCCAAGGTCACCACCCTCACCCCGGAGGAGATGGCCACCACCGGCTTGGCGACCGATTGGGGAGCCGTGGCCGGGCAGGTCACCGCGCTCCAGCAGCGTCTCGACGAAATGGGACCGGTGAATCTCGTGGCCATCGAGGAATACGAGGAGACGGAACAGCGCCACCAATTCCTGAGCAAGCAACACGACGACCTCGTGCAGGCCAAGGCGCAGTTGCTGGAAGTCATTAACCGCATCAACACCCAGACGCGCGAGATGTTCGCGCAAACCTTCGAGGCGATCCGGCAGAATTTCAGCGCCATGTTCGTCGAGGTCTTCGGCGGCGGCAAAGCCGATTTGCGGCTGGTGGATGAAGCGGACGTGCTGGAGAGCGGCATCGACATCGTGGCGCGCCCGCCGGGCAAGCAGTTGCAGAGCATCTCGCTGCTTTCCGGCGGCGAGCAGACCATGACCGCCGTGGCGCTGCTGTTCTCGATCTACCAGGTGAAGCCCAGTCCGTTCTGCGTGCTGGACGAACTGGACGCGCCGCTGGACGAGTCGAACATCAACCGCTTTCTGCGCATCCTGCAGCGATTCCTGGCGCACTCGCAATTCGTCATCATCACGCACAACAAGCGCACCATCGGCATGGCCGGCGTGCTTTACGGCGTGACGATGCAGGAGCACGGCGTCAGCAAGATCGTCAGCGTCAAGTTCCACAAGACCGACGAACCGGTGGCGGATCACCCGCCGCAGTCCCTGGAAACGCCGCTGGCCGGCCCGGCCGTGGACGAAGAGGAAGACAAGGTCCGCCCGCGCGAAGAGACGGTGGAAGTGGCGATGGCGAAATAGGCCGGCAGCATCTCGCCTGATCGCCCGCGCCGCAGGCTGGTGCTTGCTTGCAATAGTTAATTTCCGATGCGAGGGGGGCATGCCCCAGCGTGCCCAAGTGATCGTTTTGGAATCCGAGGGGCAACGGCGGCTCCTGCGGGCGGCGCCGCCCGCCCGGAGGCGC
>JAJXZI010000006.1 GCA_021780115.1 bacterium | reverse complement strand
GCAGCATCAATCTCCGCGACCATCTCACGATCGGCCCGCCGCGCGTCATCCTCCAGCTCGCCATCGACTACGCCGATGGCACTTCGCAAATCGTCCCCACCGATGAAAGTTGGAAAACGGGCGACGGCCCGATCCTGCGGAATAACGTCTATCTCGGCGAAGTCTGTGACGCGCGCCGCGAACTGCCCGGCTGGGACCGCGCCGGCTTCGACGATTCGCGCTGGGCGCCGGCGGTGCCCGCAAAGGAATCGCTCGGTCCGCTCCGCGCCCAAGACGCCCCGCCGATTCGGGTCACCCGCACGCTCCAGCCGGTGCAGCTCACCGAGCCGAAGCCGGGCGTCTTCATCTTCGATTTCGGCCAGAACTTCGCCGGTTGGGCGCGGTTGCACGTTCGCGGCCCCGCCGGCACGCGCGTCCGGTTGCGCTCCGGCGAACTGCTGTATTCCGACGGCACGCTCAACGGCATGACCGCCGTCTGCGGCCAGATCAAGGGCGGCGGATCGAATTATCACTACGACGGCGTCGGCGCGCCGGCGACGGCTTTCCAGCTCGACGAATACATTTTGCGCGGTGATGGCGACGAGGTCTTCACGCCGCATTTTACCTTCCACGGATTCCGGTACGTGGAGGTCACCGGATTTCCCGGCCGGCCCACGTTGGCAACGCTCGAAGGACTGCGGCTCAACGCCGAAGTGAGAGCCGTCGGCTCGTTCCAGTGTTCCAACGAGCGTTTCAATCGCATCCAGCAAATGGTGCTCTGGACGGAGTTGAGCAACCTGTTCAGCGTCGAGTCCGATTGCCCGCATCGCGAGAAATTCGGCTACGGCGGAGACATCGTGGCCGCGGGCGAGATGGCGATGCTCAACTTCGACATGGCCCGCTTCTACGCCAAGGCCGTGCGGGATCTCGCCGACGCCGTGCGGCCGAACGGCGGGTTCACCGAAACCGCGCCGTTCGTCGGCATCGCGGACGCAGGTCTCGGCGGGCAGTCCGGCCCGATTGGCTGGGGCACGGCGCAGCCGTGGCTGCTGTGGCAACTCTACCAATACTACGGCGACCGGCGCCTGCTCGAGCAGCAATACGAAAACACCCAGCGCTGGCTCGCGCTGCTGGAGTCGCGCGCCACAAACCAGATTCTCGTCAACGGCCTCAGCGACCACGAGAGCCTCGTGCCCAAACCCCAGGCGCTCACCGGGACCGCTTTCTATTTTCTGAACGCAAAGCTGGTTTCCCAAATCGCCCGTGTGCTCGGCCACGATACCGACGCCGAACGGGCCATGGCGCTGGCGGAGCAAATCAAAGCGGCCTTCAACCGGAAGTTTCTCCAGCCCGGCACCGGCCGCTACGACGCCGGCACGCAAGCCTGCCAGTCCTTCGCGCTTTACCTCGGCCTCGTTCCGCCCGAAGACCGGGAGCGCGCCCTGAAGGTGTTGGTGGGTGACATCGTCGCCGGCCACGATGGTCATCTCACCACCGGCATCTTCGGCACCAAATTCATGCTCAACGCGCTGACCGATCTGGGACGGGCGGATG
The DNA here is from genome assembly GCA_021780115.1 of bacterium. Classification (GTDB taxonomy): domain Bacteria; phylum Verrucomicrobiota; class Verrucomicrobiia; order Limisphaerales; family JAJXZI01; genus JAJXZI01. Next base: position 2,239 of record JAJXZI010000006.1, on the reverse strand, counting down.
TCGCTTGCCGCCTCGTGGATCAGAAGACGTTTCCCGGCTGGGGCTTCATGCTGGAGCGCGGCGCGACGACGCTCTGGGAACACTGGGAATTCAGCGACAACACCTATTCGCACAACCACCCGATGTTCGGCTCGGTGAGCGAGTGGTTCTACAAGGCGCTGGCCGGCATCCGCCCCGCGCCGGACGCGGTGGGCTTCGACAAAATCGTCATCGCGCCGCAACCGGTGGGCGACCTCAAATGGGTCAAGGCCAGCTACCACTCGGTGCGCGGACGGATCGTGAGCGATTGGACGAAAGAGGGCGCGACGTTCCGCCTGCGCGTCCAGATTCCGGTGAATACTCAGGCCACGGTCGTGCTGCCCGCCACGGACGCGGCGACTTCGACTGAAAACGGCACGCCCCTCGACCAAGCCGCCGGTGTCCGGTTGGTGCGCGTTGAAAGGGGCAGGCTGGTCCTCGCCGTCGGCTCGGGACGATATGAGTTCACTTCCCGGACGAAATGAGGAGGGACGGCGCATGAGCAAATTCAACTTCCTCTGCCTCAAAACGGTCCGGTGGAGCGGCTGGCCGCTGCTGCCGCTGGTGCTGCTGTTCCTGCTGACCGGCTACATCATGGACGGCCGCTATGGCTTCGGCCGGCTGCTCGACGAGAAGTCCGCGCTGACGTTCCACCGGATGCTGCACCTGCCGCTGATCGCGCTCGTGCTGGTGCATAGTTTGCCGGCGGCGTATCTTGCTTTCCAACGATGGGGTTGGATCCGACAACGCGCGTGAATTTCAAACGCCGAGAATTTTCCCGCCGCGCCGCCCTCGGCCTCGGTGCTGCCGGCGTGGCGGGCATCGCGGGCGCCGCGTCGTTCTTCGACTGGTTCTCCAAGTGGCGCGCCGCCGAGGCGCCCGCCGACATCTTCCCCGGCGACGCACCGAAGGGCGAGGTCTGGGAGCTGTGGCAGAAGCGCGGCTGGGTGAAGGAAGGCCGGCATTACCTCCAGCTCGGCCGCAACGTCCAATGCAAGGTCTGCCCGAACAACTGCATCCTCGAACCCGGCGACCGCAGCCATTGCCGGAACCGCGTCAACCACGACGGCACGCTCTACACGCTGGCCTACGGCAACCCCTGCACGTTCCACGTCGATCCGGTGGAGAAGAAGCCGCTGTTCCATTTCCTGCCGGGCACGCAGACGTTTTCCCTCGCGACGTCCGGCTGCGTCTTCCGTTGTCTAAATTGCCAGAACTGGGAAATCTCGCAGAAAAAACCGGAGGAAACCAAAGACCCGCGAGGCGACGAGTTCCGACTGAAGCCGCCACTGCCACCGAGCCTCACGCTCGACCAGATGGCGCGGCTGAGTTTGTTCCCCGAAGACGCCGTTGCCGTGACGGAGGCCCTGGGCTGTCCGTCGATTGCCTACACCTATTCCGAGCCGACGGCGTTCTACGAATACACGCAGGACACCTGCAAGCTGGCGCGCGAACGGAAGCTCAGGAACATCGTCGTCACCTGCGGCTCGATCGAGGAACGCCCGGCGCGCGACCTCTATCAGTTCGCCGACGCCGCCCACGTCGATCTCAAGGGCTTTGACGAGGACACCTACCAGAAACTCAACTCCGGCAAGCTCGCCGCCATCCTCGCCACGCTCAAGACGCTCAAGGAGCTCGGCGTCTGGTGCGAGATCATCAACCTCGTCGTGCCGACCTACACCGATAACCTCGACACCATCCGCCGCATGTGCGCCTGGATCGCCAAGGAACTCGGACCGGACCGGCCGTTGCACTTCTCGCGGTTCCAGCCACAGCACAAGCTCACGCACCTGACGCCGACGCCCGTCGAGACGCTGGTGCGGGCACGCGCCGCCGCCCGCGCCGAGGGCCTGCGCTACGTCTATGTCGGCAACGTCCCCGGCCTCGCAGGCGCCGGCACGACCTGGTGTCCGAACTGCAAAAGGGCCGTCATCGAGCGCGATCTCTTCGCCGTCACGGCGCTGAACCTGGACGCCGGCAAATGCCGATTCTGCGGGACGAAGATCGCCGGGGTGTGGGTGTAGTGGTGCGGGCGGGCGCTTTCAGCCCAGACCCAATTCGTGCTGCTGGCCCGCCCTTTTGGCCGCGGGCGCTTTCCGGAACGTGTCGTCAATCGCTGCCGCCGTGCTCGGGCGCTCGATGCCTTTGCCTTCCATTAATTCCTTCACGGTGCGGAGTTGCAGGCGTGGATATTTCTGCCGGTTCGTCTTGTGTTCGTAGA
>JAJXZI010000234.1 GCA_021780115.1 bacterium | reverse complement strand
CACGCGCAAAGTACGCGCTCCGGCCTTGGCGCCGTCCAACCTCACCCCCTCAATCGTGAGATAACTTCCGACGGGGAATCCCAGGCTTCCAATCGGCACGTCCATGTTGTGGAGCGTGGGTTGACTAGACACCGTACCCTGCTCGCTGGAAAAGGCGACCAAGGAATATAGAAGGCCAAAGAATACAAGAGTGCGTGGAATGTTCATAAGGCACCTAACGACCCGGATCAGCGACGGCTCTCCGGGACAAAACCAAGTGGCCAAAATGAATGACAAATTACCCGCGACCCCCGCCGAAGCCGAAGCGGGAGAGCCGTTAGCTGCATCCGGCTTGTTAGGCTGTCGTGCCACCGGCGAAGCCTGTAATGACCCGAGTGGGACCACGTTTCGGATAATAGACAACACGCGCACGAAGCTGGGAGAAATGGATGACTACCCCGGTGCGATGGCCACGCTGATCAATGCCCTCAAAGCGAAAGGAGTGAGGAGCGAGGAAATACGCTTTAAGCACGACGACATCGTCCACTTGGATCACTACGTCGTGATCCTCCGGGGCGACGCACTTAAGCTCGTCGATAGACTGAATGAGACCGAACCAAGTGGCCTCCCCAGACAGCAATCTAGGCAAAGACACTTGCGCATCGTAAAGCTGCTCAGCTCGATGCGCCGATTCGCGCACATCCTGCTCCAGTGCTGCGGATATTTGTGCCATTCGATTTGGAAGATCGGTTATAAACGTAATGTGCCTAACGACCCAAGCTCAGCGACCCGGCCCACGGGACGCGTGGATTGCAACCCGAGCGCGATGGCCGGGTTCGCTGCAGCGCATGGTTAGCCTGCATCGTCTATCCTCTCTCCTTCGTTGGGTCGCCACTGTAAGCGTCAACGAGACAAATCAGGTGCGCGATGATGCCGGGGATGACAAAAAGAAAATAGCCGATGACAACGCCGCAAAACCAAAGGATGCCGCGTCCAATCCTGCCTCGATACATCTGACCGAGACCCGGAATAAAGAATGACAAGACGAGTGCCCCGCCCGGACTCCAAACTCGCTGTGCTGGTGCGGCGAAGTAAGCCTGTCCGCGCGTGACCGCTCCGGCGGCTCAAGCAACTCCAGAATCGTGCCGAGAGGCATCCACTCGCCCTGTCCCTCGAACCAATACTGCGTGTCAACAGTGAGAGAACCGGCCTTCCACATCGTCTGCAACTGCGCGAGCGTGTATGGGCCTTTCTGCTCCTCGCCAACCATGACGTAGTATTTGATGGGGTCGCTCATGCAGGCTAACAGTTAAGTGAGCGACGGCGGCGTTGACGATTTTGTCGTCATATTGGTGTTGCCGAAGTATGCTCATTGTGAAACCTTTGTCCAGCACATGTTTTCGCCGCCCCCATGCTCACCCCAGCCGCCCGGCGCGGAGCCAACGCGACCCGCCGGCCGCTGGGAAAACGCCGCCCCCGCCGCACGGCTGCTTGCGCCTCCGGCCCGCGAAGCGTGACCAGTCGGCCTCGACGCCCGAATCCGGGTTAAGCGGTGGCCACCAACTGCCGCAGCACGTACGGCAAGATGCCACCGTGGTGGTAGTATTCGATCTCGATGGGCGTGTCGATGCGGCACTTGACCGGCACGCGTTCGACGGCGCCGTTCTTGCGGCGAATCCACAGGGTCAGATCCTGTTGCGGTTTGAGATTCGGGCCGAGGCCCTGCACTTCATAGACTTCCGTGCCGTCGAGCTTGAGCGTCTGCGCGTTGGTGCCCTCCTTGAATTGCAGCGGCAGCACGCCCATGCCGACGAGGTTGGACCGGTGGATGCGCTCGAAGCTCTGCGCCACGACGGCCTTGACGCCCAGCAGCGCGGTGCCTTTGGCCGCCCAGTCGCGCGAGCTGCCCGTGCCGTATTCCTGCCCGGCCACCACGATGAGCGGCGTCTTGGTCTCGGCGTATTTCATCGCCGCGTCGTAGATCGTCAGCTTCTCCCCGGTGGGCTGGACGAGCGTGGCGCCGCCCTCCTCGCCGCCGAGCATGAGGTTCTTGATGCGCACGTTGGCGAAGGTGCCGCGCGTCATCACGCGGTCGTTGCCGCGGCGCGAGCCGTAGCTGTTGAAGTCCTCGAACGGGACATGGCGCTCGATCAGGTACTGGCCCGCCGGCGAGGTCTTCTTGATCGCGCCGGCCGGTGAGATGTGGTCGGTGGTCACGCTGTCGCCGAACAGGGCGAGCGCCCGGGCGCCCTTGATCTCGTTGATGGCGCTGGGGCGTTTGGAGAAATTGACGAAGAACGGCGGCTCTTGGATGTAAGTGCTGGTCGCATCCCATTGATAGACCTGGCCGGCGCGGGACGGGATCTCGTTCCACTTGGGATTCTGCGCGGCGAAGTCGCGGTACAGTTGCCGGAAGACTTCGGGTTTGAGCGCCGACTGGAGCAGTCCGCGGACTTCCTGCATCGTTGGCCAGATGTCCTGGAGATAGACTGGCCGGCCGTCCTTGCCCCGGCCGAGCGGTTCGGTGGTCAGGTCGATATCGACGCGGCCAGCCAGCGCGAACGCCACGACCAGCGGGGGCGACATCAGGAAGTTGGCCTTGACGCTCTGGTGGACGCGCGCCTCGAAGTTGCGGTTGCCGGAGAGCACGGACGCCGCGACCAGGTCATTGCTGACGACGGCCTCCTCCAGATGTGTCTCCAGGGGGCCGGAGTTGCCGATGCACGTGGTGCAACCGTATCCGACGAGGTGGAAGCCCAGTTGGTCCAGGTACGGCTGCAGGCCGGTCTTCGTTAGGTAGTCGGTGACCACACGGGAGCCGGGCGCCAGGGAAGTCTTCACCACGGAGCAGACGGCGAGGCCGCGCTCGACCGCCTTTTTGGCCAGCAGCCCGGCCGCGAGCATCACACTCGGATTCGAGGTGTTCGTGCAACTCGTGATCGCGGCGATCAACACCGACCCGTGGCCGATCTCGCATTTCAGCCCGTCGCGGCTGACGGTGACGTTGTCCGGCGCCGGGTGCTGGTCGCGCATTTCGCTCTCGCTCGGCTCGACGCAGGCATGGCGGGTCCCGTTGGTCCATTCGGGATGGAAATTGCAGGGTTTGTGGCCCTTGACGGTGACGCGCCGGCCCAACTCCGCCGGAGGCTTGCCGTAGCCGCTTTCGGTCACGGGCTTGGAAAAGATTTCCACGAACGCCTTTTTCAGGGCGGGCACCTCGATGCGATCTTGCGGCCGCTTCGGCCCGGCGACGCTGGGCACGATGGAAGCGAGGTCGAGTTCCAGTTCCTGCGAATAGGCCAAGTCGCCTTTCTTCGGCATGCCAAACAGACCTTGGGCGCGATAGTAGCTCTCGTAGAGCCGACAATGCTCCTCGCTCCGGCCGGTCAGACGCAGGTAGTCCAGGCATTCCTGGTCGATGGGGAAGAACCCCATCGTCGCGCCGTATTCCGGCGCCATGTTGGCCACGGTGGCGCGGTCCACCACCGGCAGCGCGGCGGCGCCCGGGCCGTAGAACTCGACGAATTTGCCGACCACCTTCGCCTTGCGGAGCATCTGGGTGAGGGCCAGCGCCAGGTCCGTCGCGGTGACGCCCTCGCGCAATTCGCCCGTCAGATGCACCCCGACGACGTCCGGCGTCAGGAAATACACCGGCTGGCCGAGCATTCCGGCCTCGGCCTCGATGCCGCCCACGCCCCAGCCGACGATGCCCAGGCCATTGATCATCGTCGTGTGCGAATCGGTGCCGACGAGGGTGTCGGGGAAGCAGATTTGAGATTTGAGATTTGAGATT
>JAJXZI010000034.1 GCA_021780115.1 bacterium | reverse complement strand
TACTTAACCGTGCTAGGCGACCAAGACCTTCAGTTGGCGCTCAATGGCGGCTTGGCCCACGAGCAGACCTATCACGGGTCGCCGCTCGATTTTGCTGGCTTCCAAACTTACGAGAACACCTTTTACACGTGGGCTTACAACTTTTCTTCCGACGACCTGCGCGAACCCGTGCCCGTCAATTGCCCAAGCTGTTACAGCACCGCCGGGCTTTACGATCAGTTGACCGCGCCCACCGCCCCGGAGCAGAGCGTGGGCTACGTGAATAACTTCATCCACAACACACTCGGCCTGCCGATGCCGTTCAGCGGTGCCAGCGCTCTGGCCAACCCGCGCGTGTGGTCCATCACTGCAAATGCCTACTCTCAACTCTGCCTCGAAAATCCCGCCTGGTTCCGCCAGACCGCCAGCTACCGCCTCAATAACATCATCCAAGTCGGCAACAACCTGAACACGTTCCTGAACCGCCTGGTTGCCTTCAACACCAACGCGCCCAACACCAACCTCTGGCTTGCCGCTTGCGACGCCTACCGCAGCGCCGTGCAAGACTTCACTACCGCGCTGCATACCAGCTTGAGCCTCTACTACAGCACCAATTCGAGCGGTCTGGGTGCTGGCTTCAACCCATTCACCAACCAATTCCTAAGCTTGGTCACTCCGCAATCGGCAACCATGCGAGACGGCTACTACGCGAACGCTAGTGTGGTTTCAGTCACAGCGATTACGTGCTCGCCCACGCCAGACGGAAGGCCAATCTACTTCTTGGACCAAAACACCCTTCGCCGCTTGGACACGAACGGGATGATAACGACTGTTGCCGGCAGGACCAACGCCGGTTTCGGAAGCCTGACCAATGGATTGTTCAACAACCCGCAGGGCCTCGCGGTCGGGACGAATGGCCTCGTCTATGTGGCGGATACCGGGAACCACGCTATTCGCGTAGTAGGTCCCGACGGATTGATCAGGACTCTGGCCGGCGGCTGGAGAAAGGTTGGTGTGGTTGGAATTATCGCGCCGCGCTCAGGCGCAGTGGACGGCACCTATACCAATGCCTACTTCAATTCACCACGCGCGTTGATCATTGACACCAATGGTGACCTGCTGGTTGCCGACACCGGGAACCATGCGATCCGCATGGTCACGCCCGCGGGCGTGGTGACGACCTTTGCAGGCACGCTTGGGATGGGCGGATTTCGCGACGGCTCCACCGTCGCGGCAGCCCAGGGCACGAATGCGCATATCGCCCAGTTCTGGACGCCCGATGGGATGGCGAGGGGTACAAATGGCGTGATCTACGTGACTGATGGGATCAACCGTTCGGTGAAGCTGGTCAGCACGGATGGGAGGGTCTCGACATACAACGGTCTCCTCGAGCCGTTGCCTTTTCTCTTGCCACAAAGCCTGGCTCAAGACTGGCTCACCATTCTGAGTCCGGCCTTTAAGACTTATGTGGCGCAAATCGCGGCGGGTGGTAGTGCCAGCGTCAATACTGAGTGGGAAACCGGTGAGGGTCCGTCCCGCTATGTTGATTACTCCCTGGAACTTTTGGGAAACTCCACTGTGGCGGCGTGTGGGGCTTACAATGCGCTGAGCCTTGGGCGCGAGGGGTCCCACGCCTACTATTTGTTTTCAACCGCGACCCCTATGGCGGTTCCAGCCGGTTTGAGCAACGTTGTTGCGATTGCCTCTGGTGGCATGCATGCGTTGGCGTTGAAGGCTGACGGTACTGTGATCGCTTGGGGAGACAACTTTGGTGGTGAATGTAACATTCCTGCCGCGCTCAGCAACGTCGTGGCAATTGCTGCCGGGAGCGTGCATTCTCTTGCGCTCAGGAAAGATGGCACTGTGGTTGCATGGGGAGGTAACGATTTCGGGCAATGTAATGTGCCCGCTGGTCTAACCAATGCGGTGGCGGTATCAGCCGGTGGCTATGAGACCGGCGGCGACGTCCAGGATTTTGGTGTCGGTATCGGTAATGGTCACTCGCTAGCGTTGAAAGCAGATGGTACGGTCGTTGCCTGGGGAGATAACAGTTCCGGCCAGTGCAGCGTGCCTGCTGGCTTAATCAATGTCGTAGCAGTTGCGGCTGGCAATAATGCATCTGTAGCTTTGAGAGGTGATGGCACATTGGTAGGCTGGGGCTCCGGTCGCCTCCCAGATTGGGCATTTTTTCCATTCGATACGGGTGTGATCAGCCACATGCCTGCAGGGCTAAACAACGTCGTGTCCATATCGTTGGGAGCGAGCTTTGCGAGCGCGTTACGTAGCGACGGTACGCCAATTGTTTGGGGAACTGCATTATACCCCATGGACCCTAACGGGAACGGGACCATTACAATGTTCGACTCCGGTGTGGTCAACGGTGTCCTTAATGGGCTGAACAACGTTGCCGCGATAGGTGGGATCTCCAGCCAAGCGATCCATGCGGCAGTGCTCAAGCGAGACGGCACAGTTGTGACTTGGGGAGACAATACCTATGGCGAGCGGAACCTGCCTACGCCTTCTCTCCCACCGCAGACGTTGGACACTCTTTTCGCGAACGCGGCCGTGCAGCAATACACGGCAGGTGCTATCACTCCCGACGGGCGATTGTTGGTAGCGGACAAGTTTGGGCTGCGGTTGTTTGATAATTCGGATCGGTATCAACGCCAGGCCGCCGCTTACTTGGTGAAGGATATGACCTCATCGGGCGGTGACCTAAACCGCGCAGGCAACACGCTCAAGGCCTGGCACCTGCTCCTCCAAACCCTCGCCACCTATGCGCTTAGCGACGCATTGGCTACCGATGACGCTCTCCACGCGCTGCTGTTTGGGAGCGATTGTTTGCTGGATACGGACTCGACAGCCGTCATCTTGAACAATCTGGTCACCAAAACCGACTGGCGGCCCGCGCACCTGGACCTCGGCGCCACTGCGCTCCAGAGAATCGACTTGCTCCAGGCCCATCTCCTGGATGCCGTCACCCAGTTGGCGCAGAAGCCGAACCCAGCCAACCTCCCGCTCGTTACGGACACGCTCAGCCGCCTGAACCTGCTTTTGGCCACACAGGGCACCCCGGTTCCTTCCCCCGCTCTCGACCTCGTGCCCGGCACCAACCAAACTGTGCAATTGATGCTGAACGGCTATCCGTACGTCCACTATGCCCTGCAATCCAGTCCCGACCTGCAAACCTGGACCACGAACTCCGCCAGCATGAAAGACGGCAGCGGAACCAGCGTGAACACGGCCGCTGCTGGCGCCCGCTTCTACCGCGCCCTCAGAGCCAGTAACCATTCCACCGCGCGATCAGCCTATGAACGGGCCAAGAGCGTGTCTGAGAATTCGCGGACCTCGTAGCTGCGGCGATAACGAGGCGGAGGACGCGAGCCGATTTCGCGGCAAAGTCCGGCTCCTCACGTCAGCGGTTACGATTTTTCAGACACGCGCTCTGGCGGCGGAGCTTGGCGGGGCCACTTCGGCGCTCTGCTGGCTGCTGCTCGCGTCCGTCGGCACAGTTGCCACCAGTTGCTCCTGGAACGACCGCCACGGAACGCACCACCTGATTCTGAGGGTCGGCTTCGGCCTGATCACGACCACCAATCGCGCCGGGGTGGATGCCAGCGATGCCCAGGTGCTCGGGTTGGCCGTAGGACATGGCACCGTCAGCTCCGGTTGGGTTCACCAGCGCACGGTGCAGATTGATCCGGGACTTGCGTCAAACCTGGTGATTTCCGTTTCAAGTTCCATGGTGCCCTGACCATCAAGAATTTCGCGGTGGAGCCGTCCACGGCGAATACGAACGAAGCAATAGAACCAAGAACCTTTAGATAGCTATGAATCAAACGAAATGCCTGACCTTTATGGCCATTACCGCGACAGCCGCGCTGCTCGCCAGCGGCTGCAGTTCCACCGTGGTCCGGGAGAATATCATCTCTGCTGTGAACACCGGCGTCGGCCTGCAGATTGCCGAGAATCCCAACACGCAACTATACGAAGTCAAATTGGGCTGGGTGCGCAATCAGTTCTACTCGATCCCCACGTCCAAGGTCGTGAGGAAAGGAGGCAGTGTCGCCTCTGCCACCAATCACATTGGCACCCCACAGGTGGTGAGCGGATTCGGCGGCAGTGCGAACATCAATGGGAAGTCGCTGGGCGGAGGCATCGCGGAGAGCTTCGCTGTTGGCGACACTGCCGTGAACAGCATGGCGGCGATGATGATGTACATGGCCACGGCCCGCACCCCCGAGGACGCCAAGGCGATGTCAGAAGCCATCCGGGCGATGCACCTTCAGACCGAGGTCAACACCACTACCCCGGTCACGACCGTCACAAACCTTGGCCCAGCACCAGTGCAAACCACAGCGCTGTTTACCACCAACACAGCGAGTTTCAAACACTGATGAGATCCAGGCGCCCACATTATCTACTGTGGGGAAGCCTCCCAGGTCCTCGGCGGCCAGACCGTCGTGACGCTCGACGCGACGAATGCCGCCCGGTTCTTCCGGCTCCGGCACCCGTGAGCTTGGCGATCCGCGGAGGTGACGGCCCATCAATCACCCGTTGTTTGTCAGTGAAACCTAAACCGAAAACCAGAAACCAGATCAAAATACCATGAAGACCCAGTTGCTCCCACAAACGTTGTTCCTCGGCGCCGCCCTCCTGCTGGCAGGCGCGTCTCCGGTGCGCGCCGAATCCGACGCGCAGGGCATCAAGAGCGTGACCGTGGATTACAGTCATAACACGCTCACCATCCTGGGCGATCATCTCGGCCCCCGCACGCCCAGGGTCACCCTCGGCGGGGCGGTGTTGTCCAACGTGAACTACGATCCGACGACGCAACAGATCACCGCCGCGCTTCCGTCCGGCCAGGCCGCCGGCACCTACCTGCTCACGGTGGGGCACGGCAGCGATGACGCGTCGAGTTTCGATCTCACTCTGGGCGCCACCGGCCCGCAAGGTCCGGTTGGGCCTGCCGGCCCGCCCGGATCGCCAGGCGACACCGGACCTGCCGGCGCGACCGGCCCCGAGGGTCCGATGGGTGCCATCGGCCCGGCGGGCGCGCCAGGAACCCAAGGTCCGGCGGGACCGCCGGGTCCGAAGGGTGACACGGGAGCCACTGGCGCTGTGGGTCCGCAAGGTCCGGAGGGGCCACTGGGTCCAGCGGGCCAGCCGGGACCGACGGGGCCAACAGGTCCCCAAGGATCCAAAGGCGATGTTGGCCCGCAGGGGCCAGCCGGCCCGGAGGGGCCAATCGGTCCCCAAGGCTTGCAGGGCGTCGCGGGTCCGCAAGGACCGGCAGGTCCTCTGGGATTGAACAACCGGGGCAACTGGGACGCGAACACGAGCTACCAGGCCAACGACGCGGTGAGCTCCGGCGGCTCGTTCTGGCTCGGGTTGCAGAACAACACCGGCACGAGTCCCGGAACGGACAATACCGTCTGGCAATTGCTCTCGGCCAAGGGAGACAAAGGCGACGCGGGAGCCGCCGGCCCGCAGGGACCGCAAGGACTGCCAGGCGTGGCGGGCGCGCAAGGACCGACCGGAGCTACCGGCACGCAAGGGCCGATGGGTCCGAGCGGGTTGAACAACCGGGGCAACTGGGACGCCAGCACCAGTTACCAAGCCAACGACGCGGTGAGCTATGGCGGCTCGTTCTGGCTCGGGTTGCAGAACAACACCGGCACGAGTCCCGGAACGGACAATACCGTCTGGCAATTGCTCTCGGCCAAGGGAGACAAAGGCGCGACCGGTCCGCAAGGGCCACAAGGCCCAGCCGGAGCCGACGGCGCGCAGGGGTCCGCTGGACCAGTTGGGCCGCAGGGACCGACAGGATTGACGGGCGCAACAGGCCCTCAGGGACCGGGAGGACCGCCCGGGCCATTGTTGAGTGGCAGCGTGCTCGTGGGGGCAAGCCTTCCGGCCCCGAGTGGCTATACTTACATTGGCTCTTCCAGCCCAGGGTCTGACGCTTGTACGCCCAAGGCCCCCATGCCGACCGCCCGTAACGGGTTAGCGGCTGGCGTCGTGAACAACCAAATCTACGCCATCGGTGGCGCCGGCAGTGGTAGCTACCTCAACACGGTCGAAATGTACGATCCGGCCAACAACACCTGGACGCCCAAGGCCTCCATGCCGACCGCCCGTCAGATGTTAGCGGCTGGCGTCGTGAACAACCAAATCTACGCCCTCGGGGGCTACGGCAGTGGTGGCAACCTCAACACGGTCGAAATGTACGATCCGGCCAACAACACCTGGACGCCCAAGGCCTCCATGCCGACCGCCCGTTACCTGTTAGCGGCTGGCGTCGTGAACAACCAAATCCACGCCCTCGGGGGCATCAACGGTAACTACCTCTTCACGGTCGAAGCTCTGACACCGGGGCCTACTTTCTATCTGTTCTACAAGAACTGAAGTCCCGGTGTGTGGAGTCCTCGCAACCCGAACGTCGTGACCCGGGACGGGACCCACGCCGCCCGGTATTTCCGCCTCCGGCACCCCTGGGCAACGAAGAAGAACGCCCGCGATGCAGGCGAGTGCCAATTGGCCCGCCGTCTGGCTGCCCAGGCCGGGACGGCGGGCCACTGCTTGCCGCGGCCTCCACCTGCGGCGCACGGTGGACGGCTGGTGGGAATGATTTCCCAATCGGAGGCGGATTCCTCCCGCAAATAGCTTTCCCTTCGTGACCCCGGCGGCGACCGTCGTTTGTCCCGTTCATGCTTGCACTCCGCCGCCCGGCTTCGGATGATGGCGTGGCGCAAAAGTCTTCTCCTAGCAGCCCGGCGGACTTAGAAAACGATTGCAGCAGCAGCCACCTATTAGCCTCCGGCCCGCGCCCGGGCTGCACCGTCCGTGATGCCGCTCGTCATCTCACCGGGGCGGCAACGATCCCGCGGGAATCAAAGGAAGCGCGCATCGCTCCTGCCGGCTGGCCTGAAGCGCCGCGCGACCCAGCCTGCCCTGATCCGCATTCCCTAGACCTCGCCAGACAATAGTACCGGCGGCGCTTTCGGATTTCAGCTTTCCTTTGGACCTCGGGCTTCGATTTCTGCTTGAGCCTGGCCAGCGCTTTCCTCACAACCCAGCCCGTTCGCTCCAGCGCCCGCTGGGCCGCGTCCGGCTCGGCTCCGGTCAAATCGCGGACGATGCTCACCGCCCGGGCGCGCAACTTCCCGTTCGACGGTCTCACGTCCACCATGAGGTTCTCGACCACCTTGCCCGACCGCACCATCGCGAGCGTCGTGAACAGGTTCAGGACGATCTTGGTGGCGGTGCCGGCTTTGAGCCGCGTCGAGCCTGTCAGGATTTCCGGGCCGACATTCGGCGCGAGGACCAGCGTGGGCGCAGCCGCTCGCGGGATTCGCAGGTGCGGATGGAAGCAAAGCAGGATGGTCGCGGCCTTGAGCATCTTTGCTGCGCCGAGCGCGCCCCAGACAAACGGCGTGTGACCGCTAGCGGCGATGCCCACGACCACGTCCTGGCGCCTGACGCCGCGAAAGCGGATGGCCTGCGCCCCCGCACCGGCGTCGTCTTCGGCACCCTCGATCGAACTCCACAACGCCGGCTGCCCGCCGGCGATGATGCCCTGCACCATTTCCGGCGGCACGCTGAAGGTGGACGGACACTCGCTGGCGTCCAGCACGCCGAGCCGCCCGCTCGTGCCGGCACCGACGTAAAACAACCGCCCGCCGCGCTGGAACGAGCGCACGATGAGCCGCACCGCGCGTTCGATCCGGGCCCGTTCGCGAAGGAGCGCGGCGGGGATGCAGGCGTCTTCCGTCAACATCAGCTTGATGGCCTCCGCGAGCGGCAGCCGGTGCAGATTCATCGAGCGCGGATTGCGCTGCTCGGTGGGAGATGCAGCGGCGGACTCCCGTCCTCGGCCTTCGTCTTCCTGTTTGGTTATTCCCGCTTCGTGGACGCAGGACGGGGACAAAGACACGTCTTGAGACTGAGCGCCGAGGTGTCCCGGCCAGGCTGCCCGCGCCAAAGCGACCGCTCCCCAAGCCCCTTCGCGTCTGAGCGGTCGGACGACCGCCGCCGGCCAAAGTCGCTTCAGTTCGCGTGTCACGGACTGGGCGAAGCGGGGCTGATGCCGCAGCACACCGCCGGTCAATGAGAACTCCACGGCTTGGCCCGGCTTCGCCAACCGGCGGGCACAAGCGACGGCGTCCCGCACCAGGGCTGAGGACGCCGTGCGCAAAATCTCCTGCGCCAGGCGGTCGCCGCGCGTGGCTGCCGCGAACACTTCCGCCGCCAACGCCGCGATGTCGGTTTTGGCTGCCCGTTGCGCCAAGTCAATGAGATCGTTCGGGTGTTGGAACAGGAGAGTTCGCAGAAAACGCTGTCCCAGCCCCGGCCAGGTGCCAGTCGCGTCGAACGTTTGCGTGACTGCTCGCAACGCCTGCAGGGCGATGGCGTAGCCGCTGCCCTCATCGCTGAGCAGATGGCCCCAACCGCCAACCCGAGCCGTCTGCCCGGCCGCGTTGCGGCCGTAACAGCAAGAGCCGGTGCCGCTGATGACCACAATGCGCGCCGCAGCCGGATGATGTGGGCGGTCGAGTTCCACGGCGGCCAGAGCCGTGTCGAGGTCATTGCCGATCCAGCATGGGACGCCCGGCCAGGTTTGAGCCACCGCCTGACGAACCCGGCGGCGTTCCGCCGGTTCGAGAACGCCGGCCATACCGACGCCCAGTGCGCCCGGCTGGGAAAATTGCGCCGCGAGTGCGCGAAAATGGGCCGCCAATTCGGCATCGGTCAGGAAGCGCACGTTGGCCGGGCCGGCCTCCCAACGCCGGAGACAGCGTCCGCATTCGTCGGCCAGGATGGCGACCGTGCGTGTGGCGCCGCACTCGATGCCCAAGAAGCGCGGCGCGACGGCCTGCTCAGGGTCCGGTTTCACGCGAATCGGGGCGAGGGGCAGGCGATCAGCCCCGGGCGCGGACTCGGAGGCCGTATGGCTCGGGCGCGTCAGCGAAAGAGAGGAGGCCTCGTCCGGTCGTGACGCCGCGGTACGGATCGTTTGTGATGAGAATGTTCCCGTCGAGGTCGAGGAAGTCGGCCAACTCGGCCAAGTGCGCGGCGGCGCTGATAAGGATACTGGTTTCGATCATGCAGCCGATCATCGTCTTCAGGCCGGCCTGGCGCGCGGCTTGGAGGGCTTCAAACGCCGCGCTCACCCCGCCGGTCTTGACGAGTTTCACGTTGACGCCGTGGAAACACTCGGCGCACGGTGCTGCGTCACGGGCGGAAACGTACGACTCGTCCGCGAAGATGGGCAACGGCGAACGCGCCTTGAGCCAGACCCAGTCCGCGCGCGGTGCCGACGCCGGCATGGGTTGCTCGACGAATTGGATATGGCCATCCCGGGCGAGCCACGCGATCCTTTCGAGGGCTTCTTCCTTGGTCTTCCATCCCTCGTTAGCGTCCACGCGAACGGGTTTGGCCGGCGCGACGTCGCGCAAGGCGGCGAGACTGGCCGCGTCCTCCGGCGTGCCGAGCTTAAGCTTGAGTACGGGGAATTTCTCGGCGGCGAGGACCTTTTGGCGGATCACGTCGGGGCGATCGATGCCTATGCTGAACGAAGTGACGTGATGGTGCTCGCGAAAGCCAAGTCCCAGGAAATCGCCAAGCGGCGTCCGGGCACGTCGGGCGGCGCCGTCCAAGAGGGCGAGGTTAATAGCACATTTCGCGGAGAACTCGCCCGGGGTGAGCGTGTCGAGATAGCGCATGCTGCCGGGGACATCCGCAAAGGAGATCTGGCGTCCATCGACCCTGCCGAGGAACGCCGCGCCCGTTTCGACGGTTTCGTGGTAACGCTTCGAGGGGGCGGATTCGCCGAGTCCGACCGTGCCGTCGCCGTCGACCGCTTCGACGAGAAGCACCTTGAACACGTTGGTTCCACTGCCTCGCGCAATGGTCCAAGTGTGAGCGAGCCGGAGGTCGAAGGGCCGGAAGGAGAATTTCATGGGGAAACGAAAGCGGAAAGCGACTGAAGATGCAAGACGCTTGTTTCCGCATTGGCAGTGAGGTGCCCCGCTGATATGCCGCGTTTTTTGCCGCAGGATTCAGCACCGCAAAAAATGGCCAGCGAGTCCATGTGTCGAGGCACTGCCTTGGCTTTCGATTGGTTTTCCACTCTGCTTTCCGGCCTTCGGCGCAAATCTCTGAGGCTTACCCTGGGCCACCGACCAGTGCTGGGCCAAACACTATTCCATTCTATAACAAGTTTAAGACAAATACATTACGAATATTCAAAGCGGGTGGACTGAGGCCTCATTTCTGGCTTGCTCTTGGTGTTCTGTTCCCCGGTTGTCGGAGTGAGAAGGCAAAGAGCGCTTGAGCCAGACAATGAGAATGCTAATGTCTGCGGGCGACACCCCGGAAATGCGCGCAGCCTGGCCGAGCGTGACTGGTCGAATTTTCATCAACTTCTGGCGGGCCTCAGTTCGGAGGCTTGGAATTGCCTCATAATCGAATGAATCAGGGATTTGCTTGCTCTCCAGCCCCCGAAACTTGACGATCTCACATTTCTGCCGGTCGATATAGCCTTCGTATTTGATCGCGATCTCAACCTGCCGCACTTCTTCGGCCGTCAAATGGGGATCGCGATTGGGAAGGTCGGCGTAGGTGTTTTCCGGTCGGCGCAATAGTTGTGCAAGGGTCTCCGTGCCGATGCGGATGTCGTTCAAACGAAGGAGTTCATCTTCAACTGATCGTCTTTTCGCCTCCGCGATACGGTAGTTCCGCTCCGGAAGGAGACCCACATCAAAACCGATCTTGGACAGTCGCAAATCGGCGTTGTCTTGCCTGAGCAGAAGCCGATACTCGGCCCTCGAGGTGAACATCCGGTAGGGTTCCGTCGTTCCTTTGGTGACCAGATCGTCGATCAAAACTCCAATGTAGGCTTGATCCCGCCTGAGTACAATCGGCTCCCGACCAGAGATCCTTCTGGCAGCGTTAATCCCAGCCATAAGTCCCTGAGCGGCGGCCTCTTCGTAGCCTGATGTCCCGTTGATCTGGCCAGCCAGAAAGAGGTTGCGGCAGGCCTTGGTTTCCAGCCACGGGTGAAGTTGCGTCGGAAAAGCAAAGTCGTACTCGACGGCGTATGCCGGACGAATGATCTCCGCCTGCTCGCAACCGATTATCGTTTTGACCAGGTCGATCTGAACTTCAAATGGAAGCGAAGTCGAAAACCCATTGACGTAGATCTCGTCTGTGGCAATGCCTTCTGGTTCCAGGAAAATCTGATGTCGCTCCTTTGATTCGAACCGGACAATCTTGTCCTCGATGGATGGGCAATATCGAGGGCCTATCCCCTCGATTCTCCCAGAATACAGAGGGGATCTGTAAAGGTTGGCGCGGATGATGTCAGCCGTCTTCGTGGTGGTAAAAGTGATGTGGCAAGGAAGTTGACCGCCAGAGCGTTCAAGAATCGATCCCGGCGGATAGCCCGACCGAGATTTGATCGGTTCTGAAGCGATGGCCGAAGAGTGTTCCACGTGGAACAACTCGTCCTTCCAGTAGGTGAAGTAGGGAACGGGCTCGTCGCCGGGCTGCACTTCGGTCTTCTCGAAGTTGATCGAGCGTCGCAATATTCTCGGTGGAGTGCCAGTCTTCAGGCGTCCCAACTCCAATCCGACTTCCTTCAGTGAGTCAGACAGATTCATGGCTGCGGACTCGCCGAGTCTGCCTCCGGATTGTCTGTTGGATCCGATATGCATCAATCCCCGGAGAAATGTACCGGTGGTGACGACGACAGCAGTGCCTAAGTAGCGAACTCCCAGAGTCGTCTCGGCACCCTGTACAATTCCGTCCTCGTGGATGAGCTTGGAAACCTGGCATTGCATCAAATCCAGATTCGGTTGGCGCTCGCAGATCCACTTGGCAGTGAACTGATAAGCCTTCTTGTCGCATTGTGCTCGGGGTGCCCAGACGGCTGGTCCTTTTTTCGTGTTAAGCATCCTGAACTGGAGGCCGCTCAGATCGGTGATCTTGCCGATGGCTCCTCCCATCGCGTCGATCTCCCGCACAAGATGACCTTTGGCAAGCCCGCCAATTGCTGGGTTGCAGGACATCTGGCCGATGGTATCCAAATTGATGCTCAGCAGTAGGGTCTGGCAGCCGATCCGAGCGGCCGCAAGGGCCGCCTCGACGCCGGCGTGTCCCGCTCCTATCGCGATCACATCGTATTTCTTTGGATGGACGAACACAGAATGAATCAGTCGCAGCGGTGTCGCTGTATGCCTCCAGTTTATGGCCCTCAGGCGTTCGGTCAAGGGCCGGACTGCCGTTCCAAGGAATCGCCCTGTTCGGACAATGTTTGTGTTCGTTGGGTATCTTTAGGAGACGGACATCGGGTCTTTGGAATAGTCACAAAAAGCATGATAATAGGTAATTAGGCATGCAGATCCAAAAGCGATCGGCTGGACCTGTTTGGGCGGCATGGCAGACGATGCCTCCCATCTCAACAGCTCGGTCGAATCCGGTTATCGCCGCCAACCTCTACGGCAATGGTAGTCTGATGACTACCGAAGTGCCTTGCCCTACGCGTGTGCGAATTTCAAGCTGGCCTCGATGGGCTTCAACGACGCGGTTGACGATGGCCAAGCCCAAGCCGGTACCGTGTCGTTTAGTGCTTTTCAACAGACTTCCCAGCACCCGTTTTGCCTGCGGCTGTTTCATGCCGTGGCCCGTATCCGAGAACTCCACCTCGATGCAGGCCGCCATCGAACCGTCGGGCGACGGGCGCAAGGTGCGAGTCAGGATCGTCATGACTCCGCCATGCGGCATGGCTTCGGTGGCGTTGAGGACAAGATTCAAACAAGCCTGTTCCAACTGGCCCCGGTCCGCCATGGTCGCCGGCAGCGGAGTTTCGAGCTGTTGTTCTAGCCGGACGTTCTGATTGGCTAACTTGTGGCGCACCAACAGAGCTAACTCGCGGACGAGTTCGTTCAGATTCACCGAGGCGAACTGCGGTTCGCAGGTCCGTGCGAAATCGAGAATCCGCTCAACGATCTTATTCAACTGATCGATCTTGCTGCTCACGATCACCGCGTCCTTGGCCCGCGGATCATCTCTGGCAAACTTGAGGTCCAGCGAGTGATATAGCATCTTCATCACTGTCAACGGGTTGCGTATCTCGTGAGCCACCTCGGCGGCCAGCCATCCCAGCGCCGACAATTTCTCTTTCTGGCGCAGTTGTTCTTCGACATCCACAATGCGCTCGTAGAGCCGCGTCCTGGCGATGGCGATAGCCGATAGATCTGCCAGTGCTGAGAGAATCTGTATCTCCTCGTTTGAGAAAACATAAGGCTTGCCCGAATAGACATTCAATGTGCCGATGGCTTCGCCGTCTTGGAGCAAAGGCACGCTCAATAGAGATACAAGTTTCTCCCGTCGAGCCACTTCTACGTGTTGATACCGATTGGATTGCTGCACGTTCTCTTCTTGGAGCGGCTTCTTGCGTCGGACCACGCTACCCAGCAGGCTCTCCGCGAGACTGAGGCGCGGCTTGTGCAGATAGGCCGCTCCCGCTCCGGAGCTGGCCCGGAGATCCAGCCATTCGCGTGATTCATCCACCATCATCAACGAGGCCACCTTCACTTGCATCAGAGTGCAGGCTTCGCGGGTGATCGCCTGCAGCGCCTCTTCGAGCCGGAGGGTCGAATTGATGGTCCGTCCCACACTGACGAGTGATTGGAAAAGGCGGGCCTTGAGTTGGGACTGCTCGTGGAGCCAAGTGTTTTGTATCGCCTTGGATGCCTGGGTGGCAAGTTCCTCCAACCACTCCCGGTCTTCCCCGCTAAACGCATCGCGGCGATCCGATTCCACGCTCAGAACTCCGCGCACTTCGCCACTGACTTCGAGCGGCAGGGCCAGGATCGAGCAGATCTTCGGGCTTGGACGGACGCACCTCGGATCTTTGAGGGTGTCGCCCACGTGCGCCGGTTTGCCGGTGCGTGCCACCCAGCCCGCCAAGTCCTCGCCCAGGTGGAGTTTCGCCTCGCAGACATCGGCGGGGAGGTTCTTCGCCGCGTGGACCTCGAGCAGACCGGTCGTGGGATTGAGCAGCCGCACCGACCCGCTGGCGGCCCGCACGCCGCGCATCGCTTCTTCGAGCGCGATTGGGAGCGCCTTTTCGGAGGCGAGCGTCGCGTGGATGGCTTGGCCGCTCTGGTAGAGCAGCTTCAGCCGGGCGTAGCGGGCTTCGAGTTCGCGCAAGGGATCGCTCATGGCAGCGCGGCATTACTTGGCAGAAAACCGCGATCTTCGCAAAGGAAAGTCGGGGAATGGACGGGCCTGATTCCACGCCGGCGCCGCTCAGCGAACTCGTCGCGAGAGCCACAAACCGCCGCCCCCGACGACCAGGTTCGGCATCCACGCGGCCAACCAAGGTGGCAGGTAACCGCCCGTGCCGAACGCCAACCCGACCTGCTGCAGCACGAAATACGCGAAGCAAATCACGATGCTGCTCGCCACCCCCACGAACACGTTGCGGCGTGCCGAGGCTGCGCCAAACGGCACGGCGATCAACACCACGACCAAGCAGGTCCACGGCGCGGCCAGGCGACCGTAAAGCTTGGTGTAAAGCCAGGCCCGGTCCTTTCCTTGCGGGTGGGGATGCAGCCGCAGGTATTCGAACAACTCCAACAACGGGATGTCCGCCCGCTTGGCGCCGCGCCGACTCAGGCGCTCGCTGATCTTGATTTCGCTCTGGATCACCGCGGGCGTCTCGGCGAAGGCCGGCATTGGGAGCACGGCTTGGGGATTCTGGTTTGTCAGGGTGCCGTTGGGCGCATACGTGTTGTTTTGGACCGCCTCGTAGAATGTCCACAGGCCGTTCGCCCACACGCCGCGTTGGGCGATGATCTCTCGGAACGCCCCGTCGGGCCGTCGCCATTCCACCTTCGGGTCGAGCATCTCGTGCGTCTTGGGATTGTAATGCCCGAATTGCCAGGTCCGCCGCTCCCGATCGTTCGTAAAACCGAGCAACTGGCGCTGCGCGGCGAGGTCTGATGCCTTGTTCAGCCGCCGATTCAGAATACGCTCCGCGGC
>JAJXZI010000344.1 GCA_021780115.1 bacterium | reverse complement strand
ATCTTTGCCTTGGTCGTAAAGCTCAAGGATGCGCTGGCGCACCGGCACAGGAATGGCTCGCATACCCCAATCCTGCCCTGCCCCCCCACGCCCTGTAAAGCTACATGTTTGATGGAAATGCTCTAGCTGAGGGAGGCACCGGCCTACTTCTCTGCGCTTCAGAGGAGCCCGACTGCGAGAGCGTAAGGAGACCAAAAGCTCTCCCGTCCCATCGGCAACATGCCACACGACGGTTTCGGTCCCGAATGCTTGACGAGCCGTTTACCGCCCTCATCTTGGCTTCCGTGAGCGATTTGCTTTGGTTCGTGGCCCATGCCCGGCCGCGCTGCGAGAAGAAAGTGGTTGAGTATTGCGACCGCCAGGGGATTTCCACGACCCTGCCGTGCTACCGGTCGGCGCACAAATACCGCGGCAAAACGGCGGTTTTCAGCAAGCCGCTGTTCCCCGGCTACGTGTTCCTGCGCATGTCGCCGCTGCTGCGGCAGACGGTCTATCAGAGCGATTACGTGGCGAACCTCCTGGACGTGTTCGACCAGGAACTTTTCGTTCAGCAACTCAACGACATCCTCCGGGCGCTGGAAACCGAGCTGGAAATCCGCCTGGCGCCGGAAATCGGGGAAGGTGCCCGCGTGAAGATCAAGGCCGGGCCGCTGCGGGGCATGGAAGGCTGGGTGGACAAGCGTTACGGCATGTCCACCGTCCTGCTGCGGTTGGATTTCATTGGCCAAGCCGCCGCGGTGAAGCTGGAGGCGTGCGACTTGGAGCCGACGTGAGCTTGGCCGGCGTGGCGCGTGCGGTTTCAGGGCCGGACCTGGACGCGGAACAGGCGCGGGCTGGCGCTGAAATTGGTGGCCGAATAGGACATCGGGCTGGCCGCGGCTTGGCGCCAATCGGTCACGGGCAGCCAGACGCGGAGGTTGGCGGAACTCTCGACTTGATAAAGCCGTCCGGGGATGGCCGCCCACTGGAGGGTGACGATCCCGTTGGTCTGTAGCAGGCCCACAAACCGGAGGTTGGAGGCCGCGTTGGTGGGATTGGTGCCGGCGATGAATTCCGCGTAATCCGTCATGCCGTCGCCGTCGGTGTCCGTGGCGGGCGTCCGGTCGGGCGAAACGAACCCAAAGTAGTATTGTTCCCAGGCGTCGGACATGCCGTTGTGGTTGGCATCGGTAAAGGTGTACATGCCCATGAAGGTCAGGGTGTTGGAGGCGGTCAGGGTGCCGGACTGAGCGGGCGGAGTCTGGTAAAAGGCGACTTCGCCGAACTGCAGGGTGTATGGGCCGGGCGGCGCATTGCTGATCGTGGTCGAAAGCGCCGTGCCGGACTGGCTGACGGGTCCGGTCAGAGTGAACGTCCCCTGGCCGAGATTCTTCGCGATGACAATCGTCCCGCCTTCGCCGGCGGCCACGCCGGTGATGCCCACGTCATCCACCAACCAGCCGTAGGTCGGACTGCCCATGGAAGCTCCCGCGTACTGCCACACTACCTGAATGGTCTGCCCGACGTACGGGGTGAGGTCCAGGGTTTCCTCCTGCCAGGCAGTGGCCGACAAGCCGCTGAAATCTGCCAGCACGGGCAGGGACGCGAGCGCGGCGGCGCTGTTGGTGCTGATCAGCACCTGGCCCTCCTCCAGCCCGGAACTGAAGTCGAAACAATCCCAGAAGGTGAGGGTGGCCTGGCTCAAACCCGAGAGATCAATCACCGGGCTGAGCAGGAAGCTGTCGGCGAACAGGGGAATCTGCTGACCGTCGAGGTCGCTCCCCCAGGCATTCGTTCCGGAATGGGCGCTGGTCTGGAGGCCGTTGTTGGGCGTGCCCAGGGTCCAGTTGAGGTCTGATCCCATGGACGGATCGGCGACGACGGTCCAGTTGGTCGCGCCGCGCTCCAGATTGTCGAACCACGGCGGCCGCTGCGCCGGGCGCGTCTGGAAGGTGTAGAGCGCGCCCTGATTGTCGTCCACCGTGGTGTTGCCGGCCGTGTCGCGACTGACCACCTGGAAGTAATAATTCCGGTTCGCCGAGAGGCTGTTCACCGAGACGGAGTGATTGGTACCCAACGCCGCGCCGTACGCGGTCCGGTCCAGCAAAACGGATTCGCCGTACTGCACCAGCGAGTCCGCCGGTTTGGAGGTCGTCCAACTCACCACGGCATTGCCGTAATCCGTCGTTGCCGCCACGTTGGTGATCGCGGGCGGTACGGTGTCCACCCGGGCGGTGGCGAGGACGTTGCTCTTGGCCGCCGCGTCAAAGTATTCGGCGGTGATGATGTCGCTGTTGCCGACCGCCAACTGATTGGTCCGGGCGGTGGCGTTGGTGGCCACCAGGGTGACGAAGCCTTGGAACAAGCCGGGGTGGGTCGTCCCGTTCAAGGTGATGGTCGCGGGGTTCGTGGAAGAGCTGGTCGAGACTGTGACCAGGGGTTGGGCCGCCGCGGCCAGGCTGGCGTTGGCCACCTGCACGGTGACGCGGTCGGGGATGGTATAGGCGGTGTTATCAAAGGAAACGGTTCCGATGCCGTTCGCCCCGGGAACGAGAAAGTTGAGGACGTTCCGCAGGAAAGCGACCTCGTTATTGGGCGCGGGCCCGGTCGCCGGCACGGCGTCGAGCGGGAAGGAAAGGAACACCACGCGCCCGGGCCGGTCCAAGCCGGGGCGGGGGTAGCTCATGCCGCAGGGCCGGCCGGAAACCGACTCGAACAGGATCGGCGTGGCATTGGTGCCGGGGGTGAACGTGTCGGAGAAATCCGGCCCAAAGACCGTCCCGTCGCCCAGATCGAAATAGGGATAATTGGTGTAATCGAGCGTCACGGCCATCCCGCCCGTGATCGGGTCGCCCGGCGCGCCCCGGACCGCCGGCACGCCGAAATCCTCGTCGCAAGTGGAACAGGGCGTGAACGGGTTGGGGTTTTGCACGAACCCGGCCACTTGCAGCACGTTCTGTCGGAAGGGCACGTCGCCCAATTGGCTGAGGACGCCCATCGACGCCAGGAAGAACGAGCCGCCGCCGTCCAGGTAGGTCTGGATCATGGCCTGTTGCTGGGCGGTGAGCGTGTTGTTGGTGCCGGTGTAATTGATCACGTCATCCGTCAGCCGCCACATCACCGCCGGGAACGGCTGCAAGTCCGCCAGTTGCGGCGAACCGCGCTCCGTCACCTTCCAGACGGCATAACTGAAGCCCGCGGCGGTGAGCGCGTTGGTGTAGGTGCCATCCGGAATGACCGGCGAACCGTCCGCCGTTTCGTAGGCATCCACCAGCAAGACCGTGGGCGCCTGCACAGCCACAAAGGTGTAGAGCGCGCCGGAGTTGTTGTTCGTGGCGCTGTTGCCGGCCGCATCGGTGGAACTCACGAAGAAGGAATAGGTCTTTCCGCCGACCGGATGGCTCAGTCTGACCGAATGACTCGTCGTGAGGGTCGCGTTGGTGAGCGCCAGAATCGAGGCCGCGTTGGTGCCGTACCAAATGACGGAGTTGGCCGGCTCCGTGGTCTGCCAGGTGATGGTGATGACGCCGAGATCCACGGTAGCGGCCACATCGCTCAGGACGGGCGGAATGAGATCGGCCACGGCCGTCGCCGTGTGCGCGGCCCCGGCGCCGTCCACGTAGTCCGCTTCGATGGCGTCGCCGTTGTGAATTTCCAACCGCCCGTCCGCCGCGGCGCTGCCCACGACCGTCATGACCGCGCCGGTAAAGGCGCCGTCGTTGCCGGCCGCCGACAAAACGATGCTTTCTCCGGCCGGCTCGGTGGTGCTCTTTACCAGGGCGCTGACGGCGTTGCTGCCCGCCCTCGCCGGATCGAGGACCGCGAGATGAATAACGCCGGGCGCGGTGTAATTGGTCTGGTCCAGGAGGATGACACTCTGGCCCGGCCGCACCAGATCGCCGGAGACGACCAGCGCGAAATCCTGGTCGATGGCGGAGGTGTCCAAGCGGGCATCTTCCACGACGTTCCGGGCGCGGACGCGCACCAGATAATCGCCCGGCAACGGTTGGGCCAGGTGGACCGCCTCCACGTTGTTCAGATTGTCGGGAGCCGGGGCGTTGGGCACCGATTCGCCGGCCAGGAATTGGTTGCCCCGATACTGGGTCCCATCCGGCCCGACGACTTCCAGGTCCAGATCGTTGACCAGCGCGGGCAGCGCCCCCGGAAATCCCGGCACGTCCGTGTAGGCCAGGGTGATCTTCAAGGGCTGGTCCGGGCCGCCGACAAAGGCATGCTGCTCGTAGATCTGCCCCGTGGTCAGCAGCACCGTTTGGTCCACAAATTCGAAGTCCCGCGGCGCTTGGTCGAGGTTGGTGGTGATGATATTGGTCAAGGTGACGCGGCCCCAGCCTTCGTCGTTGTTGGGGATCGAACCGGGACCGCCGTTGACCTGATCCAGTTCCGTGGCCGAGTTGATCAACGCCGCCTTGACCAGCGCTGGCGAAGGCAGGGCGCCTTGGTGCAGGCTTTTGTAATACTGCACGAAGACGGCCGCCGCGCCGGCCGCATGAGGCCCCGACATGCTGGTCCCGCCCATATACACGTAGTAGTTGTCAATCGCGGTCCAGGCGATCGCGGCCTCGTTCGGGGCGGCCGACGACGCCAAGGAAGCGATCCACGTACCGGGGGCGACCACGTCGGGCTTGATCCGGCCGTCCTCGCACGGACCGCGGCTGGAGAAATCCGCCATCGTGTCGGCGCCGTCGGCGTAGAGTCCGTAGGTTTGGGAGAGGGTCCCCGGGCCGTTTTCCGAGGCGCCGGTGGCGATGACGTTCTTTCCCGAAGCGGGGCTGTCCAAGGTTTCCGAGGCGGGACCGGCGTTGCCGGCCGAGAATTCCAGGATGTAAGGCTGATCGCCGGGAGTCGAGGCGTCCGCATCCCGGACCAACTCATCAAACTGCGCCGCGTCCAGGTCGTACTCGCCCTGGACGTCATTGCCCCAACTGTTGGCGCCGATTTGCGCCCCGCCACGAACGGCATCGCGCGTGAGCTCTTCATCGCTGGGGGCAGGACTCACCTCGTTCGCGTTCGCGTCGAAAATCCGCTCGATCAGCAGGTCGGCGTGCGAGGCGACCCCCAGGCCATAAAACGCCCCGGTGTCTGGATCCGTCTCGCCCGTGGCGGCATTGCCCGCGACAATGCCGGCACAGTGCGTGCCGTGGCCGTAGCCATCCGAGCCATCCTTCAGATCGCCATAGTAGATGAAGCCCGTCACCCGGCCGCGGACGTCCGGGTGCATGGTGTTCGTATTGCCGGTGTCCAACCCCGTATCCGCCACGCACACGGTCACGCCTGAGCCGCCAAAACCTTCCTGCTGCGTCACGGTCGGGGTGGCCACGGCGCCGTCGTCGCCGCCGACGATCTTCGAGGCCAGTTCATCGACGAGTCTCCGCTTCGGCGCGCGTTCAAGCCAGAGGACAGAACTGGCCTGCGCCAAGGCCGGCAAGCGGGCCGGATCCAGGCGTCCCCGCAAAATGGTGCCTTGGCGCAAGCGGCTCTCGTGCTCGACCGACGCCAGCAAGGAGCGGACACCGGCGATTTCCGTGGCCGTCGCGCCGGGTACCAGCAACAGGTTCACGGCGACCGTGCCGTTGGTCGGCGCCGCGGCGCGCGCCGCCGCGAGCAACCGTGGATGGATTCTTTGCTCCGGCCGGTACTCGCCGACCCAGTTCACGAACGGCAGTGACTGCACCTGGCTTTGGCGCACGGCGCGGAACCGCGCGATGAACGTGTCTTCCGGCACATAGCGGACCAACTCGACGCCCAGCGTCCGTAACTGCTGCCGCCAGCCGGGCAGCGGCGCGTTGGTGAACTGCACGAGGAACAGCCCGGAAACCGGGGGTGGAGCGGCGGAGGAGGGCGCGCGGCCGGCGGCGGCCCTGGCCGGCGGCGATGGAACAATTACTTCATTTCGGAGGTGAATGGGCTTGGCGTGAAGTGAAAGAACCGCGCTCAGGGCAGCGCCCGCGCTGACAACCAGCGTGAAGGCACGACTGCGGCTCAACGGAGACTTCACGCGCCAAGCCTAGCCCGCAAGTGTCCCGGCGGCAAGTTGTCGGCCGGATCCCGGTCAGGGCAGGCGGACGGTCAGCGTGGCGAAGACGGCGTGGGCGTCGAAGTTGTTGAAGCCGCCGCTGCTCGGCTCGTCGTAGTGGTAGAAGCGGTACTGGAGGCCGACGGACTTGCCTTTGGCGATCTGGCGCTTGATCCCGGCTTCCAGGCCGTGCTGCTGGTAGTTGATACCCAGGGGCAGCCCGGCCGCCAGGTTGTTTTGCGTGAAATCGGCCCGCGAGAAGGAATAGCCGCCGGACAAGTCGGTTTTCTCATCGAGGGCGTAAGTGGCGCTGGCGATCACGCTGTAGATGTCGCCTTCGTACGGCGCGATGGACGGGCTGTCGCTGACCCAGGTGACGGTGCGGGCGCGCTGGTAGCTGAAGGTGGTGGAGAGGAAGAGGCGCCGCCAGGGCGTGAGGATGGCATTCATGCTGGGAACGTGCGCGGTGTAACGGCCGCCGAGCACGCTGCCGCCGGGGGAAATGCCGCCAGGCAGAAAACCGGGAAACGGTCCCGTCACCGGGTCGGTCGTCGTGCGGTAATCGTTGGCGAGGTGCTGGTAGGTGAAGGTGGTCTTGAGCCAGGGGGCGCATTGCACGGCCAGCTTCGCCACGGCTTCGTCGGAGAGCAGATCGCGGGAGCGGATGAACCCGGGATAACCCTCGAAGGGTTGGGCGCCCAGGCTGAGCGCGGTTTCTTTGAGAAGCGGGTTGTAGTCGCTGGCCTCGTCGTAATGACGGTAGTGGGCGCTGAAAGAAACGCGCCGCCAAGGCGAGGTGTTGAAGCCGACGCGCAGGTCTTGCAGGGCGCTCGTGGCCTCGGTGTGGAGCAGGTAGCCGGAGTTGATGTCCGTGTTCCACGCCTCGGACTGCCCGATGCTTTCCTGCTGGAAGCGCGCGTCGGCAAACAACGTGGTGAAGGGAATCTTGGTGAACCGCAGGCCGAAATCCTGGGTGAAGGTCGCCCGGTCCAGGTCCGAGAAGGAGGATTCCGGATCGTTGGGAAAGAAGACGAGGCCGAAAACCGGGTCCGCCACGCCGGCGATGGCGCTGCCGAAACCTTGTTGCCGGGTCCATTCGTTCTGGACGCCGGCCGTCAGGCTCAGTCCTTCCCAGGGACCGAGGAGGCTGCTGAGGCTGAAGACGTGTGATTCGCGCCCCAGTTCGATGCGTTGGCTTTGCCACATCGGCAGCGAAGTGGGAAGCGAGGCGACATCCAGTGTGTTCATCTCCAGGGAAGCGTCGCCGCTGAACTTGCTGTAGAGGTAGCCGCCGGAGGCGAACAGCCAGTCGGTGAACTGCCGCTCCAGATGCACCGTGTTCATGCCCTGAAAATGGGTTTGCCGCTCGGCGATGGTCGTCAGCGCCAGGCCGGGCGAGCCGAGCGTGTAGCCGCTGGCGTCGTAGCGGGTGCTGCCCAGTTGGTACCACTCGCCGCGGAAATTGTCCGTGATCGACACCCCCGCCACCTCGTGGTCCAGATCGAATTTCAGGATATGCACCCGTTCGGAAAGGTCGCGGAAGGCGGGGAAAAGGTCGCGTGTCTCGGGGCCGTTGCTGACCGGACCCCACTGCAACGTGGCCTCGCTGCCGTTGCGGTATTGGTATTCGTAGCCCAGCACCAGGCGCGGCCAGTGGGGCAGGGTGAGGCCGAAGTCGGCCCAGAGCCGTCCGTCATCCAGGTGCAGATCGCGGCCCGAACCGAAGAGCGACGGCGAAAACAGCGGATCGTACCCGCCGGTGTCGTCGTAGTATTTGCGGAACTGGGACCAGCCGAGGCGGGTGAAGCCGAGGTCGTTCTTTTCCGCGTCCAACGTCAGCTTGTAATCATCCAGCAGGAAGTGGCCGGCGGCCGTGACTTGCGAATCCTCGCCCACCTTCTGTTTCAACTGGAAATCCTCCAAGCCGCCGTTCCAGCCTTCGCGCTGCCAGTAAAGCTCGCGGAATTTCTGGGCGTTGCCCTGGACGCTGGTGCCGCCGACCGTCGGCGAGGCGGTGACATCCGTTGACTTCTCCGCCACGGTCGGTTCCCAGGGCACGCCCTGATCAATCCAGGCGCGTAGCAACCCGATCTCCTCCGGGGTGAGTGGGGTGCCGCGCCCGTCCGGCGGCATTTCCATGTCCTCGACCAGCCCCGCGACGAACCAGATGAGCGGGCTTTGGGCGCTCTGACCGGGAAGGACGTCCACCCCGTGCTCGCCGCCCTTGAGCGCGCCCTCGCGGTTGGCGAGATAGAAATGGCTTTTAGGCTTCTCGCCTCCGTGACACTTGAAACAGTGGCCTTCCAGGATCGGTTTGATGTCGCGGGCGAAGTCCACTTTCACCGTCGCCGGGGGCGGCAGCTTGCTTTCGTCCACCGGCGTTTCCGCGGCGAACGATCCGCCCGTGGAGAGAGTCAGAAGACCGACCGCCACCGCCACACAGCCCCGCCGCTTTTTCGTTTCACGCTTCACGCATCCTGTTTCGCGCCGCCGTCAATACCGCATCACCCGATCGACGTTCGAGCCATGCACCGCCGTGTGACACCCGGACGACCAGCAGGTGCCCATGCGGAGGAACGCGGTATGGTCGGACTTGCCGATGAATATCTGACCGGGCCGGACGCTCGGTCCCGGTTCCTGGGCGTGGCAGCGCAGACAGAGGTTCGCGTCGCGCTGGACCAGGAAGCGGGGGTTGATGGAGCCGTGCGGGTTGTGGCAGACGGTGCAGCCCTCGCGCAAAGCTGGGTGCTCGAAGACGACCGGGCGCGTCTGCTCCCGGTGGCACCGGGCGCACGGCTCGTTCAGGCGGGCCATCGCCAGGCCGCCGGCGGGCTTGAAGACGTCGCCGCCGTGCGGGTCGTGGCATTGGGCGCAGTTCATCTGCTTTTCCGGGAGCGGGTGGTGTTGCGGCAGCGCGAATTCGGCCTGGACTTGCCGGTGACACTCGAAACAGGGCGCGGGATCCTTGCCGGGATTGAGGATGAACCGGCCGCGCCCGCCGCCGCCCGTCACGTGCAGACTGCCCGGACCGTGGCACGATTCACACCCCGTCTGCCCGACGGCGCGCGGGTCTTCGATGTGGATCCGGGCGTGGGCGCTGGTCGGAAAGACGCGGGCAATGTTCGTGTGGCACTCGGCGCAGGTCCGGTTGCCCACAAACGTCGCCCCCGGGATGACGGGCGGGGCGTTGGCCGTGGACGAGACCGTGGAACACGAATTGAGCGCCAGCGCCGCGGCGCCGGCGAGTCCGAGCGCGGCCCACACACCTGCTTTGTCCCCAGGTTTCACTTCGGATTCTGCCGCAGCCGGAGTCTGGTTTGCTGGCAAGACGAATCTCCCACCTGCGCCCGCGGGTCCGCAATCGGAAACGCGGGCCTCCGGTCACTCAGGCCATCTCCCGCCGCGAGAGCGGGACTCGGCGCCGGAGGGGAAACTCCTCAAGGCTCGACGACGCGGTAGAGGCGGAGACCGAACTGGCTGGCGTTGGTGTCGGTGAACGTGAACACGCGGTTGGTCGGGGTGATCGTCCCCACCAGGACCCAGTTCGTCGCACTGGCGACGTTGGTGGTGGCCTGGATGAGGTTCGTCACGTTGGCGGTGCTTTGGACCGTGAACTGGAAGTTTCCGTTCGCCAGCGCGACGGCGTTGGTCAGGACGGCGGCCACGGCGGTCACCGGCATGGACACGACGCGCACCACGCCCGTCATGCCGGCGGCGGCGTGACCGTCGATGATGCACTTGTAGGGGAAAGTCCCGGTGTCGGCGAAGGTGTGCGAGCAACTGACGGGCACCGTCCCGACGCCGCACAGCGGTTCGGACCCCGTCCCCGTGACCGTGTGGTTGAAGCCGTCGGGATCATGGACCCACTCAACGGTGTCGCCGGGGTGGATCGTGAGGTCATTCGGCTGGTAGTAGGGATAACCGAAGTGGACCGTTTGGGTGGCCGCCGCCACGGGCCAGCAGGCCAAGCCGAGGGAAACCGCGCAGGCAGTCGTGGTCGTTCGCAGGAATCGAGTGAAGGTCAGCATGGTATTGTGTCCAGAGTTTGTAGGTTCACGGCCGAGCCACGCGATCCGGCCCCGCCGTGCAGACCCGCCGCACGCGGATCGCGCCCGGCTGGCCCGGCGCCGTTTGGGCGCCGGCTCGCAGGGCATGCCCGCCACCGGTAGCGGGGACGCGCGCCCCCAGGTCTCCAGCCGATGAATGAGCAACGATTTTGGTCCGCATCGATTTGGCTGTTGCAGAATAGCACAGGTCGGTGAGTTTGTCTGCGGAACCGGAACGGGGCGGCAGGACGCTCGGTCGGGGGCTTTGGGCGAGGGGGGTTCCGCCCACGTTCGGTGTGGGCGCGCGTGGAGGCTGAACTGGATGTTCACCACCCTGCGCCGGTGAAGGATTCCTGACGGCCCACCGAGGAGGGGATCGCCTTCCTCACGACAGGATGGAGGACAGACCTCCCGACCTGCCCGCCGGGTCAGGCCAATTCCGGTTCCTCGATCTCTCTCGGGGCCGCGAACGACGGCGTGCCATCCCGCGTCTCGGGATATTCGAACACCCGGCCCTCGTAGTTCCGGATGACCACGCGATCGGCGTTGCGGCTGAGCACGTACTCCGGGCTGACAGGCACCTTGCCGCCGCCGCCGGGCGCGTCGATGACGTACTGCGGCACGGCATAACCAGACGTGTGGCCGCGCAAGGCGTCCATGATTTCCAGGCCGTTGCGCACGCTGGACCGCAGGTGCGCCGAGCCGGCGATGAGATCGCACTGGTAGATGTAATACGGTTTCACCCGGCACATCAGCAGCTTCTGGACGTGGGCGCGCATCACCGCGGCGGCGTCATTGACGTGGCGCAGAAGGACGGATTGGTTGCCCAGCGGGATGCCGGCGTCGGCCAGCCGGCCCAGCGCGTCGCGCGCTTCCGTGGTCAGTTCCCGCGGGTGGTTCGAATGCACGCTGATGAACAGCGGATGGTACCGGCGCAGCATGGCGCAAAGCTGAGGGGTGATGCGTTGCGGCAGGAAGATGGGGATGCGGGTGCCGATGCGGAGGAACTCGACGTGGGGGATGGCCCGCAGACGGCTCAGGAGATACTCGATCTTGTCGTCGCTGAACAGCAACGGATCGCCGCCGCTCAACAGCACGTCCCGCACCGCCGGCGTGCGCCGGATGTAATCAATCTGCTGCTCAAAATGCGGATGGAAGTCGTACCCCGTGGCGTTGCTGACCAAGCGCGAGCGGGTGCAGTAGCGGCAGTAAGCGGCGCAGCGGTCGGTGACGAGGAACAAGACGCGGTCGGGATACCGATGCACCAGCCCCGGCACCGGCGAGTGCGCATCCTCGCCGCAGGGGTCGGTCATCTCCCACGGGGCGGTGTGGGTTTCCTCGATGCGCGGAATGACTTGGCGGCGGATGGGGCAGTTCTCGTCCGCCGGATCGATCAAGTTAAAGAAATAGGGCGTCACCCCGAACGCCAGACGCGTATTGGCCAGCTTGGTGCCGGCGTATTCCTCCGGCGTCAGCGTGGGCAGGAGCCGCTGGAGCTGCTCGACGCTCTTGATCCGGTGGTGGAGCTGCCAACGCCAGTCGTTCCAGTCGCTCGCCGGCACGTCATGCCAGAAGCCGCGCCCAGCGGAACGGAATAGTTTCCAGGCTCGCTGCCCGGCGGGCTCTTCCGGGCCGCCGCTCTCCTCCGATTCTGTGCCGTTTGCCATTCGGGCCGACTATAGTTTCCGTCCCCGGCCTGTCAAGGGAACCGCCTGTCAAACGCCTCAGGCGACGCCGTAAGTCGTTCTAGGTCAGTCGCTTCATCCGGGAATCACTTCAGGGCTTTCGCGGTTCGGACGTCCCTTTCCCCAGCCTCGACGCGGCGGGCGGCGAGGACTCCTTGGTGGCACGGAGGGTTTCACGTCGTTGGTCGAGCAGGTTCAGTTGCCGGGCGGTTTCACGGGCGATGCGGTTCTGCTCATAGCGGTTCGGCGGGCCGCCCGACATCGCCTGGCTAAGTTCCCTCTTCCGGACGTAGCTCTCCAGGATCCGGCGATACTCATCCGCGAGCACGACCACCTCCGGCGCCACGCCGATCCGGAGCCGCTCAAGCTGTTGAATCTTGAAGCGCCAGAAGTCCGCCTGGCTGCCGTAGTCGCCCTCCAGGACCACCTCTTGGAGCGGCACCTCGGCGTGCGTGGCGGGAGTGTTGGTGCCGGCACGCACCTGCACAAAGACCCGCAGCACCTCATCCAACTGGCGCAAGCTGTCCGTGCGGTTCCACGTCTGCGACAACTCATGCGTGGTGAAATCCACCACTTGGAGATCCCACCACTTTTCAAGGTCCAGCGGGCGCTGAAACTGGGATCCGAAGGCCTGAAAAAAGGCGGTCTGCCAGTTCCAGTGGCGCGGCAACAATTCCAGCAGCGTGCCGAGCGCGGCCCGCCCGTCGCGCAACCGCAGCAACTCGTGGACGAAGAGTTGCGCGCTGTAGCGATACGTCAACGCGCCGTCGCCGTCGAACTGCCCCGGCCGTGGCCAGCTCAACTCCTCGAGCGTCAGCGGCGGGTGGTTCAGGAGGAACGCGTGCGCGGCGGCCAGCGGATGGTGCCAGCGCCCCTGCCGGGTGAGCAGGCGCATCGGCGGGCCGCTGGCCCGGGCCTCCGGCGGGCGCAGCACCAGGTCGAGGGTCGGATCGGACAGCAATTCTTCGGGCAATCCCTCGCTCAACCAGGCGGGGATTTCGGCGGCGCGACCGGTGTTGTTGCGGTTGGCCCATTCCACCAATACTACGCGGACCACCGCGTCCACCAACCGCGGGACTTCGACCGCGTCCGGCAGATCGACGTAGTAGTCCCAGCCATCGGTGAACCGTTCCGACGTAATCAGGATCAACTCGTCGGCACGGCGGACCGGATGCAGCCGGAGGGAAACCTTGCCGCGCCAGCGATCCGGCGCGTCGAGGCTGTGGAGCAAGGCCCGCTTGATGCGCTCGCACGAGAGCGCCAGCAACTGAGGCTCCAGATGGACCCAGTTAGTGACGCGCAACCCGGCCAGCGCGCCGGGCAGCCGCGACGTCCGGGGATCCCCAATCACCACGAATTGGCCCGAAAGACTGACCACATTCAGCATCGTGCCGCGAGCGAACTGGGCGTGGGCCAGGCGGGGAAGCCCGGCGAGGCACAAAATCAGCGCCAGTGACCCGCCCGCGACGCGGGCCAGCGTGGCCAGTCTCCGGCGGCCGGCGGCAAGTGGACCGTCCACCCGCCGTGAGCCGGCGACGGCGATCCGGGAACCCGCGAACGGAAACCCGGAACCGGGAGTTGCGAAGCGCTGAGAGGTGTCGCTCAAGCCTTCTTCTCGCTCTTGGGCTTGCTCGCTTTCGTCTCGGTCTTGGCGGGCGCGGTTTTGCTCTCCGCCGCGCCGGCCGTCGGGGCCGCCGCCGGGGTCGCGGAGTCTTTCTTGGCGGCCTGTTTGTAGCCTTCGCTGCGGTAGTCGGTAATGTAGAAGCCGCTACCTTTGAACAGCAGCCCCCCGCCGGCACTGATCTGGCGTTTGACCCGGCCCCGGCCCCATTTCTTCCGCGCGCAGAGGTCTTCCGGGCACAGCGTCAGCGGCTGCTCCACGATCGACTGGTACTTCTCGAACGTGTGGCCGCATTTCTCACAGGCGTATTCGTAAGTCGGCATAGAAGGATCCTAGTAATCGCACCGGCGGAAGAACGTCAAGCGCCAAGCTGACGGCGCTTCGCAACCGCAGGCGCTGCCGCCCCGCATCAGTGCCGGCTGGCCGCCCATTGTTCCATCCGCCTTCCGGCCACTGCGAAAGGCGCAGATGCGGTTGCCCACGCTCGATCCCCCGAAATGCCGGGCAGAACCTCATTCTGCCCTTCAGGCCAGCGGCATCCACGTTCGGGGAAACGGCAACGGCCAACACTGGGCCGCGGAGCGGCTCAGGGCCGAGCCGGTGGGCGGGCCGCGTGGCCACGAAGACGGCCCCGCCGGCGGCCCAGAACCAGCGCTGTCCCCCCCAGCAGACCAAAAGTGAAACTGTGGCTCGGGGACGACAAAATAGAATGAAGGACGTTGGAGGTCATCAAATGGCGGCGGCAGCGGCGACCCTGGACGGCCGGAATTACCCAGCGGGCCAAGACTGAATACCGAAGACTCCCAGACGTGCCGCCGGGGTGATTGACCGTTGCAAACGTCGGACCATCGCCGGCCCGCCACTCCAGGACGTGAACGATGACCCTGCTCCCGGCCCTCACTCCACGCCCGGCACGGCACACGAATGGCCCGGCAGAGTATTCCAGCTATCCAGTTGGAAATCGACGGGAAGCCCTAGCGCACTTGGTTTCCACTTTCGCCACACCGGAACTGTTGTTCTTCCCGCCTCTCAGCCGGTGGAAGCCAGCCCGCAAGCCCACCATCATCCGAACCAACGCAGTAATACTATTTCGCGTTCAAGCCAACATTAAAAGCCAGTCAAAACCGGTGAGGGATTGGGTTGGGGCGGCAGAGGCGGCGTTCGTGCGCGCCTTCCACGGCGTCCATCGAGTAGTTATCGTGGTTGGCTGGGCTGGCGGTGGATTTCCCGCCAGACCAGGCCCGGCGGATTGCATTGCGGACTGTAAGTCGGTAACCCGTCCAGCGGGAGGTGGTTCTCCGGCCGCGCCAGCGCTTGGGCGCGAGGCCCCCCCGCCCGGTCTCCTGGAACATCAGAATGTGCCCGGCGGGATGCCGCCGGGAGACTTCCGCCAGATACAGGGACATCGCGGACGTGTCGGTGTGCGGGAGGATCAGGCTGATGAGTTCCCGGTCGTGCGGACTGACGCGGCGCCGAAGACGTGGGGGGATTCCGCGCGCCCGGTGTGTCGGCCCTTCTGGGCGGCAACCCGACGGCGCCCAGCAGCGCACCGGATCACTCGTTCGTCCGAAGCGAACTTCATCCTCCAACATCAGGCGCAAGGGCCGGGGCGGGTGTCCCACCACCACGGCGTCCACTTTGGCCTGGAGTTTTTCAGAGCGGCCCGCGCCGCCGGGTTGCCTTTGGGGTGCTTGGGCCGGGG
>JAJXZI010000343.1 GCA_021780115.1 bacterium | reverse complement strand
GGACGGTCGGGCACGCACAAAGAGAGTCCTCATTTGCCGGCCTTGGGGACACGCGGCGACCGTGCCGGGAATCGCCGCCCGCCGCGGCCCGCTGCCAAGTCCGACGAGGCTGACTGGCCGGTTCAATCCGGGGCGCACGTTGGCCCGCCCGCAGCCGCCGACGGTCCAAGCGACGCCCCGCCCCGCGGGCGCGCGCCGGTGCCGGCCGAGTCGGCCTCTGGCGCTCACCGTGGCGACTCTGCGGCTTTGAGTCGGCGCGGCACTCGGACGTGTGGCAGGATGCCCGCCTCCCGCGCGCGTTGGGCCGCCAAACCGCGTTGCGACACCTGGACAGGGTGAGACTGCCGACTGGCCAAAACGACCGCCCAGGACCGAAAAAACCGGACAGACAAAGTATTTTTTGCGTCGGATTCGAGCCTGATCGTGAGGCGCAGAAACAGCGGATTAACCTTTATTTCATTGGTGTTTGTGACAGGTGGTGGCTGGGGGCGGAGTTGAACCGCCGACACAAGGATTTTCAGTCCTCTGCTCTACCAACTGAGCTACCCAGCCAACCAGTTACCCCCCCAACGGCTAACGAATAATGTCGCCGCGATGTGCCGCACTTGCCCTGCTGGTTATGTCCGTCTCGCGGGGCGAGCGCCACCGCAATGGCCATCAAGACTCGCACCAGAACGTCGGCCAGCTCGCACCAGACGAGCGCAAAGTACACGAGGATTTTCGCTCTGCGCAAGCGGAGAATCCGCAGCCTTGGGGAACGGAACGGGAGCGTTTGCGTGCAACTGACCGTGACAGACCTGCCAGCGGGCACAAGATCGTCCGACGGATGCGGTTGTGAAACGGTGTGACGGATTGCCAGCGGGGACCATCGGCGAAGCGGTCAAGGTGATGCACCGGTTGCGGGTCCGCCGGGAGGAAGACATGTTTGCCCAGGAGCCGAAGCGCAACCCGCCTCGGAACACGCCGCCCGGACCTCCCGGTCGCATTCCGAACTGCCAGCCTGAAAACTACACCCACCCCACAAATTACCGACAAGGAGAACGCCGGTTTGCCAGCGGCTTTGGACGTGGATTTTGCACTCACCGGAGGCTGGAGCGACCAGACGCGGTTCTTCCGGCTGCGAACAAGGTGATCCCGCGTCGAGCGGGTGGCTGATACTTCAGCCAAAGAACCCTCTTCCTGCATCCCCGACGGCGTACCGGGGGGCGGCCACCGGCGGGCTTGAGGATTGCGCCGGGGACGGTACGATGACCGGCGCCATGCGCATCACACGGTCGTTTCTTCTGCTTCTCGCGCTCCTGGCGGCGATCCCGTCGGCCGCCGCGCCGCAAGCCGGAGCTGCCGCGCCCGAAGCGGCCCGGCCGGGTTACCCGGTGAGCCGGTCCACCGCTTTGGACGTCTGGTAGTGCGAGAGCGGGTGGAAAGTCCGGCGCGACCAACCGCCGTCGAATCTGGCAGCGAAAGCACTGCGCCCCGTCAGCGTCTCGGTCGCCCGCGGGGAGTACGAGGCCGCCCAAGTCGTGCTTACCCCTCGCAAGGACGGCCGGCTGCTGAACGCCGCCGTCGGGGCGTTGCGAAACTGGCGCGGAACGACGGCGCCCATCGAGGTCAGCCTGAGCGAAGTCGCCTTCGTTCACGTCACGAAACCGACGGACAGTTCGTGCCAGCCCGGCTGGTTTCCCGATCCGTTGCCGCCGCTGCGGACGCCGCTGGCGCTCCACCGGGATGAGAATCAGCCGCTCTGGCTCACGTTCCACGTTTCCCGCGACACCCGGCCGGGCACTTACCGCGGCCGGCTGGATTTGGAAACCGACATGGGCCGCTTGCGCGTGCCGCTGGCCATCCAGGTTTACAACTTTGCGCTACCGGAAGAAACGCACCTGAAGAGTGCGCTGGGGCTGGGCGCCGGTTTTATCAATCAGTACCACCGCCTGACACTGCGGGCGGACCAGGAAGCGGTTTACGAGAAGTACCTGAAGAACTTTGCCGAACACCGGATCAGCCCCGACTCGTTTTACGACTACGCGCCGATCGACGTGCGCTTCACCGGCGAGGGAACAAACCGGCACGCGCAGGTGGATTTCACGAGGTTCGACCCGGCGGCGGAGCAGTAGCTGGACCGCGAGCACTTCAGCACCTTCGATCTGCGTTTGATCGGCATGGGCGGCGGCACGTTCCAGAGCCGGCGGCTGGGCGAACTGGAAGGCTTCGCGGAAGGCACGCCGGAGCACGCGCGGCTCTTCCACGATTACCTGAGCCAAATCGAGAGCCACCTGCGCGAACGCGGCTGGCTGTCCAAGGCGTTCACGTACTGGTTTGACGAGCCGGATCGCAAGGACTTCGCGTTCGTCGTCGAAGGCATGAAGCGCCTCAAGGCCGCCGCGCCGGGCCTCCGGCGAATGCTCACCAAGGAACCGAACCCGGAGTTGCTGGGCCACGTCGATATCTGGTGCGGCCTGACGCCCCAATGGACACCGGAGAAAGTACGGCAGCGGCGCGCCTCGGGCGAGGAAGTCTGGTGGTACATCTGCACCGGGCCAAAGGCGCCCTACGTGACCGAGTTCATCGATCATCCCGGCACGGAACTGCGGCTCTGGCCCTGGCAATCGTGGCAATACGGCGTGCAGGCCATTTTGATCTGGGCGACGACTTACTGGAGCAGCTCCGCCGCCTTCCCGCCGCCGAAGCT
The DNA here is from genome assembly GCA_021780115.1 of bacterium. Lineage (GTDB taxonomy): Bacteria > Verrucomicrobiota > Verrucomicrobiia > Limisphaerales > JAJXZI01 > JAJXZI01. The sequence continues at coordinate 12,381 of JAJXZI010000343.1, read as the reverse complement.
GCAAGATCCGTGGCAGGACCCGATGAGCTACGTGAGCGGCTACGACTTCCAGCCCGGCCACATCGGTTATTGGGGCAACGGCGACGGGCGCTTCTTGTATCCGCCGCGCCGCGATCCGAACACCGCGACGGAGCCTTGCCTGGACGGACCGATCAATTCCATCCGCTGGGAAAACCTGCGCGACGGCCTGGAGGACTACGAGTATTTCTGGCTGCTCCAGCAGCAGGTCGAGCGCGTCCGCCAAGCGCGGGGCGAAACCAAATTGGTCCGCCAAGCCCGCGCGCTGCTGGCGGTGCCGGAAGGAATCTCAAAAGACCTGACGCACTTCACGACCGACCCGCGGTTAATGCTCGCGCACCGGGACCGCGTGGCGCGGATGATCGAGAAGCTCCAAAAGTTCCGGTAGCGGCGGCGGAATCCGGCCGCTCACTTCCCCGTCGCATCCAAGCAGACGCCTTCGGTGGTGCTGCGGACATAGACGCGCCCGTCGCTGTAGGCGGGCGTGCTCCAGCATTTGCCGCCGACGGCCTGCATCTGGCTGAGTTCCTTGTATCCCGCCGGGGAGGGGTCCACGAGCGCGAGCTGGCCCTTGTCACCGAGCACGAGCAGGTATCCACCGACGAGAATGACGTTGCCGGGACCGAAACCCGGCTGCGACCACATCTCCTTGCCCGTGGCCAGCTCGACGCACTTGAGCGGGCCTTTGTTGAATTCCTTGAAGCTGAACATGCCGTAGAGATAACCGTCCTTCACCACGGGAGTGCTCCAGTGGTTGATCAGTTGCCGCGGCTTGCGCCAAAGCTCGGTCGCCTTCCAGTTCTGTCCGTCGCGGCTGATGCGTACCAACCCGGCGCCCACTTCGTAGCCCGCCGAGCAGTAAACCAGGTCGCCGGACACGATCGGCGAGGCCGCCGTGGAGACGCGGAACGGGAAGGCGTAATGCCAGTCAACGGTCCCGGTCTGCGGATCCACCGCCACCAGGCCGCTGCGCGTGAAAAAGATCACTTGCCGCGCGCCGAGGATGGTCGCCGCCACCGGCGTAGCCTGAGTGGCTTTGTCGTCCTGGCCCTTCCACGCCACCGCGCCGGTTCCTTTGTTGAAGCCCAACAGCCCTTCGCCCGGACCACCGCCGGCAACGAGAACCAAGTCGCCCTCGATCACCGGCGCGGCGGCGCTTTGCCAGGGCATCACTTCGCCCCCGTGCTGCTTGACCAAGTCCTGCTTCCAGAACGTTTTGCCGGTCGCCGCGTCGATGCAGACCAGCACGAGCCGGCCGTCGAGGACGTACACGCGCCCGTCGTTGTAGGTCGGGGTCGTGCGGGGCCCGTCGCCGCCGCCGCCGGAATCGCCGCCGCCATCGTATTTGGCCAGGCTCATGGGCACCGCCCACAACTCCCGGCCGGTCTGGCCGTCCAGCGCCACGCAGGTTTCCAGATCGTTTCCCTCCACCATGCGGCGCACCACGGTGAACACCTTGCCCTCCGCGACGGCAAAGGAACTGAAGCCGGTGGGCGTCGGGACTTTCCAGACCGGGCGCAGGCCGGTGGCCGGCCACTGCGTCAGGGCGAGTTTCTCCGTGGATACGCCGTCGCCGCTTGGCCCGCGGTATTGGGGCCAGTCCGCCGCGCCCACCCCCGAGGCGGCCACGAGCACGGCAAAAAACAGCGACGACGCGAGCAAATGGTTTGTTGGCATGGCGAAATGTGGGTTGAGGATTTGGAAACGCAACGTGCTGTCAAACCTTTTCAGCCGGTCAGCCCGGTGGCCCGCCGTTGTCGGAACGAGTTGCGATTCCCATGTACGCCGCCGAGACGACGTTGCCGCAGACCGGCAGGGGACGGGTTTTTCCCGATCGGGAGTGGGGAGAGGCTACGCGGCGGGGAGTCCTGAATCCAGCAGGGCCAGCCCCGGGCGTGCGGTTCATTTCTCTGGGGTCTGGGGCGAGAGGTAAAGAGCCAGCGTCGAAATGGTTGGGCAGGCGCGGGCGTGGGTGATGTTCAGGCGGACGCGCCGGGTGGCCACGGGCGCGAACCGGGCGATGTGTTTGTAGCCGATGGTCGTCCCGGCCACGATCGGCCGCCACTGACCGCCGACTTCGGCTTCCAAGGTCCACCCTTCCACCCGCTGACCCAGCGCGATGTATTCCTGGATGACAACGTTGTCAAACCGCGCCGGTTGGTTGAAGGCCAGTTCGACCGAACCGGAGGTGGTGCCGTCGTCCGTCGCCCAGTAGGTCTGCGGATTGCCGTCGATGACATTCGCGGCGGCGAAGCGGCGGCTGCTGCCGCGGGTGCTGGTAGCCGTGGCGCTGGCGCGGCGGGCGAGATCGGTCTTGAAGGTGGCGGCGAGGATCGCGTGCAGCGCTTTGAGCCGCGCCACATCGGTGTCATGGATAAGCCCCTGCCGGTCGGGCGGGACGTTCAGCAGCAGGTTGGCGCTGCGGCCGACCGACTGGTAGTAGATGTCGAGCAATTTCTCCACGGACTTGACCTTGGTGTCCTCGCTCGGGTGGTAGAACCAACCGGGGCGGATGGAGACATCCACCTCCGGCGGCACCCAGTCCGTGCCGTCGGGCTGGCCGGGGGCGTACTGCGCGTAGTTGGGGCAGCCGGGATAAATCATCCGGCGGTTGATCGTCATCCACGCGGTTTCGAAGGCGACACCGCTTTCGTTGCCCACCCAGCGCACGTCGGGGCCGCCATCGCTGAACATGACCGCGTTCGGCTGCAGGCGGCGGACGATGCTCCAGGTGTCCGGCCAATCGTAATAGGTCGAGTTGTCGATTCGGCGCTTCTCCCGCGCGCCGCCGTAGTAACCGTCGCCGCCGTTGGCGCCATCGAACCAGACCTCGAAGATCGGGCCGTACTGCGTGAGCAATTCGCGCAACTGGTTGCGGTAGTATGTCAGGTACTCGGGACGGCTATACTCGGCGCGGTTGCGGTCCCAAGGCGAAAGATAGACGCCGAACTTCAGACCGAACTCGCGGCAGGCGTTGGAGAGTTCCCGGAGCACGTCGCCGTGGCCGTTCTTCCAGGGACTGTTTTTGACCGAGTGCTGGGTGTATTGGCTGGGCCAGAGGCAGAACCCGTCGTGGTGCTTGGCGGTAATGATCAAGCCCTTCATGCCGGCGTCGCGCGCCACCCGCGCCCACTGCCGCGCGTCGAGGGCGGTCGGGTTGAACACCGTTTCGCTCTCATCGCCGTAGCCCCATTCCTTGTCGGTGAACGTGTTCACCGTGAAATGGATGAAGCCGTAGAATTCCAACTCGTGCCACTGAAGCTGCCGCGCGGAAGGCACGGCGCCGCACGGAGCGGGAGGCGGGACGGGGTCGGCCGCGAGGCAGAGCGCCGGCAGGCCAGACAGACAGACGGCCCACCATCCGGGCCGGCACTTCGTCGTCCGCTTCCAAAGATTCATGGGCCACTGGCTCGCCGATTTTCCCGCCCGACGCAACTGAAATGTGGGCCGGTCCGCCAAGCCCGCGATGAAGAACCCGGCCCCGGCGAGAGACTTGCTTCTTTCGCATCGCCTTGAGGGGCCGATTTGCTATCTTGGCCGCATGAGTCACGAGGTTCGCGATTTCACGGCCGAGGTCGTCGAGCGGAGCCGCCGGGTGCCCGTGCTGGTGGATTTCTGGGCGCCCTGGTGCGGCCCCTGCAAGATGCTGGCGCCCGTGCTCGAACACCTGGCCGGCGAGGCCGGCGCCCGGTGGGAACTGGCCAAGGTCAACACCGACGAGCATCCCGATCTGGCCGGCCAGTACGGCATCGCCAGTATCCCGAACGTCAAGCTGTTTCGCGACGGCAAGGTGGTGAACGAGTTCACCGGGTTCCTGCCGGAAGCCGAACTGCGCCGCTGGCTCGACCGGGCGTTGCCCTCGCCCCAGGCGGACACCGTCGCCCAGGCGGAGGCGCTGCTGGCCGCGGGCAAGGCCGAGCCAGCGGCCAAGCTCCTGCGCGGCGTCGTGCAAGCCGAGTTGCGGAACGGCGCCGCCCGCGTGCTCCTGGCTCAATGCCAGCTCGTCACCGATCCCGCTCAGGTCGGGGAGACCCTGCGCCCGGTGGGCGCGGACTCCGAGTTCAGCGACAAGGCGGCCGCCCTCCGCCTGCTCGCCGAACTGGCGGCGCACCCGGAACCGTCGGCGGTGGCGCCGCGTGAGGCCGTACCGGCCCGGTTCGCCGAGGGCGTCCAAGCCCTGCGGCAGAACGACCCGGCGAAGGCCCTCGAGGCGTTCATCGAGGTGATGCAACGGCAACGGGACTTTCGCGGCGGCGCGGCGAAGGACGCCTGCCGCGCGATCTTCCAAGTCCTGGGGCCGAGGCACCCGGTTTCCGAGCGCTATCATCGGGCCTTCAGCGCCGCGCTGTATTCCTGAACCGCAGACCGCCAACCGCGAGCGCGTCCGGAGCGGCTGGCGCCGTCCCGTTGCCTCATGGATAAATGACACCGAAGGAGTCTGAGCAGGCGGGCGTGGCTGACTCGCGTTTCAGTGTTCGCGCTTGAGCTTACTCTGGGTGTCAATCCCCCCGCTGGCGGGGGAGTGCCCTGCGGGCGGTGGAGCGGAGCGGGGAGGGTGCCAGCCCTCACCGCGAAGCGCAACCACCCGCAGGGCGGCGGCCGATTTCCGCCGCCTCGGCCAGGATGGGTTTAAGGCGCCGTTCGACGTCCGCCTTCAACGCGAAGGGGTCCAGGCTTTCGTAGCGCTCGCGCAGTTCCCGGCGTGCCCGGCGGCCCAACACCCCGGGCTCCATCAGCCGCTGATACGCGGTGCGGGCCGGTTCGTAGCGCTTCTTCCAGGCGCTCTTTTCCCGCCACTTGGTTTTGAGTTTGAGCCCCGGCAGAAAAAAGTTCATCAGCGGCCCCCACGCCTCCTGGTAGAGGGCGCAGATCGGGGCCACCAGCGCCGCCACTTCCAGCCGTCCATAGCCCAGCAGGTGCCGCGGCCACATCCAGTTCTTCTGCTCCACGTGGGCGTTGTCGTCGCTGTGGTAGGGCCGCGAGCGGGTGAAGGCCACCGGCTTTTTGCGTCCGTGCAGGTAGGCCAGCAAAGGGTGGTTGAGGAACTCGCTGCCGTTGTCGCAGTCGAAGCCCAACAGGGCGAAGGGCAGCGCCGCCTCCACGGTGCCCGTGGCCGCCAGCACGCCCGCCGCGCCCTTGTTCCACACGGCCCGGCCCTCCGTCCACTGGGTGGCGATGTCCGTGTAGGTCAGGCTCCAGATGAAGTCGCCCGCCAGGCTGGCGCCGCAGTGGGCCACGCTGTCGGCCTCCAGGTAGCCGGGCCGCGTCACATCCCAGGTGCCGGTGCGGATGGGGATCTCCGTCTTGAGCAGGCTGCCGGGCTTGGTGCCGCAGCGGCCCCGCAGGGGATGTTGCGCGCGCGCCGGGGCCAGCAGCCGGTCCAGGGTGGCCGGGCTGACCTCGCGCAGGCGCTGGCGCTGGCGGGCGCTGAGCGCGTCGTGATGACGCTCGTAATGGCGCAGCCACAGCGGCAGGGCCGGGGCCAGCCGCTTGCCGCAGGGCTGCTCGGCCGCCAGCCAGATCGCGCGCACCACCGGCTCGATCAGCGCATAGCGCGGCTCCGAGCCGGGATGCGCCCGCCCGCTGGGCGCGGGTACCGTGTCGCGCAGGAGCTTGATGGCCTACTTGCGCTCGTAGCCGTGGTCTTCGCACAACTCGTCGAGCATCCGGGTTTTGCCTTCGCGGTTGCGCCGTTCGTAGCGGACCCGCAGCTTGGGCAACAGACCGTCTTTGAGGTTCCTACTCATGTTCATGGGCGCCAGTTTGCCCGGTGTCTTTTTTCCATGAGTCAACGATGCCTTTTCCCGCCTCCCAGCCCGATCCGCCCGGTGTCATTTAATTTGAGTCAACGCGCCGTTCGCCAGGGAGCGCGGTTTCGGATTGAGTCGGACCGGCCGCGCCGTTACCGTGGGCCATGCGACGGTCGCTGACCTTATTCGTCGTGCTGGGCTTCCTGGCGTCGGGCTTGGCGGCCCAGGCGGTTTCCGGCCGCGTGATCAAGGTGCTGCCGCAGTACCTCGACCAGAAAGGCCGCGAGGCGTTGTCGCCCAGCCTGTACGAGCGGGACGCCTACCAGGCCCAACTCCTCCGGCATCCCAAGCAACGCTCCGGCCTGCGGCTCGCCGTGCAGTGGAAGGCCAAAGACGCGGCCAAGGCGCGCTTAAAGCTGCGCGTGGAACTGCGGGGCGCCAAGAAGGGGAGCGATCCCCGCCCGGTGGTGCTGGAGCAGGCGGTCCAACAGCGCGGCCGGTTCAGCCATTGGACCGACCTCGCGCTTTCGGGCGAGGATTACCAACAGTTCGGCGAACTGGTGGCGTGGCGGGCGACGCTCTGGGACGGCGACCGGATGCTGGACGAACAGAAATCGTTTTTGTGGTAGGAGCGGGAAGATCGAAATCGAAAAGACGAGGTCCGAGGCACGCCGAATACCGCAGCCTGTGAGCCGGCACGTTGCGGCGGCATTCGTCGGGTTTCGTGATTTGAACGTGCGAGCGCCGTCAACACAGTGCGCAAAGTGGATTGGCGCCAGCCAGTGCGGCGACCGCAGCCTGGGCTTCCTGGAGGCCGTGCTCGGCGTGGTCTGAGTTTTCAGTATCCAACGAATCCAGGTAGAGGAAGTCGATGGACCGTTGGTTGCGGCGCAGCCACGCTACCGAGGCTTCGTGAACCAACTCGACGAATTCGCCAAAGCGACGCAGGAGCCGGCGCGCTACTGCCAGGTGGTCGGGGTCATTGTCGGTGGAAGTCAGATGCCCGCCGCCCGTCTGCCGGAGCCAGCATCACCCCGCCGGCCCCCACTCCGTCCCGGCAGACCAACCCGATCCGAAGGCCAAACCTCAAATCCTCTTTGCCAACCTTTCTCAATAAGCTGTCCGGGTTGGCTAACTAAATACCGCGCATTTTCGTCCAGGTTTGAAAACTACATGACAGGCGGAGATTTGCGCCTTGACTCAGCGTCGTTGGAATCGGATGGAAAAGGCCCGATGCGAATGAACGATTCCGGTTGGACCAGCGCGTCCCGGCACGCCCTGGGGGCGCTACTGGCTTTTGCGCTGTCGGCGAGTGCCGCCGACAAATCCCCGGGCGAACGGTGGGAGAAGGACATCCGAGCCTTCGAAGCCGCCGACAAAACAACCCCGCCAACTCAAGGCGCGGTCCTGTTCATCGGCTCCTCGAGCATCCGGCTCTGGAAGACGCTCGCGCAGGATTTCCCGGAGTACCGGGTCATCAACCGCGGTTTCGGCGGATCGGAGGTGGCCGATTCGGTCTATTTCGCCGATCGGATCGTGATTCCCTACCGACCGCGGCTGATTGTGATGTACGCCGGCACCAACGACATCAACGACGGCAAGACGCCGGAGCGGGTCTTCGCCGACTTTCAGGCGTTCGTCGCGAAGGTGCGCGCGACGCTGCCGGGCGTGCGCATCGCCTACATGGCCATCAATCCCTGTCCGGCGCGCTGGGCGCAGGCGGACCAGCAGCGGCAGGCGAACCAACTCATCCAGGACTACGTCGCCGCCGGCACGAACCTGGACTTCATCGACATCTTCGACGCTTACCTCGGTCCCGACGGAAAACCCCGCGCCGACCTCTTCGTCGCCGACGGGCTGCACAACAACGCCGCCGGTTACAAAATCCGCGCGGCCCTCACGCGCCCCCACCTCGGCGCCCCCGCGAAAGACACCAGCGCAGAAGGCAAAGCCGACCCCTCCGCGCTCTATCTCGATCCGTCGCAGCCCCTCGACCGGCGCGTCGCCGATCTCATTTCGCGGATGACACTGGAGGAGAAGGCGCTGGAGCTTTACCACAAAGCGCCGGCTATCGAGCGCCTGCGCATTCCGTTCTGGGCCGGTTGGAACCAGTGTCTGCATGGCGTCTGGTCCAAGCAACCGACGACGGAGTTCCCCGTCTCGATTGCGATGGCCGCGACGTGGGACCCGGCACTGGTCCACGCCGAGGCGGACGCGATTTCCGACGAGGCACGCGCGCTTTACAACGTCGGCGCCAGCGGTCCGAGCACCCGGCACGGACTGGTCTATCGCGCGCCGGTGGTCAACATCAGCCGCGATCCGCGCTGGGGCCGCATCCAGGAGTGCTACGGCGAAGATCCGTTTCTTACCAGCCGCATCGGCGTGGCCTACGTCCAGGGCCTGCAAGGCAGTGATCCAAGGTACCTGAAGGTGGCGGCGACGCTGAAACACTTCGCCGTGAACAACCAGGAAAACGGGCGCCTGAGCCTGTCGGCGCAAGTGCCGGAGCGGATGCTGCACGAGTACTGGCTGCCGCACTTCAAGGCGTGCGTCGTGGAAGGCGGCGCCTGTTCGCTCATGGCCGCCTACAACGCCATCAACGGCGCGCCCTGCGCCGTCAACCCACTCCTGCTCACCGACATTCTCCGCGGACGCTGGGGCTTCGACGGCTTCGTGGTCTCGGACCTCGGCGGCATCGGGCATCTGATGAGCGACCACCACTTCACGACCCAGCCCGAAGAGGCCGTGGCTGCCGCGCTCCAGGCGGGCTGCGATTACGACGACGAACAGTTTCGCGACGCCATCCCCGGCGCCGTGCGGAATGGGTTGCTTCCCGAGAAGGTCGTGGACCGGGCGCTGACGCGGGTGCTGCGCACGGCGTTTCGCCTGGGCGTGTTCGATCCGCCGGAGCGGGTTCCGTTCTCGAAGATTCCCACCAGCGTGATCCATTCGCCGGCCCACCGCGAGTTGGCGCTGAAGGCCGAACGCGAAGCCATCGTGCTGCTGAGCAACCGGCACCATTTCCTGCCGCTCGACCGAAACAAGCTCCAGACGATCGCGGTGATTGGCCCGGCGGCCGAGCGGCCGGAATACGGCAATTATTTCGGCGCCGCGCCGCGCCGGGTCAGTCCGCTCGAAGGCTTGAAGAACAAACTCGGCACCGGTGTCGAGATTCGGTTCGCCGCCGGTTGCGGCATGACCGAACCGGCCAATTTGGTTGAGATGGAAAAGGCAGTCGAGGCGGCCCGGCGCGCTGAGGTGGTCATCTTGTTTTTGGGCACGAACGGCCGGGTCGAAAACGAAGGCCGCGACCGCACCGATCTCGGATTGCCCGGCGCGCAGGAACAGCTTCTCGAAGCGGTCTGCCGGGCCAACCCGAGGACCGTCGTGGTGCTGCTGAACGCCGGCCCGCTGTCGGTCCCGTGGGCGAAAGACCACACGGCGGCGATCATCGAGGCCTGGTATCCCGGCGAGGAAGGTGGCACGGCCATCGCCGACGTGTTGTTCGGCGACTGCAACCCCGGCGGGCGCTTGCCCTACACGGTCTATGCCTCCACCGCGCAGATTCCGCCGCAGACGGAGTACGACGTCACCAAGGGCTTCACCTACCTTTATTTCACCGGCCGGCCGGTGTTCCCGTTCGGCCACGGGCTGAGCTACACCGAGTTTCGTTACCGCGACCTGACCGTGTCTCCGAGGCGGATTCCGGCCGACGGCCAAGTGAGCGTCCGCGTGCAGGTGGAGAACGTCGGCCGGCGCGCGGGCGACGAGGTGGTCCAGCTTTACGTGCATGCGAGGAAGGCGAGTGTGAAGCGCCCGATCAAGGAGCTGCGCGGCTTCGAGCGCGTCCGCCTCCAGCCAGGCGAGCAGCGGACGGTGACCTTCACCCTGAACGGCAACCAACTCGCTTTCTACGACGTGCAGCGACACGACTTCACGGTCGAACCGGGCGCCTTCGACGTGTTGGTGGGCAGCTCGTCGGCTGACATCCGGGCCAGACGCTTGATCGAGGTGAAGTGAGGCGCTGGCCGGCGGAGTTCCGCCTTCCAGCAGCCCAACCGGAAGGTGCGCCGCACCCACCGCGCACAACACGGAATTCTGACGCATGAAAACACCCGCCTGACCCGAATCGGCCTACTCAATGCTTGCGGCCCGCAGACTGGGGAATAGGCTCCCCCATACAAACGAAATGAACGCGGCCCAGACCAGCTCGGTCGTCACCCCGCAAAGAAAGCTTGCCGCTCCGTGTTGGACGTTGGGCGTACCGAACTCAGCGGGCCAAGGGAGCGCGACGACTTTCACCGATTCACTTATTTCCCTACGCGAGCCGCATGGACATTGACCAGAACCCATACCTGCCAACTGCGGAGCCGCCAGGGCAAGTTCCCGGCCGCGTCTTTGGAGGAATTGAATGAGAAAAGGACTGGAGAAGTACCTGTTTGGGGCGGCGGCCGTGCTTCTCGGGGCGCTGCTCGTTGGCTTGGCGGTCCTTGGCTTGTCGAAACCCCGCGGCGCTCTGGCGACGGTGCCACTGGCGGACGGCCGGATCCTCCAGATCGAAGGCGTGACGTTCGGCGTGGAGCATCGAATGGGCGCGCCCACATTCGTCATCGAACGCCTGGGACCCTGGCTGCCAAGGGGGATGGACGACCTTTTCTGGCCGAAGCGGCCGGAGTCAAAAATCCACCTGGAGCGGCCCGGTCTGGTCGTGTGGGTCAACGCCCTCGACCCCATCGGCGGGACGAACGTGGATTGCCAGGGCATCCGCGTTGAGTTTGAAGACCAGCACGGCGACTTCTTTGGCGAGGACACACGTTACTGGACTGGCGGCGCACGATTCTGGCGCGTCGGCCACGTGTTTTATTCCTTCCCGCGCGATGAGGAGCGGTTGACCTTGCGCATCACGCCGTGGCGCAAGAACCAGACGAGCACCGTGACGGTGCCCAACCCGCAGCTTACGCCGCCAGCGCAGTGGTCCGGCGCCCCGCTGCCCCAAACGAAAACCGCCGGCCCGCTGGAGGTGACGCTGAAAGGGTTGACGGTGCGCACCAATGCGGACGCCGGCAAGTATTGGAGCACGCCGTTCCGATTTTTCGAGCCGGCCTGGGAATGTCGCCAGCAGGGCCAACCGGCCGCCGGCTGGGCCGAGCCGGAATGGATGGCCGAAGACGCGACCGGAAATCGCGGCCAACACCTGGGCGTTCACCGGCCCGTGCTCCGCTTCTTTGCGACCGTGTATCCGGAAGCCACCAACACCGAGGCCGCGTGGCTCATCGCCGCGCTGCCGCGCACCGACCTCACCACGCTGACGTCCAACTTGTGGTGGAACCAAAGCCTGCCGGCGGGCACGAATCAAATCGTGGCGCTGGGCTTTTGCCCGCCGGGGACGCATGTCTTTTGTGAGGGGCAGTTCGATCCGAACGGACCGCCCATGGGCCCGGTGGGCGGTGGCGCTCGGTCCGGCTGGGTCGGCCAGAGCGCGTGGATCAATCCCCTCCGCCACAAAGAGTGGTCGGGCCATTACACGCCCAGCCCCACCCTCTACCTGCGCGCCGACCGGCTCGGCCAGCGCGACCGCCTCGCGGTTCGGTTGCGCGACGAGGCCGGGCGCCTTTGGTTGGCGAAATCGGAGCCGCAAGGCGGCCCGAACGGCCTTCAGGCGTTTCTCGTCGAACTTCCGGCAGCAGTGACTAACGTGGTACCGGAGGTCGTGTTGCTGCGTCCGGTGGCGGCGGAATTTCTCGTGGAGACCAAGAGCGCTTCGACGGCAACGAGATAACGCGACTCGGATCGGCCTCGAACAGCAGCAGTTGCGCGACGGATTGGTCTGCCTGCAAGGAGGCTCTGGCTCCTGTTTCCCGAAGCTATCTGAGCCTCGTGACCTCGGCTGCTACGGAAAACATGGAACTTTCAGAGTGCTCGGTCTGGATCGCTGGCGGCGGCCTCCTCCAAGTGCCGGAGCCGCCGAAAGGCGTCATAGACGACATCCCGGATGTCCGCGTAAGTCGAGGCGGATCATCCGCCCCGGCGCCAGGTGATAAACAATGCGGTAGTCGCCGACACGCAGGCGGAGAAACCCCTCCAACTCGCGCCGGAGCACCTTGATATCCAAGTCCTTTGTCGTCCCGGCAGCCAGCGCTTTGAGTTCGGCTCGGACGCGCCGCTTGGTCTCCGGAGGCAAACCCTGAAGCCAGAGTTGAACCGGCTCAGAAGCCGAAATTCTCATCATCCAGGTTCAACTCACGGTAGGTCAGCTTGCCAGCTTTCGCCGCCCGGAGGCTCCTCATGGCCTTTGGATTGGACAGCAAGTCCATCGTCTCGATCATTGCCTCATAGTCGGCAATCGGCAGCAAAACGGCGGCGGCTTTGTCCCGGTCGGTAATCAAATACCCTTTCTGCGACCGGCACAGTTGGGGCAGGTGGGCCTGGGCCTGCTTGACCGGAATCGTTGTCTCTGTCGCTTTCATCGGATCCATGAATAGCTTGATATGGGTATTCAATTGACTCCACCGACCCCAACTGATTGTGGGTGCAAAGGTTTGCCTCCGGCGATCATCTTGTAGGGCTTCGGATCGACTGCGACCGCTTGCTCCATCAAGCGATAGAACAGCTT
>JAJXZI010000008.1 GCA_021780115.1 bacterium | reverse complement strand
CGAATATCCAGACCGCCCTTTCGTGCCGTGGGCGGACACGCTGGCGGAGTCTGCCACGTTGGTTTTCCCGACGGAGCGCGCCAGCGGTGCGACTCCCGATCCCGAAGACGAAATGGTTTTGGAATGTGCTCTGGCAACAGCCGCCGATTTGATTGTGAGCGGAGACAAACGGCACTTGCTGCTCTTGAGAGAGTTTCGCGGCACGCCGATTGTCAGCCCGGCGGAATTCTTGCGCCGCCTTGTAGCGGGTACAGTAACCCAAGATGCGCTTACAAGCAGAATAAGAAGCGTCAAAAAATCTACCCCGCCAATCTACCCCGGCGGCTGAATTTCGGCCCTTTCAAGACAACGGAGGCAAACTCAGGCGGAAAGAGAAATGCTCTCTAACTCATTGGGAATCCGACGTTTGAATACCGTGGCGATTTGGGGGAAATTCGGGGGGAAAAGGGCCGATATTGCCCGGTTCAAATTATGAGTCCTCTGCTCTACCCCTGAGCTACTCGGGCGTCCCGCGCGTTCTTGACGACGATTCCACCCTTGTCAACGCTATGGATCCCAGCGCTAACGCCCTCTCGTTCCCACGCGAAAGCTTGCCGGGGAATGGTCCTGAGGTAAGCTTGGTTCCATGTGCGCGGCGGATCTACTCGAAGAGGCCAAACGCCCGTCCTTGTTGCTGGAGATGGGGGAACGAGGGCGGTTCCTCGCCAGATTGTCGCCGTGGGAATCCAACTTCACTGCGGCCAGTTGCCAACACGGCCCGCGCCGTCACCACGCTGCCAAGCACAGCGGCGCCGGCAGCGTTCACGGCGCGGCCGGGTTTTCGGACGCGATGGTGGAATTGAGGATACGGCCATGACTGAAGCCACGGCCCAAAAGAAATTCTCCTGCCCGGCCTGCGGGGCCGAGGCGCAATGGAACCCGGCCAAGAAGGCGCTGGTCTGCCCGTTCTGCGGAGCCACCTCGCCCGCGCAGGTCGAACTGACCGCCACCGGCGAGGAGGTCATCAAGGAACACGATCTCGTGGCGGCGCTGCGCGGCATTCCCGATGAGGCGCGCGGCTGGCAGGCGAAGAAGATTTCCGTCCGCTGCCAGAGTTGCCAGGCCATCTCGGTGTTCGATCCCGAGCGCGTCGGCCAGCGGTGCGATTTCTGCGGTTCGTCCGCGCTCGTGCCCTACGAGGAAATCAAGGAAGCCTTCCGCCCGGAGAGTCTGTTGCCGATGAAGCTCAGCGAGGATCAGGTGCGCGACGCGATCCGCCGCTGGTACGGCAGCCGGTGGTTCGCCCCGAACCAGCTCAAGAGCGGCGCGCTCACCGACACGGTCAAGGGCATTTATATCCCGTACTGGACCTTCGACGCCCAGGTCCACGCCGACTGGACGGCCGAGAGCGGCTATTACTACTACGAGACCGAGACCTACACCGACGCCAACGGCCGCACCCAGACGCGCCAGGTGCAGCGGGTCCGCTGGGTGCCCAGCGCCGGCTCGCTCGATCATTTCTTCGACGACGAACTGGTGCCCGCCTCGCGCGGCGTGCAACCGGCCATGCTGCGGCGCATCGAGCCGTTCCCGACGAAGCAGTTGACGCCCTACAACGCCGGCTTCCTGGCCGGCTGGGTGGTGGAGCGGTATCAAATCGACCTCGTCACTGCCGCGAAGGAGGCCCGCGAGGAAATGGATGAAGAGATGGCGCGCCTCTGCGCCGCCCAGGTGCCGGGCGACACGCATCGCAACCTCCAGGTGGACTCCGACTACTCCGGCCAGACCTTCAAACACATTCTCGTGCCGATCTGGCTGCTGACTTACGGCTACGGCACCCGCGCCTTCCAGGTCGTGATCAACGGCTACACCGGAACCATCGCGGGGAAGTATCCGAAGAGTTGGATCAAGATCACGCTGGCCGTGCTGGCGGCCCTGGCGGCGATTGGCGTTCTCCTCCTGCTGACCGCGCAGCGGTAAGCAGCGTGCCGTCCGTCGGCATCGGCCTCGTGATCCGTGCGCCGGAAGAATGGGCCCGCCGCTTGGCCCGGAGCGCCCCTCGGCGCGCCAGGTCCGGCTCGCAGCGGACGTCAGTCTGCCAGGTAAGGTGACTGCCGATCCTGGCGCCGGGCAAGTTCGCTCGCATAATGCCGGCCCAGGGCCGAAGCGTTTGCCTGCATCCAGTCGGTCAGGCGCGTCTTGCCGGTGGGCGGGGTATCCACGCACAACAGGCCGTCCATCAAGCCACGAATCTCCTCGCGGGTCACGAACGTGTCTCGCACGAACCAACCGATCAGCCGGCTCAGGGCGTATCCCACCGCTGGCGAAACGCTCAGGATGCGCGGTCTCTGGCCGAGGGCCGCGCCGACGGCTGCCACCAGCCCACGATACGTAAATGTCTCCGGCCCGATGGCGTTGAGCACGCGGTCCTCTCGGCTTGGGCCTTGGGCGACAGCGAGGTCGGCGAGGTCCTCGACATAAATCGGTTGCAGCCGGTATGCGCCATCGCCGAAGACGGCGAAGAACGGGAAACGCCGCAGCGCCCAGGCGATGTTGTTAATGAGGATGTCCTCGCGCCCAAAGAGAACCGTCGGCCGCAGGATGGCGTGGCTCAGACCGCTTTCGCACAGCGCGCGTTCCAGGCGGGCCTTGCCGGCGAAGTATTCCAACAGCGAGTCTTCCGCCGGGTTGGTGATGCTGACATGCACCACGCGGCGCACCCCGGCGCGGCGCGCGGCCTCGAACAGGCCCAGCGTGTTCCGCACCGCCTGGGCGTGGCTAAACTGCGGGTGATTGAACCGGACCCAGTAGGTGTTGTAGAGAACCTCGGTTCCTTCCAACGTCCGCGCCAACTTCTCCAGGTGATCGAACGCGAGCGGAAATGCCCGCACCCGGCTTCCGAAGGGATTGGCCCGGGCGGGTGAGTTTGTCAGCGTGATGACTTCATACCCCGCGGCCAACAGCCGGGAGGCGATGTAACGCCCGGAATACCCAAACGCACCGGTGACCGCGTGAATCGGCGGTTTACTCATTTGGCTGCAATCTGCTCGGAACACGAACGCACGACCAAGAAGCATCGGCTGGCAAGCGACCCATTTCAAATCACAAAGTCTCCCCATCGACCTCGCTGCGACGTCGTGGCGGGAGATTTTGGTCGCCACGGTGCGCTGGTGCCCCCGCCGGAAACCGCATTGGCCTTGCGTGACGGACGATCCGTCGCAAGCATCCCGCGCCATGCGCATTCTTTGCCTTCTCGTGGTGTTGGCGCTGTGCTGTCTCCGGCCGTTACCCGCCGCGGCGGCCGAGTCGGCCGCCTCCCAGGAACGCGCCGCGGCGCCAGCGGCCGTCGCGTTGCAGCCGGCCGGAGCGGTGGATCTCCGTCCGATGTTCCACCAGTGGGGATTTGCACCGCGGCGCCAGGGCAGTCGCCCGACGTGTTCGGTGTTCACCATGGCCAACGCGCTGGAATTCGCCGTGGCCAAACGCCAGGGACATTGCCCGCGCCTGAGCGTTGAATTCCTCAACTGGGCCGCCAACCAGGCCGGCGGCGACACGGCGGACGGCGGTTTTTTCTCGGATTTGTGGAAGGGATTTGCCGCCTACGGCGTCTGCGAGGAAGACGACATGCCCTACCAGGCCAGATTCGATCCGGCCCAACCGCCGGGCGCCGCGGCGCTGGCGGACGCGAAGACGCGGCTGGACCTGGGACTGCGGCTGCACTGGATCAAGGAATGGAACGTCAAGACCGGCCTGACCGATACCCAACTCGCCGACATCAAGCGCGCGCTCGACACGGGCTGGCCGGTGTGCGGCGGCTTTCGGTGGCCCAACCAGGCCCGGTGGGTGGACGAGGTGCTGCAGATGTGCCCTACCAATGCGGTTTACGACGGGCACAGCGTGTTGCTGGTGGGCTATCGCGACGAAGCCACCCAACCCGGCGGCGGCGTGTTTTTGTTTCGCAACACCAGCGGCGAGGGGCACGACGGCGCCATGCCCTACCTCTACGCGCACCACTTCATGAACGACGCGGTTTGGGTGGATTTCGCGGCGCGGTCAAGCCGGCCCGCGGTGTCCGGCGCGGCTGCCGCGTTCCGCGGTCCTTTGGGCGCGCTCGCGGCGCCGCCCGCCGGCCGCAATCGTCGCGTCTCCAGCAACGAGCAACCCCGGTGGAACGATGCCAATCTGGACATGACAATCCTGCCGCCGGGCAAGTCCCTGGAAATGCCGCTCCTGGAAGGACCGGGCGTCATCACCCACATCTGGATGACGAGCCACGCCGGACAGGCCAACGAACTCGACGCGCTGAGCCTTCGCATTTACTGGGACGGCCGGAAAGAGCCGGGCGTGGAGGTGCCGCTGGCGGAGTTCTTCGCCGTCGGGCAAGGACGGCCGGCGTCCGTCGAGAGCGTGCCGGTGCAGGTTTCGCCGTCCGGCGCGCTGACCTGCTACTGGCGGATGCCCTTCGCCCAGTCGGCGCGAATCGTGGTTTCCAACGACAATCCCGACCGCACGACGGGTCTCTACTGGCAGGTGGATTGGACGGAACTGGATAATCTGCCCGCTGACACCGCTTACTTCCACGCGCGCTATCGCCAGGAGTATCCGGCCGTGGCGGGTCGGGACTACCTCCTCGCGGACCTGGAGGGACGCGGACAATACGTCGGCACGGTGATGTCGGTCACGCTCGGCCAGGATGGGTGGTGGGGCGAAGGGGACGATTTTTTCTACATTGATGGCGAGGCCGTGCCCAGTCTCCAAGGCACGGGCAGCGAAGACTACTTCAACGACGCCTGGGGCTTCCGACCCCGCACGAGCGCCTGGTTTGGGCAGCCCCGGTGGCAGGGCGACGACGCCGGCGACAGTGGCGTGTGCTACCGCTGGCACGTCCTGGATCCGGTGGGCTTCACCCAGTCGCTCAAAGTCGCGATCGAACACAAAGGCAACCGGGAGGTGGACACGGAGGGATTCTACCTGGAGCGGCCGGATTTCCTCAACAGCGTGGCCTTCTGGTATCAGACCGGCGAACCGAAGCCCTTCGGGCGTCTCCCGCCCTATCCGGAGCGGCGCGTTCCGTGGCAACGGCACCTTCTCGTGCCCTTGTTTCGCCAGGCCCAGGTGAGCGGCGCCACGCCCGCGCGGGTGGAAACCACGGGCCTGTTCGGAGCCAGGCCGGTGCTGGGCTGGACCAACACGGAACCCGGCGCCCGCCTGACGCTGCCGTTCACCCTCGCGGCCGGCGGCCGCATGGCCGTGCGGTTGACCGCCGCCGCCGCGCCGGAATACGGACGTTACCGGATCGAACTGGATGGCCAGCCCGCCGTCGCGGTCGCTGATTTCCGCGCCCCGGATTACGAGGAACGGGACCTCCCGCTCGGCACGCACGAACTCGCGGCGGGACCGCACACGCTGTCGTTTTGCGCGCTGGCGGTGGAGGGCGGACGCGCCCGGCCGCTGGCGGTGGAGATGCTCCGGTTATTGCTCCTGCCCCCCGAGGCCCGGCGCGCAGTCAAGACGCACCACGAAGCCCATTTCATCCGCCTCGGAATCGGCCGGGCCGTCTATGCGTATCGCCTGGCCTACGGTGAATTGCCCGATTCGCTGGAGGCGCTGGTCCGGGCGGGGTTGATGTCACCGCGTTACCTGTCGGATGAAAACGAGAAGCCGCTGCGCTCGCGTCGGGAAGGTGATTTCCTCGTGGTGGACAGCACGGGGCCGGAGCCTTGGACCTACCGCTGGCAGGGCTTGGACGCCCGTCGCTGAGCGTCATCCGCCCCCGCCCGGCGGTCTGCGCGCGAACGGCTTGCTCGCCGCCGGGCGTGGACCGCTCACCGGCGTTCGATTCGCGTCCGCTATTTTGCCAGGCGGAAAAACTGCCGGCGTGCCGTGGCCGGGCCGCTCCAGGTATACGTCGCCGTCGCCGAGGTCACGTTGACGGCGTTGGTCTGCCAGGTGGCCAAGTCGGACGAGGACCGGACTTGGAACTGCTGCCCGGCTGCGGCTTGCCATTGGAGGGTTACGACCTGGGACTGCACGGAGATGGACTGGACGACCAAGGGGGCCGCCGCGCTGCGGACGGCGACCAATTGGCCGTTGACAATGATGGTCGTGTCGTTTGCCGTCACAAGGGAGACGACGAACGTGGCGTTCACGGGGATGGTCAACGTCTGTTGGCCGCCCGCCACGGTCAGGGTGGCGACGCTCGTGACCGCGTTCGTCGCGTAACCGGTCAGCGGCAAAGCCCCGGACTTGTTCAGCAGGCCGGTGACGCTGTAGGCCATGCTGCTCGGCGCGTTGGTGGGAAACGCGAACACAAGGCTGCGCGAATCAAACTGGCCACCGGTGACGGCGAGGGCGGAACTGGTGACATCGAGTTGGAGGTTGCGCAGCGCGGCCTTGGCGGTGGCAAAGACGGCGTTCGCCTGGGCGCCGTAGTTGGCTGGTTCGCTGCCCGCGCTGCCATCGGACTTGGGCTGCCAACTGCCGCTGTTCTGCGCTTGGATGAGACTCTGCCCGGTGAATTGAATCGTGTTGGCGGTCTGGGCGGCTTGGATCGTGCCTCCGTACGCCGCCGTCAGGCTCCCGGCCCCTTGCGCGGCGAAAGAGTAGCCAGCCACGGTGCCCGAGATCGTGATCGAGCTTTGGTTGGTATCGAGCACAAAGACATCGGCCACGAGCGGCAGCCCCGGAGTCACAACGAAGGCTCCCGCCACAAGCCCCGCCAGCCAACGAAGGGAAGAATACGTGTTCATAGTCTTGGTTCCTTGAATGCGACGACGGGCAAGCCTTCGCACATTTTTCGGCGTCAGGCAATGGCGGATTGATTCTGTGGCCAAATTTTCCACAAGCCAGGGAGGTGCGGGTCGATGCGACGGGCGGTCCGGCCGGCGGTTCACGGCCGCTCCGCCGCAAGAATCCGCACCGGACCGAGCAGGCCCGACTCGATGAGCGGCGTGTCGCGGGTCAGCTTGCGGATGTTGGTTCGGGTGAGCCGCTGTTCCGGCGGCAGGGACGCGTCGCCGATGAGGCGG
Organism: bacterium; assembly: GCA_021780115.1. GTDB lineage: Bacteria > Verrucomicrobiota > Verrucomicrobiia > Limisphaerales > JAJXZI01 > JAJXZI01. The sequence continues at coordinate 8,104 of JAJXZI010000008.1, read as the reverse complement.
TTGGGCCAGAAGTTCACCACGTCCACTTCGAGCGCGTTCGCGCCGGGTTTCACGGCCTCCGTGATGTCCACGCGGAACGGCGGCGACCAGACGATGCCGCAGGACTGGCCGTTGACGCGCACTTCGGCGAGTTCGCGGACGGAGCCGAGGTCGAGCCAGATCCCGGATGCCGGATGCCGGACGCTGGCGGGCAGGTCGAAGGACTTCGCGTAAGTCGCGGTGCCGGAGTAGAACTTGATGCCCGGCTCCGACCGCGTCGGCCAACTCACCAACGATTCAAACTGCGCTGACGCCGGCCCGCCCCATTTGGGGTCGAACCTCACGGTCCACGGGCCGGTCAACTCCTGGAGCGCCTGGTACGTCGTGATGTTGCTTCGGGCCGTGGCCGGATGCTCCGAGGCCGAGGCGCGGAATACGACGAACATCGAACCGCAGGGCGACAGCTCCAGGGGCAGCGTCGTGCGGCCGTCGGCCTCCTGGTAGGCGCCCGCAAAGTGGCGCCGCCCGCTCACGGCGTCCCACAACTCCGGCGCTTTGCCCGTGACGCGGAAGGTTGCGCGCACGTCTTCCACGCGGTTGGAGCGGTTGGCGACGAAATAGATGTCGGTATTGCCGTCCCGGCGGTGAAGGTAATTGAGCAGCGCGCCGGGTTGGCCGCCGCTGAACTCGCAATCCGGCGCCACGCCGTCCGCGAGCAGGACTTCGCGGGCCGTCCGGCCCCGGAGGACGCGGCCGCGGCGCGGTGTCGCGTTTCCCCACAGATCATTGGCAAGCTGTGCCACTTGCTGGTCGCACTGCGGATAGTCTTCCAAAGTCTCCGCCGCGGTTGGCTTCGGTCCGATGACGGTCGCGCCGGCGGCGACCAGTTCCTTCAACTTCCGCAGCACCGGCAGTGAGATGACGGTGCGGTCGGGCAACACCAGCAATCGGTAGCTCAGGCCGTCGGGCAGCGTGAGCCGGCCGTCTTTCACCGAGGCGCGGGTGAGGAGGGCTTCCGCGGTGATGACGTCGTAATCGTAGCCCGGCAGGACACGCGCCGGGTCGGAGCGTTTGAGTTGCGCGAAGTTCGGCACGTGGTCGCCGTAATAATAGGCCACGTCGGCAACAAAGCGGCCCTGCTGGAGCATCCACTGACAGCGATTGATGTAGGCGAAGAACGGCGCGGAGCGGCTCCACCAGGTGACGTTCGGATTGAGGTGGGTGCCGGCGAAATACTGCTGGCCGGGCACGCCCATTTCGGCCGGCGAGCAGACGAAGGCGTGCCAGACGAGCACGTTCATGCCCTCGCACAACGCCTGGTCGAACGACGGCTTGAGGTTGTCCCAGATCGTCTCCTGCCAGTGCGGGCCGATGGTGGTGAAGCCCTCGGCGAGGACCAGCTTGTGGCCGTACGTGTGCGCCGCGGAGGCGGGTTGTTTGACGAAGAAACGGTTTTCGTCGCCGATCCGGTGGCGCCACGACCAGGCCCAGAACTCGCTCATCGGCGCGTCGTCCCAGCCGAGGCAGCGCTGGGCGTCAATGGGCACCGAGTGCGGCCCGCCGGACTCCGGGTGAATCAGCAGGCCGTGCCGGTGCGCGTTGTCACGAAAGAGACGATAGTGGTGGTCGATGGCGAGGTCGCCGATGGTCTGACGAAAGTCGAAAAGAAAGCGGTCGCTCTGCGCGCGGTCGTTCACGATGCGGCCAGCGAGCACCGGCAGCCAGGGGACCGGATCATAGTCCCGGCGCTGGCGGAACTCCGGCAGGAGCGTCGGCGTCCAGTTCAACGGCTCGACTTCCCAACTGTCCGTGTGCAGGTACTGCAACGAGCGGCCGGCGAGCGGACCGGCATCGGCGAGGAGCGGTTCGACCACGGCGTCCCAGTAGCGTTGGAACGCCCCGGCATCGAGCACGTCGAGCGCGTAACCGTGCCAGCCCTCGCTGCACGTCGAGACGTAAGAATGATCGCCGATGGTGTAGCCGAAACGCAGGATCTGCCAGTCACCCGCGGGCGCCGGCCAGCGCAGCACGCCGTCTGGGCCGAGCTTGGAAGTCAGGTCAACGACCTCCGCCGTGTGCGTGTCCTCCTCGCCGGGCGTCGCGGGGAACTCCTGGAACAGCGGCGTGGTATCCGGCGCCGAGAACGGTTGGAGTGGTTGGAAGAGCGCCTTTTCCGGCCAGTTCTTGAGCGGCGGGCGGCCGGCGGCGGGTTTCGCCCGGTAGGCCACCACGCGCGCGTCGCGGTAGAAATTGTCCCGGCCCTTCGGCTGGGGCAGCGCCAGCGCGAGGTTGGTCGGGCCGGTCACGCGCGCCTCGGACCAGACCAGCTTCTTCGCGGCGTCCTCGGCGGTGACCGGCGGCCCGCCCAGGTTCCAACCGCTCAGGATGTTGAGGCTCATCACCAGCCCGAGGCGATCCGCCTCGCGCAGGGTGTGCCGGTAAAGCTCGCGCCACTCCGGCGAGAAAAAGGTCGGCCCGTGCGGCACGCGATCGTTGCCGTCCTGGCTGGCGCCGTCGGCGTCAAGGATGACCGCGCCGCCGAAGCCCTTGGCCTTCATCTCTTCGAGGTCGCGCGTGATGGCGGCCTTGGTGACGTTGCCGTTGAGCCACCACCAGTAGGCGCGCAGACGGGCCGAAGCCGGCGGTTGCGTCCAGCCTTGTTCCAACGGGTCCGGAACAGCGGCCGAAATCCGGTGCGTTGAACAAAGGCACGCGAGGGAAAGCGGGAGGGCCTGAAGGAGCAAGTGGCGCAGTTTCATCGGGCGGGATTTTCAGGCACAAGCCCGCCGGGGCGCCAGTGGAATGTGCGCGGGCCGCACGGGTTCGCATTGCCAGGATCAGCGCGAAGACGCAGAATCGCGGGGTGCAGCTTGAGCCGGCCATGAAAGCAACCAACTTGAACCGCAGACAATTCCTCAACGCCAGCGCCCGCGCCACGATGACCGCGGTGGCTTTTCCCGCCTTCGTTCCCGCCGCGGCGCTGGGCCGGGGTGGCGCGGTGGCGCCCAGCGAACGTTTCGTCATGGGCTGCATCGGCGTCGGGGGACAGGGCACGCGTGGCATGGCCGGCGGCATCTGGGCGCCGGAGGGCGGCTTCATCGGACGACCCGAGATCCAGGTGGTCGCGGTCTGCGACGTGAACGCGCACAACCGCGAAAACGCCCGCCGCATCGTCAACGAAAAATACGGCAACCAGGATTGCGCCACCTACCACGACTTCCACGAACTGCTCGCGCGGCAGGACATTCAGGTGCTCCTCATTGCCACCGGCGAGCGCTGGCATCCGCTCCTCTCCCTTGCCGCCGCCCAGGCCGGCAAGGACACGTATTGCGAAAAGCCGACTTCGGTGACAATCCAGGAGGCCGAGGCCCTGCGCACGGCCATCGGCCGTTACGGCACGGTGTATCAGGCGGGCACGCAACAGCGCTCCAGCCAGGCCTTCCGGTTCGCCTGCGAGTTGGTGCGTAACGGCTACATCGGCGAGGTGAAGGAAGTAATCGTCGGCGTCGGCGGCCCGCCGGCCCACAAGACGTGCAGCCTGCCGGCCCAGCCGGTGCCGGATTGGCTCGACTATGACCTATGGCTCGGCCCGCCGCCGTGGCGTCCGTACAATGCCGCCTACGTCGGTTCCTGGATGGCGTACCGCGATTTCTCCGGCGGCGAAATGACCAACTGGGGCGCGCACCATTTCGACATCGCCCAGTGGGGCCTCGGCATGGACGGCAGCGGCCCGGTGGAAATCATTCCGCCGGACGGCAAGGAGTTCCCGGTGCTGACCTACCGCTATGCCAGCGGCGCGCACATGATCCGCGACCCGCAGCGGCTCCAGCGCGAAGCCGGCGTGGACAACGGCGTGATGTTCACCGGCACGACCGGCAAGGTGGCCGTGTGGCGCTACGCCTTGCGCACCTGGCCGGAGCACCTGGCCCAAGTGAAGCTCAAGCCCAACGAAATCCATCTCCACGCGGCGGACAACCACCACACGGACTTCATGAACGCCGTCCGCTCGCGCGGCCAACCGGGCGCGAACATCGACGTCGCCTGCGGCTCCATCACCGTCTGTCACCTGGGAAACATCGCTTACGAATTGGGCCGGCCGCTCCGCTGGGACCCGGCCAAGGAGGAGTTCGTCAACGATGCGGAGGCGAACCGGATGCGCTTCCGGCAAATGCGCAGCCCGTGGCGCGTGTGAACCGGAGAATCGAATCACCGCATGAAAACCACCCGAAACCACCTCCGATTCCTCCTCCCTGCCGTCGCTTGCCTGATCGTCTCCGCCTTCGGTGCCCCGGCGGCCGGCGAGGATGAAGTCCTGACGCAGTTGCGCCAATTCAGTTATGGGCGCGACCCGGCGCCGCTGACGAACGTGGAGCGAATGGTCGCCACCGTCACGGCCAACGCGAGCGATTTGAGCGCGCGGCAGAAATTGGCCGAAAGCCTGGCGGCCATCCTCGAAACCGACGCGAGTTACGAGGCCAAACAATTCGTCTGCCGGCAACTCGCAATCATCGGCACGGCCCGGCAGGTGCCGGTCCTCGCGAAGCTGTTGACGGACGACCAACTCTCGGACATGGCCCGCTATGCCTTGGGAGCGATCCCGGACCGCGCCGTGGACGCGGCCCTGCGCCGCGCCTTGGACCGCACCCGCGGCCCGACGCAAGTCGGCATCATCAACACGCTGGGTTTTCGCCGCGACCGGGCGGCCGTCCGGCCACTGGGCCGGTCGCTGAACGGCGCCGACCGCGCCGTGGCCACAGCCGCGGCGGCGGCGCTGGGCCGCATCGGCGGCGCCGAGGCGGCCAGGTTGTTGCAGCGCATGTTGCCGACGACCACTGGGGATCTTCATCTCGCCGTGGCGGAGGCCTACCTGGCGTGCGCCGAGGGACTGGTCGCCCAGAACGAGGGCGAGCGGGCGATGCCGCTTTACTGGGAGTTGTTCCAAAAGGGTCAGCCCGCCAGTATCCGCGCCGCCGCCCTGCGCGGCCTGGCCACCGCCAGCGGCGCGGAAGGAGTCCGGTTCGCCCTCTCCAGCCTGCGCGACGCCGAGCCGCTGGTCAAACGCGCGGCCATCGGTTGCGTGCAAAGGCTGCCGGGGCACGAGGCGACGCGCCAGTTCGCCGCCGAACTGCCGACGCTGCCGCCGCCGGATCAAGTCGTTCTGCTCGGCGCGCTGGCGAATCGCGGCGACGCCGCGGCGCTCCCGGCGGTCACCGCCGCCGCGAAGAGCGCGGAGGCTCCGGTCAAGATCGCCGCCCTGGAGGCGCTGGGGAAACTCGGCGACGCTTCGGTGGTCAACCTGCTGGTTTCCTCCGCCGCCGGCGGCAGTCCCGCTGAAAGCCAGGCGGCGCTGAACAGCCTGCGCACGCTCGGCGGCGAAGGCACGGATGAGGCCATTGCCCGGAAGCTCGAGGACGCGCCGGGGCTGCGCGCCGCCCTGATCCGGGTGCTGGCCGATCGCCAGGCGGTCAGTGCGGTGCCCGCGTTGACGCGGACGGCGGCGGACCCAGACGAGCGGGTTTCCATCGAGTCCTTCAAGGCGCTGGGCCAGTTGGCCGACGCCGCCAGCGTGCCGGAGTTGCTGAAGCTGCTGGGGCGCGTCCAGACGGATGCGGTCCGCGAGGCGGCCGAGGCGGCGGTGACGGAAGTGTCCCGCCGGATTACCGAGGAAGCCCGACCAGCCGAACCGGTCCTGGCCGCTTTGCGCGAAGGGCCGCCGGAGCCGGTGCGCTGTTCGCTGTTGCGGGTGCTGGCCGGCATCGGCAACGCGCCGGCGCTCACGGCCGTGCAAAGCGCCTTGCAGGATCCCAGCGGCGTGGTGCGCGCCGCCGCCGTCCGCGCGCTGGCGGATTGGCCCAACCCGGCCGCGACCCAAGCGCTGCTGGACGTCTTCCGCAGCAGCCAGGATCCGACGCAGCGCATCCTGCTGCTGCGCGGCTTGGTCCGGCTGATGGGCCTGGAGAGCGGACGGACGCCCGCCCAAACCTGGGACCTTTGCAGGCAGGTGATGCAGCAGGCGCGGGGCACCGACGAGGTCCGGCAGGCGTTGTCGCTGCTCGCCACGGTGAGCGACCCGCAAGCCCTGGCGCTCGTCACGCCTTATCTCAAGGACGAATCGGTCAGAGAAGAAGCGGCCATGGCGGCGGTGAAGATCGCCGGCCCGCTGGCCGCGGTGCATGGCGACCTCGCGCGTCAGACGATCGAAACCGTGCTCGCCGTCTCGCAAAACGCCACCGTCCGGCAACAGGCGAACACCGTTCTCGAATCGCTGCAGAAAAACGAGGACTTCGTCACCGCCTGGCAGTTGGCGGGACCGTTCTTGGAAAACGGCAAGAGCGCGAAGGAAATTTTCGACGTGCCGTTCTCGCCGGAGACGGGAGACAAGTCCACGGTTTGGCGCCCGATCACTGCCCAAGGCGCGCCGCCGATTGTGGATCTGATGTCCGCCCTCGGCGGCACGCAGCGCGCCGCCTACCTGCGCACCTGGATCCACTCCGACCAGACGCAGCCGGCGCGGCTGGAATTGGGCAGCGATGACGGCGTGAAGGCCTGGCTCAACGGCGCCGTCGTCCACGCCAACAACGCCGACCGCGGCTTGGTCGCCGGCCAGGACAAAGTCCCGGTGACGCTCCAAGCCGGCTGGAATCGCCTGCTGCTCAAGATCACCCAAGGCGAAGGCGGCTGGGCCGCGTGCGCCCGGCTGCGCACCCCGGACGGACACTCTCTGGCGCACGTGCGCTTCGATTCCGCGCACCAGGAGACCGCGCCCCCAGCCAGGTAGGATCCCTTGCGGGAGCCGGGCCGCTCATTTCGCTTGCGCGGACTTCCGGAAGTTCGTTAAGAAAGTCGGCATGAAGATCACCCGCATTCCCGCCGTTGGGCTTTCCGGCCAAAATTTTGCGTTCACGCGGCCCGGCCGTCGTCATGAGGATCTCTGGCGGGTGGCGGTCGCCGGGGCGTTGTCGGTGGGCGTCGCCTTTTTCGCCGCGGCTTCCTGTTCCGCGGCGGAGGGCGACACCCCAGCGCCCACCCGCAACCATCTGATCATCCACGCCGACCAACCCGGACCGACCATCAACCGCAACATCTACGGCCATTTCTCCGAGCATCTGGGCCACTGCATCTACGGCGGCTACTGGGTCGGCGAAGACAGCCCGATCCCCAACACCCGCGGTATCCGCAACGACGTCGTCGCCGCGCTGCGCAAGATCAAGATTCCGGTGCTGCGCTGGCCGGGCGGCTGTTTCGCCGACGAGTATCACTGGAAGGACGGCATCGGCCCGCGCGACCAGCGGCCGGCCATGATCAACACCCACTGGGGCGGCGTGGTGGAAAACAACCATTTCGGCACGCACGAATTCATGGACCTGTGCGCGCAACTGGGCTGCGATCCCTATTTCTGCGGCAACGTCGGCAGCGGCACCGTGCAGGAAATGATGGAGTGGGTGGAATACGTGACCTCCGACGCCCAGTCGCCCATGGCCAACCTGCGTCGCAAAAACGGCCGCGAGCAGCCGTGGAAGCTGCCGTACTTCGGCGTCGGCAACGAGAGCTGGGGCTGCGGCGGGAATATGACGCCGGAGTTTTACGCGGACCAGTTCCGCCGCTACAACACGTTCGTCAAAAACTATCCCGGCAACCGCGTCTTCCGCATCGCCTGCGGCGCCAACGGCGGGGACATCCGGTGGACTGAGGTTCTGATGCGCGAAGCGGGTCGCCGGATGAATGGTTTGTCGCTTCACTACTATTGCGGGACCGGGCGAACAAGCCGCTCGGCGACGCAATTCGAGGAGGGCGACTGGTTCTGGCTGCTCCGCAGCGCGCTGCGGATGGATGAATTGCTCACCCGCCACGCCGAAGTGATGGATCGCTTCGACCCGGAAAAGCGCGTGGCGCTGATCGTCGATGAATGGGGCGCCTGGCACGCCGTCGAGCCGGGCACCAATCCCGGTTTCCTCTACCAGCAGAACTCGCTGCGCGACGCGCTGGTCGCCGGCATCACGTTAAACATCTTCAACCAGCACGCCGACCGCGTGCGCATGGCCAACATCGCCCAGACAGTCAACGTCCTCCAGGCGATGATCCTGACGGACCAGGAAAAGATGGTCCTGACGCCGACCTACCACGT
>JAJXZI010000029.1 GCA_021780115.1 bacterium | reverse complement strand
CGGCCTCATGCGCCAGGCCGCCGACGTGATGGTGCGCAGCGGCATGGCGGACGTGGGGTACCAATACGTGGATATTGATGACTGTTGGATGAACGCGCCGAAGAACAACGACCCGTTGCGGGTCGGCCCCTTGCGTGACGAGCAGGGCAACATCCTTCCGAACCGGCACTTTCCCGACATGAAGGCGCTCACGGATTACATCCACGCCCAGGGCCTGAAGGCGGGCATCTACACCTCGCCCGGCCCATTCACTTGCGGCGGATTCGCCGGCAGCTACGAGCACGAGGCGCAGGACGCGCGGCAGTTCGCCGATTGGGGCTTCGATTTTCTGAAATACGACTGGTGCTCGTACGACAGTGTGGTGAAGGGCGATCATAGTCTGCCCGCGCTGAAAAAGCCGTACCGCCTGATGGGCGACCTGCTGAAGCAGCAGCCGCGCGATATCGTGTTCAACCTCTGCCAGTACGGCATGGGTGACGTCTGGGAATGGGGCGCGGAAGTCGGCGGCCATTGCTGGCGCACCGCGGGCGACCTGGGCTTTGAGCTGAACCGCATTTTCCCGGTGGCGCTAAAGAACGCGGAACATCGCGCCTGGTCGAAGCCCGGCAGTTGGAATGACCCCGACTACATCCAAATCGGCTACATCGGCAACGCGCGCGGCATGGGCGAGCCGATGCGGTGTCCGCTTACGCCGAACGAGCAATACGCCTTCATGTCGCTGTGGTGCCTGATGGCGTCACCGCTCTTTTACAGCGGCGACATGGGCCGGCTGGATGACTTCACGCTCAACGTGCTCTGCAATCCCGAGGTCATCGACGTGGACCAGGATCCCCTCGGACAGTGCGCGCGAGTGGTCCGCCTCACGGAAGACACCTTCCTTATGATCAAAGACCTGGCGGACGGCAGCAAGGCCGTGGGCCTGTTCAACCAAGGCGAGATGCCGACGACCGTCACCGCCCAGTGGTCTGACTTGGGCCTCCACGGCCGCAAGACGGTGCGCGATCTCTGGCGGCAGAAGGATCTCGGCAAGTTCAGCCGGGAGTTCCAGGCCAGCGTCGCCCGGCACGGTGGCGTGTTGTTGCGCCTGCGATAGCGCGGTGCGGGAACCGGGCGGGCTAAACGCCGCCAATCCATTTCCGCTCTTCCCAGACCGCCTGGAGCGAGGTCAGGTTGCGGGAGTCAAAGAGATTCTTTGCCGCATCGGCGAGTTTGCCCCGCCGTAAGTTGCGCCACGCGTCGCTGGCGCTGATCGCCGCGAATTGCAGCACGCTCGGGTCGCGGTAGCAGTCGATCATGCAGCGCGTGCAGCCGTCGCGAATCAACTTGGATGGGTCGAACTCGTAAATGCTGCACATCGGCGTCTCCCAGAAGTGGCAGCGGTAGAGCTTCAGGTGCCAGTCGAGGTAGAAGTACTTGTGCCCGCCCAGGCAGCCGAACCGCTCCCGTTCGCCCCGCAGGTGGCGCTGCATTTCGGTGAGCGACTCCCTCGGGTTGACCACCGGGAAACCGCTCGTGCGCTTGAGTTGTTTGATTTTCTCGAACACCTGCAGGAGTTCGTCCTTCGAGTAGTTCACCAAGCCGCTGTCGCTGAAGCTGAGGTAGCTAGATCCCAGCGCCGTCAGCGGATAGCTGAAGGTGCAACTCCGAAACCCGAGCGATTCCAGGAAATCCGGCAGCCGCTCGTAATCGTCAATCAACCGGCTCGCCGTGATGCTCGCGGTCGTCTGGATGCCGGCCGCCTGGAAGAACTCGTTGGCGCGTTTAATCTTTCGGCAGACCTCGGGCAGCCCGCGGTTCTTCTCGTGCTTGGCCACGTCGTGGGCGTCAATGGACATGATGACGCTGCTCAGGCCGTCGCTGGCCAGGCCGCGCATGTTTTCCTCGGTCCACAGGCCGCCGTTGGTGCAGATCATCGGATGAATGCCGCGCTCCGCCGCGTACCGCGTCATGGCCCGCAAGTCGCGGTGGACCATCGGCTCGCCGCCGACGAACAGCAGGTAGCCAATGTGGTTGCGCACGCTGATGTCCACCACGTCGCGCGCCTCCTGAAGGGTGACGCTCCGCCGCGCCTTGGGGTCAAATTGCGAGCGGGCGAAGCCGCAAAAGCCGCAGTCCGCGTTGCAGATGTTCGTGATGGCAAACTGCAAGTAACCGGGGCCGCCATGGTCAAGCACCTCGCGGAACAGTTGCCACGCCGACTTCTTCGCCGGCCGGACCGGCGGGGAAAAATGGGCGGCGGGCGCGGACGCGGGGGCGGCGGCCAGCGGCGGATTCAATGTGACAGTGCTCATCAGGCTGATCGCGGATTGTGTCGGCGGTAACTCTAGCGTGGCAATGCTTTCTTTGCGAATTGTCGTGTAGCGATTTGACTCAAAAAGATTGTTACCGGAGAGGGGCTGTGGGGCGGCTGGGGCCGCCCCCGTTGACTCAAAAGGGGTGTTACCGAGCTATGAGCACCCAGATGAGCGAAATCACGCGACCAGAAGTGCTGGCCCGCCAGCGGGACCGCTACGCCCGCGCCGGCCAGGTCCCCAAGGCCAAAATCCGCGACGAACGGGTCGAACTCTTCGGCTATCACCGCAAGGCCGCCACCCGCCCCGGCCGTCGGCTGCGCGCCGAGATTCCCATCCGCACCGAGTGGGCGGAAAACGCGCCGGGCTTCCTGGAGATGGCCACCGTGGCCTGGTGCGGCGGCACGCTGGACGACCGCGACCGCCACGGCTGGAGGTTCGACGCGGTGGACGTCCCCACCACCGGGAGCGTGTTGCGCGGCCTGCCCAACCGCAGCGAAACCAGTGTTTGCGGGTCCAGGGACGACCTGGCGGCCCGCCTGCCCTTCCCCCTGCGCGGGGCTGGACAGCGACCGCGGCGGCGAGTTCGTCAACCACCCGTTGTTGCGCTACTGCGCCGCGCAGACGCCGCCCGTGGCCTTCACCCGCTCCCGTCCCTATCGCAAGAACGACCCGGCCCCCATCGAGCAGAAGAACGACACAAACGTGCGGCTGGGGTTCGGCTACGAGCGCTACGATCACCCCGAGGTGTGGCCCCTGATCAACGCCCTGTGCCGGGGCACGCTGGACCAGTGGCTCAACTACTTCCTGCCCACGATGAAGCTGGAGAAGAAGGAGCGCGGGGGCCGCCAAACGGTGCGCCACTGGCCCGCGTGCTGGCCTGCGCCGAAGTCAAGCCAGCCACCAAGGCACGGCTGCGGGCGGAGAAGGCGGCCTTGAACCCGTTTGCGGTGCGGCGGCAAGTGGACCGGCAGTTGAAAGAGATCGAAGCGGTGCGCCGCGCATCCAAACCTTGACGCGGCCGGTGCGATGAGCCAGAAAAAGTCCCCCCAAGAAACGGGAGCGAGGGAGGCCGGACTGGCGTTGGCCCCCGGCTTCCTTCGTTCTCAAGACTTGGGGCCATGGGGTAACCCCCTTATTGAGCTACCGGATCCCTGTCTGGCTCCGGCTCGGGTAACACCCCTTTTTGAGTTTAGGCGCTCCATTCCCCCTCGACTCCACGCCCGCGTGCCGACGGCCAGACCGAAGCCATGCGCCACCGATCACAGGTTCTCCGCACCGGCGGTCACAGGGTTCGGGGCACTAAGTCAGCGACCTCCGGCAAAGCCGGAGGCTTGAAGGAGGTGGAGCGGCTCAAAGCCGCATGGCCCTTCGGGCGGACGTTCCACCGCCCAGTTCCAAAAGATCGCCCTGTCTTCGCCAACGTTTTTGCCTCGGCCTTTGGGCACTCCTGGCCATTCCGGCCCCGTTCCATTTGCTTTCCGAAACCAACCGCGCAACCAGCGTCTCGGCAAAATGCACAGGAACATGCCTCCTTCCCCACACTC
>JAJXZI010000244.1 GCA_021780115.1 bacterium | reverse complement strand
CCGAAGAAGGTCACCCGCACCGCGCTGCAGAACGCCGCGTCCATCGCCGGGTTGCTCCTGACCACCGAGTGTCTCATCACCGAGATCCCGGAGAAGGAGAAGAAACCCGCCGGCGGCCCGCCCCACGGCGGCGGCGGCATGGGTGACATGGGCGACTATTGATCCGAGATCGCCGTCGAAGGAACCGAAAGGCACGAGCGAGGCTGGAGCCATCCAGCCTCGCTTTTCGTTTTACTCAGCCGACGCCGCGGCTTCTGCTCACTTGGCCTCAGACGCCGCGGTTTCCACGCGGTAGAGATGCGTCTTAGTGCGCAAATACAGCGCCTTCCCTGACGCCGCCGGCGAGGCCATGAAGCCGTTGGCGAGCGTGTTAGTGGCCAGGACTTCGAACATCGGCCCCGGCTTGACCACGGTGGCCAGGCCTTGCTGGTTGAAGAAATAGAGCCGACCGTCCGCGTAAATCGGTGAAGCCGCGTAGCGTCCGGCGATCCGGTCGGTCCAGACCGGTTGCCCGGTCGCGGCATCGAGGCAGGTGAGGAAGCCCTCCTCCGCCACCGTGTAAATCCGGCCATCGACGAGCAGCGGCGAGGAGTATTTGCCCACCCTCGTCTTGTATTTCCACAGGACGCCGGTGTCGGTCACGTCGCCGTGTCCGTCGGTCTTCACGGCCCAGAGTTCCGCCTTGGTCAGCCCGGTGGTGATAAAAGCGATGCCGCGATCGAACAGCGGCAGAGGTGCCACGGACCAATCGTTGTATTGCACCTTCCACAGTTCGCGCCCGGTCTGCGGGTCGTAGCCATACGCGGCCTTGGCTCCGGAACTGAGCATCAGCGGGCCCGCGGCATTGGTGACGATCAACGGCGTGCTGTGCGCCTTGCGCAAATCGCCGTCCCGCGCCATCGGCCCCGGCACGTTCTCATCGTTCCACGCCACCGAGCGATCCGTCTTCCACACCGTCCGGCCGGTTTGCTTGTCGAGGGCGATGAGATATTGCACATCCACGCCGTCCATGGTGAGGATGAGGAGATGGCCAAACTGCGCCAGCGACGACGACGGGCCGCGGTAATGCCGGCACTGGATGTCTTCCCGCTTCCAGAGCACCTTCCCGGTGGCTGTGTCCAGGCACGCCGTTCCAAACCGGCCGAAATGGACATACACCCGGCCCGGCTCGATCAGCGGCGACGGCGTGGCGTAACAATTCATCGAAGCGCCGTTGCCCAGCGGTTCCGGGTTGTCGCTGTGGAACAACTTCTCGTTGAAAAGAATCTTGCCGGTGTCCGCGTCCAGACCGATGGCGTAAAAGTCATGGCCGTCCTCCGTGGCCGTGGTCACCCAGACCTGGCCGCCCATCACCACCGGCGTGGACCAGCCGCGGTAGGGAATCTCCGTCTTCCACCTGACGTTGTTCGTCTCGCTCCAGTGCAGCGGGAAACCGGCGAGACGGGTGTCGCCCGGAGCCGAGGCGCGTCCATCGCCCTGCGGCCCGCGAAACTGGGGCCAGTCCGCCCGCGCGGCGGAACTATGAATGGCCAACAGGACGACGGCCAGGAGGCGAAGCCATCGGCCCGGAACGGCGCGGCGGGGCGGTGGGTTCATACCGGAAAATGGGAATGGGCGCTGGTGCATGGATGCAGAGTGGTCAGGCGGTTGCAGCGTGTCAATCTGCGGGCGAAACGGAAACGAACGTACACGGGGCGGTCCCGGCTATTGCCTCAGCGCCGCTTGACCGCCAACCCACCGTCCTGTTTCTTCCCGGCCGCCTGGCGCGCAGACTGCGCATTGAGTTCCCGGTGCCGTGTGCCACGGTCCTTGAGCCGTGGGGACCGGCGGAACCGATCTTCCACGAAACCCCGAAGTGCTGGCGGTGGATTCGCCCAGTGAGGCGGCTGCCAGAAACGGCACCGCCTACCCAACGCCGGGCCAGACGCTTTGCCCGCGGGCGGGTCGTCGTCCGGGGCACCCCAGATCCACACGCCGCTACCGCGAGGACGCGCAGCGACGTGGCGATTACTTGGCGCCTTGGTCCACCCAGGCGCGGATCAATCCGACCTGTTCGGCACTCAATGGCTTGGGCATGGGGCCCATTCCTCCCGGCGGGCCGCCGGGCGGCGGGAACCCACCCCCGTCGCGCGCCTCCGGTGGGCGCGCGTCGCCAACGCCGGGCGGCGGACCATTGGGGGGACCGACGGGCCCGCCGCGGAAGCCGCCCCGCCGGGGGTTCGGTGGCATCGCCTTTTCCGCGTCCAAGCGAGCCACCGCGATGATCAGGGGACTCTTCTCACTCTGGCCCGGAAGGATGACCTTGCCGTCCTTGCTGCCCTTGAGCACGGCATCCAAACTGTCCAAGCGCAGACCAGCCTTCGGCCGTTCGGCGCCGTGGCACCGGAAACAGGACGCCTCAAAAATCGGGCGGATGTCCTTGGCGTACGTGACGCCCTGCTGCTGGGCGGGCGGCGGCAGTTTGCTCAGGTCCACGGCGGCCGCGGACGGCCAAGCGGCCGCGGCCAGGCCCACAATGATGGCGGAGGCGTATTTCATCATGTTTTTTGAGAATCTTAATGCTAATTGCGTCGTTAAGACAACCGCCGGCTCGTTCCGGTTACATTCTTTTTGGCCGGCGGCCGGCGGCCTGGCGCCAACACCCCCCAGGTGGTGGCTCGGGCCAACCGCGGATCCGCCTGTCGGCGTTCGGAGGCAGGGGGTCGCACGCTCCGGTGGAGCGGCGGGGCCAACTACATTTGGACTGAGCGAACGGTCCTCCGCCGCTTGACGTGGCCGTTCAAATGACCCATCCTGCTGGTGTTTTTGGGGGGGGCGTACTGGTTTCGACCTGGAAGAGACGCCGGAGGCGGCATGCCGAGGACGATGCGTTGGCCTCGTAAATCATCGCATCAAAACAAAACAGCTAACCAAGAATTAGCTCTCGCGGCCTAAGTGCTGCGACGTTCACCGGTGGACACCTGCTACGCCGGCTGAACGCCATAGCAGGCATGGTTGACGGCGGAGACCGCGCGCCGGCGACCGAGAAAATTCCATGCGGACTGGGCCGTCGGATTGGGGTCCGCAGATTATCCGGCGGCTGAACCTCTCTGCGGACTAAGCATGTAGTCGCGGCTGGTGCATCTGTCAGGGACGGGGGTTCAACTCCCCCCGCCTCCACCATATTGAATTACGTTCGGATTCGGTCGCAGCGCGTTGTGCAGCGACCTTGGTTTCAGCCAATGAACTCCAGCGTTTTTTTAAGGAAACGGTTAGCGTCTGAGAGCGAACAAGGCGGTCCAATCCGACTCTTTGCAGGAATGACTTCATTTCTAACCAGTTGCTATCCAAAACCCATTTTTGGGCCTGATTTGCCTCTAAAACGAGGTTTTTTAGGGGTTCAATCGGGCTGGCCCCCTTTGCCTCGGCTTTGGTTAAGTGCCGCTCCAGAAGGGCCTTTGGGACGATCAAGGGGTCCTTCAGTTCCTTGAATTCGGAAAGCTCAAGCCCGCCCTCTGTAAAGGCGGTGTTGGGCCTGTCGATCTTCGATTTGAGGGTAGCAAGCTCGGATTTAACGCGGTTAACGCGCCGTTGCCGTGCTTGCGCACTCGTCATCCTGCCACAGCTCGATTTTGGCGAGGAATTTCTCTTTCCAGCCGTCTGGAATTGCCACCAGGGCCGCGTTCCGTTTCACTTCCTCGGCGAATTTCTCCTCCCGGACCAAGTTGGGGTCAGCGGGATGGGGTTGCTTGTTCTTGTGGGAACAGCGGTGGTAGTGATACGGGCGACTGCTCTTTTTGGTGTGGCGCTCGCCGGTGATGCAGTGCCCGCAAGTGGCGCAAGTGGCAAAATTGAGAAAGAGAAATCCCTCCCGCGGAGACCTGATTCTGGGCGGAAGTGTGGGGCTCGGCCGGAGCCTCGCCCCACCGCAGACCGCGGGGCGTGCCGCGGCGGTAGAACCGGCGGCGGGGCGGCCGTCACCGGCCCACGCAATACAGTTTGCTGTTCGTCCGGATGAACAGATCGCCCTGGGACACCACGATGCTGGAGCGGATTTGGTCGTCTCCTTCGTCGCCCATCGGGACCACGTTGAGCAGTTTGAACTGCGCGCCGGCCGCCACCACGAACACGTCGCCGCGGAAGTTCTGGAAATAGATTTTACCGTCGGCGCCGACGGGGGAGGACTCGATCTTGGACCGTGGCTCAAAGTCGCCGGTCCAGTCCACCTGGCCGGTGGCCGGCTCGAGGCGCGCCAACCGGCGCCGTTCTCCGTTGAGGACGTAGAAGCGGCCTTGGTAGAACAACGGTGTGGCGACGTCGCTCGAGGCGTCCTTCGGCTCGCTTTTCCACGCCAGGCAGGCATCGTCCAACGCGCCGTGCAAGCCCAGTTTGACGGCGTACACCGACCCGCCCTTGGGCGCGCAGACCAGCCCCACACCGTCCGCCGCGACCGGCGAAACCACGAGCCGCCAATGGCTGATGCGCCCCGGGTCCCACGTGCCCCAGCGCCACAGTTCCTTGCCGGTCGCCGGGTCGTGGCCGGTGATGCAGTCGCCGCCGGTGACCAGCATCTCGGTGTGGTCGCCTGCCGCGAATGGCAGCGGCGTGCTGTAGGCTTCGTGCGACTCGGCGTTGGCGTCGGAAGGCCGGACCTGGCGCCACAGTTCGCGGCCGGTCGCCGGGTCCAGCGCCAGCAGAAAGGAATCAATCGGCGCGTCGGCCCGGCCACGCCCGTGGACCGGCACGTCGCGCTGAAGCACCTGCACGTAGAGCCGGCCCGCGAAAAGCGTCGGGCTGGCGCCGTAGGTCCAGTTGTAAGCGAATTCGCCGTAATCCTTCTGGAGGTTGCGCGCCCAGACTTGCTTGCCGCGGAAATCGAACGCCGCCAGGTCGCCGTTGCCGTAGAGGAAGATTGCGCGCTGGCCATCGGTGGCGGGCGACGGCGAAGCGAAGTTGCTGTTGTCGCCCCAGCCATAGCCGACGCCGACCTCGGCCCGCCAGAGGACCTTGCCCGTTTGGCGATCCAGCGCCAGCGCCACGTGGCTCTTGTTGGCGCGGTCGGTGGAGCTGACGAAGACGTGTTCGCCCCAGACGATCGGCGTGGAAGCGGAGGGGCCGGGCAGGGCGGCGACCCATTTCACGCCGTTGGTCTTCGAGAAATCGGTGGGCAGGCCGGTCTCGGTGGTGGCGCCATTAAAGAACGGCCCGCGCCAGTGCGGCCAGTTTTCGGCCGATGCGAGGCTCGCGCCGGAGCACACCAGCGCCAGTGCGGCCGCGAGGGAGCGGATGCTTTTCGTCTCGTGTTGCATGACGGGAGGATGGAGTTTCACCGAGGGAAGCTGAAGTCTTAAACCAATGGCCAACCGGGGGACCGCGCGGTCAATGTCCGCCATCCGGCGAGTGGTTTCACGAAAGGCGCCGACAACAGATTTGATCAGCGCCTGGAGGGCCGGCCGGTGGGTGTGCTCGGTGGCTTGCCCCTGCGCGAGATTCGCTCGGACGGCAGCCAAATAGTCGGTGACGGCGGACATCGGGCGCGGTGTAGCAATTTGCCGGGACCGAAGCAAGCCCGCCCACCCGGCGGATGTAAGGCGCGGCGCATGCCCACGCAAATTCGCTTTGAAGAACGGCGCGCCAGTGGTATCACCCCGCACGCAAGACGCCATTTACCATGTGCCGTCCCAGCGCGCCATCAACCGGAGCCCACGCCATGAACAGACTGGTTGCCCGTCGGGATTTCCTGCGCCGCATCGCGGCCACGGGGATCGTCATCGGTTTCCCTTCCATCCTCCCCGCGGCCGTGCTGGGCCGCGATGGAGGGACGGCGCCCAGCAACCGCATCGCCTTCGGCGCAATCGGCATTGGGCCGCGCGCCCGGGATCTCCTGCCCAATTTCCTCGCGTGGCCGGACACCCACTTCCTGGCCGTGAGCGATTGCCGCGACGACCGGCTCCGGGCCGCCAAGGAAATGATGGATGGCTATTACGGCAACCAGGATTGCCAGATGCATCCGGACTTCCGCGACCTGCTGGCGCGCCCGGACATTGACGCGGTCGTCGCCGCCACGGGGAACCGCTGGAACGGCCTGGCCTCCATCTACGCCACGCGGGCGGGCAAGGACGTCTATGGCGAGAAGCCCATCAGTCTGTGTCTCGCCGAGGGCCGGGCGCTGGTGGAGACGTGCCGCCGCTGCGGCACGATTTATCAGGCCGGCACGCAGCGGCGCTCGACCGGCTCCTACGCCTTCGCGCGGGAGATGGTCCGGCAAGGCAAGATCGGCCGGCTGCAAACCGTCGAGATGCAGGTCTGGACCGGTCCGGCCATTCCGCACGGCAAGGCGGAGCCGGTACCCAAAGGTTGGAACTACGACCTCTGGCTGGGCCAGGCGCCCTGGAAACCGTTTGTGCCCGGCTGGGTCAACAACTGGCAGTACTTCTGGGACACGGCCGACGGCATGCTCGCCGACATGGGCTGCCATTACACCGATCAAATGCAGTGGGTCCTCGGGACGGACGACACCGGGCCAGTCGAGTTCGAGGCCACCGGCGTATTCCCCGACCCGGCCCAGTACTGCAGCGACACGCCGATCACCGCGACCGGCACCTGCCGCTACGCCAACGGCGTGCGCGGCGTCATCTACCAGCGGCGCGAATTCAATGACCGCTACATCAAATACCTCGGCGATGAAGGCTGGATCCAAGTGGACGACGCGACCGACGAAGTCAAAGCCGAGCCGAAGTCCATCCTCGGTTTTAAGCCGACCGGCGGCGTCGGTTGGGCCAACGCCAGCGCGCACATCCGCAATTTTCTCGACTCCATCCGCAGCCGGCGTCCGACGACCTGCCACCCGGAAGTCGCCCACCGCGCGATGACCATCGTCCAGGCGATGAACCTCAGCCTGCGGCTGGGCCGCCGATTAAGATGGGATCCCGTCAAGGAACGCTTTGACGACCCGGACGCCAATCGGATGATCCGCCGCGACCCACGCGCGCCGTGGCGCTTTTGACCAACACCCGCTTCGACCGCCTTCCTTGCTGATTCCTTTATGAAACCGCCCAGCCGATTTCACACTTCCCAGCGCCTGATGGTCGCGGCGCTGCTGGTTCCTCTTCTCTCGCTCTGGACGGCGCTGGCGGCGCTGGAGCCCGCGCCCGATCCGGCGGACCTTGCCCGGCTCCTGAGCCAGGCCGCGACATACGAATTGGGCACGAGCCTGGCGCCGCTGCGCGGGATCGAAGACCTCGTCCGGCAATCCGCCTCCCAGCCGGCCTTGCGCGCAAACATCGAGACGGGCTTGGACCGGCTCATCGCGGGCGATGCCACCTACGAAGCCCGCCGCTTCGCCTGCCTTCAGTTGGCCGTCATCGGATCAGATCGCTCGCTGGCGACGCTGGCCGGGTTGTTGCAGAGTGGCGAAACCGCGGGCATCGCCTGCTACGCGCTCAGTGCCTTGCCGTCCGCCAAGGCGGTGGAAATCCTGCGGGATGCGCTGCCCGCGGCGCGCGGCCCGGCTCAAGCGCAGATCATCGAAGCCCTCGGCGCCCGCCGCGATGACCGGTCGGTCCGCCAGCTTGCGCCACTGGCCCGCGATCCGGATGCCGCGGTCGCCCGCGCCGCCATCGCCGCGTTGGGGAACATCGCGGACAAGCCGGCGTGCCAAGCCCTCGCCCTGCTGCGCACGGAGGGTATTCCCGCCCAGGCCCGCGCCGTCGCCGAAGCCAGCTTCACGGCCGCCGAAAAGCTCGCGGCGAGCGGCGACCGCACTGGCGCCGCGGCGATCTACGAGCGCTATCTCCCACCCGACCAGCCCAATGATCTTCGCCGGGGCGCTTTCGGGGGATTGCTCCGTCTGGACCAGGACGGCGGCGAGCGGCGCATCCGGCAAACCCTCACGAGCCGCGACGCCGTGCTCACGCCTGTGGCCCTCGCCGCGATCAGCCATCTGCGCTCGCCCGGGGCGTCCGCCCGGTTCGCCGCGGACCTGCCGATGCTCCCGCCCCAGGAACAGGTGTGGCTCCTCCTGGCGCTGGCCGACCGGGGTGACGCCGCCGCGCACGCCGCCATCCAGTCCCAGCTCGCCGCCACGGATCCAGCGGTGCGAGGGGCGGCCCTCGCCGCCGAGGCCCGGTTGGGTGATGCCCGCTCGGTGCCCGCGCTGTGCCGGGCGTTGGCCCGAGCGGAAACGGCGGAGGAGCGGCAGGCCGTGGAAACGGCTCTGACCCAACTGCGCGGCGGTCCACAAACCGACCGGGCGCTCCTCGAGGAACTGAAGACGCCATCGCTCGCCGCCAGAAGCTACGTCATTTCAGCCCTGGCACGGCGCGGGTGCCGTGACGCGGTGAGCGCGTTGCTGGCCGAGGCCGACAGCCCCGACGGGGCGACGGCCAAAGCGGCCTTTCAGGCGCTCGGCAGACTGGCGTCCGCGGACCAGCTCCCCTCCCTGCTCGACAGGCTGGCGCGCTTGCGGGCCGACGACGCCCGCGGCGACGCCGAGAGCGCGGTGGCCCGGCTCATCACGGCGCTGCCGGACGCGAATCGCCGTTCAGAAATGGTTTGCTCCGCGCTGGCCCGGGCTTCGGACCTCGAAGCCCGGTGCTCGCTGCTGCGGCTGCTGCCGGCCTGTGCCGGCTCCCAAGCCCTCGAAGCCGTGAAGGCCGGCTGTGCCGAGGCCAACCCGCGCCTCCGGGACGCCGCGGTGCGGGCGCTGGCCGAATGGCCGGACGCGGAGGCGTGGGACGCATTGGTGGCGGAACACGACCGCAGCGAGGATCCGGCCCATCGCGCCCTCTGCCTGCGCGCGCTGGCGCGGCTGGCCGAGGAACAGAACGCGAACGTCAGCGCCGAACTGATCGCGCGCTATCGCCAGCTCTTCGCCCGCGCCCAAACCGGCGAAGATCGCAAATTGGTGCTGGGCGCGCTGGCCGGCGCGGCGGACCCCGACGCGCTGAAGCTCGCGTTGGAGCAGTTGCCGAATGCGAGCGCCCACGCCGAGGCCGAACTGGCGGTGAGGAAAATTGCCGGGGCCGTCCAGCGCCAGCACCCGCAAGCCGCGGCGGAGGCGCTGCGCCAGTTGGGCGGGAAGCCGCGCTGACCGGCAACAAGGGAGCCGCCGTCACGGCGGGTCGGCGGGCGGAGCCGCCCCGCGAACGCCGGCAAGGCCCGCCACGAAGACCTCGGCCCGGGCCGCGACTTCCTCCACCGTCAGCCGCGTCAGGCAATACGGCTCCTTGAACCGGCAGTAATCCGAGCACGGCTTGTAGGGGCAGGGCTTGCCTTCGATCGCTTGCGCCTGGGGGTGCAGCGGCATGAACCACTCCGCCAACTGCGGGCCGAAAATCGTGAGCGTGGGCACGCCGCAAAAGGCGGCCAGATGTCCCGGGCCGGAATCGTTGCCGAGGAAGGCGCCGGCGCGGTCCACCAGCGCCAGCAGTTCCCCGACCGTGCGCGGCGTGGCCACCACGCCCTCACCGGCCCGCAGCCACCAGTCGCGTTGGTCCGGATCGCAGGCCACTTCGACCGGCCAGTGGCGGGCGCGCAGCCGCCGCACCAAGTCGCGGTAGCGTTCCAGCGGCCACACCCGTACGGCCTGGCCCGCCCCGGTATGGACCAGGATCGGCCCGCCCCGCGGCGCCGGCACCGGAATTTCGGCGCGCGGCGGCACGGGCAACCGCAGCGCCCCGGCCAGCGCCCGCCAGTGCTCGCAGCGGTGCGCCGCCGGCTCCGGGCGGGCCAGGGCGCGCGACAGAAAGACCGCGCTGCCCATCCGGGCAAAGCCGATCCGCTCCCGCGCGCCCACCAAGCGGAGCAAGAGGTGGTCGCGCGGATCCCAGCGGGCCGAAAGCGCGACATCGAAACGTTCCCGCCGCAGGGCCCGCCAGAGCCGGAAGATGTTTCCCCAAGGCCAGGTTAACAGCCGGTATTTGCGCTGGAAGGCGGTCCAGGGCACCACGCAGGGGACGACCCTCACCGCCGGCCAGAAACGGCGCTGCATATCCAGCGCGTAAGGTTTGGCCAGCAACGTCACCTCGTATTGCTCGCTCGCGGCCTGGAGGAAGGGCGTGGCGATGGCGAGGTCGCCCACGCCCCACAACTCGACGACCAGCAACTTCGTTTTCACGCGGGGCGGGCGGCGGCAAGCCACGCCGACCAGCCGAGCCAGTGGACCCGGGCGGTGAATTTCTGCCGGCTCGCGGGGAGCAGGGCGTAGAACGGGTAAGCGGCGGCAAAGAGCCAGTTGCGCGAAATGCCGCTGCCGGTCACCCGCAGACCGGCGTCGCGGACCCACTGAGCCAGCAGGCCGACGGGCACCGGCCGCACGTGAGTGGCGTCGTCATAAAAGTTCAGCGTGAACGTCCCGGCCGCCGCGCCGCGCGGGCTGGAGAGCGTGAGCGACTTGGGATGCGGCGTCTCGAAATAAATGCGCCCGCCCGGCGTGAGCAGCCGCGCCGCCTCGCGGAGCAGGAGCGACCCGTCATTCAGATGCTCGATCAGGTGCAGGCAGGTGATCGCGTCCATCGAGCCATCGGCCCACGGCAGGCGGTCGCGCTCGAAATCGGCGCGGTGGAACTGGCAGCCGGCGGGGTAACGATCGGGTTGCCCGGCGGCGTCGCTGGCGAAGAGCCGCAGGTCCGGGCGCAGCTCGGCGAAATGACCCAGCGTTTCGCCGTCGGACGAACCGAGGTCCAGCAGCGTGGCGCGCGGCGGCGTCGTGGCCACGAACCGGGCGCGGGTGTCCAGCCACGGGAACAGACGCAAGCAGTGCCAACGCATGGGTCACGAGCCACGCGGCAGTGGTTCAGCCGGCGCACGCGGCGTGGATTTCCGCCAGGATTTCGCGCAGGCCGTAGCGGTAACGCCACGCCGGATAATGCGACTGGAACCGCCGCACGTCGCTGATGTACCAGATGTGGTCGCCAATCCGGTTGTCCTCCACGTAGGTCCAGTTCAACTTCCGCCCGCTGAGTTCTTCGCACAGGCGGATCGCTTCGAGCATGGAGCAGTTGGAGTGGCGGCTGCCGCCCAGGTTATAGACCTCGCCGCAGCGCGGGGCGCGAAAGAATTCCCAGAATGCCGCCACTAGGTCGTGGCTGTGGATGTTGTCGCGCACCTGCTTGCCCTGGTAGCCGAACACGCGGTAGGGCGCGCCGACGACGGTGCATTTCATCAGGTAGGCCAGAAAACCGTGCAACTCGGTGCCGGCGTGGGCCGGGCCGGCGAGACAGCCGCCGCGGAAGCACGCCGTCTTGAGGCCGAAGTAGCGGCCGTATTCCTGCACCAGCACGTCGGCGGCCACCTTGCTCGCGCCGAACAAGGAGTGCTTGGTCTGGTCGATCGACATGCTCTCGTCGATGCCGGGAAAGAACCGATGCGAGGCCTCGATTTCCCAACGCGTCTCCTGTTCGACGAGCGGCAGCCGGTTGGGCGTGTCGCCGTACACCTTGTTGGTGCTGGTGAACAGGAAGACCGCCTCCGGACAATGCCGGCGCGCGGCCTCGAGCAGGTGCAGCGTGCCCAGCGCGTTGACGCCGAAATCGGTCAGCGGCTCGCGGGCGGCCCAGTCGTGCGACGGTTGCGCGGCGGTGTGGACGATTACCTGGATGGCCCGGCCCAGGCGGGCGAACAGGGCGTCAATCCGGTCGGCGGCGCGGATGTCGAGGTCTTCGTGGCGATAGCGCGGCAGCGTCGCCTGGAGTTGCGCGCGGGTCCGGGCGGTGGAGGCCTCGGCGCCAAAGAATTTCGCGCGAAGGTCGTTGTCAATGCCGACCACGTCGAAGCCCTCGGCGTGGAAGCGCCTGCAGGTTTCCGAGCCAATCAATCCGGCCGCGCCGGTGACCAAGGCGACACTCATGCGTTTGTTTTCGCGGAGGCTGGGGTGCTGGTTGCGTCCGCGACTGCGGGGCTTCTAATCGAATCCGCCCGCGCTGGCAAGCGGGCACTTCCAGGTTTCCTCGCTGCGCCCGTCTGGGGCGGTTCGAACCATTCAGAATGGCCGGTTGGACACCGACGCTCCCGGCCGCACCTTTCAGGGTCTGGGGCGGAACCTTGGACGATTGACCTGGTGGCTTTCCCGCCGATCCGGACTTCGCCGGCTGTAGATCGCGTAATTGAACGGTTTTTGAGCGTACATCCCTCCCGCCAGCCGCCGCAGGCGGTGATGCAGCACGATCAGGAGTCGGCCGGCTTGCGCCCAGCGCGGCGCGGTTCGCCGCAACTGGTCCGCCTCGCGCCGGGCCGAGGCGCTGGCGCCCAAGTTGGTGCCAGTGCGGGTGAAGGCGGAGGTGAAAACGCCCAGTGTGGCCATGCGGGTGCGCCGCTGGAGGAGCCGCACCATCCATTCACCGTCGCCGCTGGCTCGCAGGCGCGGATCGAAGAACAATCCTTGTTCGGCGATCAGGCGGCGACGGAAGAACATGCCGCAGGACAACGTGCTTAGGCTCCTCACCCAGGTGTGATACAGCCGAGGCACCTGCACCTTGCGATGGAATAGGTAGTCGCCTTGTTCGTCCACGACCACCACGTCTCCGAACAACACCTCGATTTCCGGGTGACGGTCAAAGAATTCAAGGACCGCCGGCAACGCGCCCGGCAGGTATTGCTCGTCGCAGTTGAGGTACGCCAGCACCTCGCCGCCGGCCCGCCGCAATCCGCGATTGATCGCGTCGTACATCCCCTGGTCGGGTTCCACGAAGGCGCGGACCCGCGGATCATGCGGCAGCCAGTCGAGGGTGCCGTCGTCCGAGCCCGCGTCCTGCACGATGTGTTCCACCTCGACCCCCTGGTCGGCCACCGAGGCGATGCATAGTTTCAACCAGGCGGAGGCGCGGAAGCTGGGAGTGATGACGGAGAAGCGCATCAGGCCAGAGCGTTCACCCTCCTCCGGCGCTGGCGGATGCGGTTTCTGCCGGCGTTTGGTACCCATTCTGTCGGAACGCTGGTGGAACCAGCACCCCCTCCCCATGAACCTCGTTGTGGTAGAGACATCGCGCTGCGATGTCCCCTTCGCCCAGCGAAGCGCCGGGGCGTGCCTCCAGCCGGGCGCGTTGCGCCCGCGACTGTGCCCGGGCGCGGACGGCGCAGCGCGCCGTCCCTACCCGGTTCAGGGGTTCAAGGCGCGAATAGTTCGGGGAATTCTCACCCGGCCTTTTCCCCCAGCGGGGGGAGAGCCTCCGCGACCAAGAGGCGCCGCGGATTGAGGCCATGAACCCGGCAGTGCGGACGGCACGCGGCTTTGTAGGCCGCGGCGGGCGGCCACTGCCCAGGATGCTGCGGGTCGCAGACCCGCGCTCCGAAGCGCGCCTCCGCGAGGCGCGGTAATCAATCAGGCAAGGAACCGGATCGGCAATGTTCATCGGACGATTCTCCGCCGCCGGCGGCCGGCCCGGGGAAATCCCGGTCCCGGCCCGGCGCCGCGCCGCGGGGAGTTACCGGCCCAAGAGTGGTTTGGGCAGGATGGTGCTGAAAGGCGCCGGCTGGGGTTCCTCCACCACCGGCGTCGCCACCGGCTTGGCGCACATGCCGCCGTTGAGGGCGACGCTCAGGCCCGCGAGGCCGGTGAATTTCAGGAGCTCGAAATGGAAGCTGCCGAAAATGAAGACGAAGACGAGCGCCTGGGCGATGAACGAGGCGAGCAGGAACGTGTTGATGTTCTTCAATGCCTCGTCGCCGTACCGGTAGTTGCGATACAGCAGCCGGGTCGCGGCGGCCAAAAACCAGACGAAGCCGATCAGCCCCCAGATTCCGAACGAGATGATCACCGAGAGCGGGCCGCTGTGGAAGTCGCCGCTCAGCATCAACGCATAGTAGTCCTCTTCGAAACCCAGCCGCATGTCGGCTTGGGCCATGCTCATGTCGGAGGCGCTGACGCCCAGGCCCTTGCCCAAGAGCAGGTAGTGCGGGACCTCCGGGAGCAGGGCGCTCCACATGCGCAGCCGCCAGTCGGTGGAAATGCCCACGTCCACCCGCACCGCGGGAGCGACGTCCAGCGGCAGGAAGGCCAGCGAGCGCTGGATGGCGAAGGGCATCTGGGGCAGGAAGCCGAGAATCAGCGAGCCGCCCAGGATCGCGGCCAAAACGAACGCCGGTAGGAGCCGCGTGCGCCACAGCCCTTCCAGCCAGAACTGAATCAGGAGGAGCAGCAGGATGAGGATCGCCACCGTCCGATAGCCGCCGAGCATGCCCAAGGCCACAAACCCCACGAGCAGCACCACCCGCCACGGCTTGTTGATCGCGAACACCCCCTTGATTCCATGCCGCGCCAACAGGTACGAAACCAACCCGACGCAGGCGGGCGCCAGGCCCTCGATGCGCTCGGACGCCTCGCCGGGGGCCACTGATCCTCCAATCCAGTTCAACGGCGGGAAGATCAAGAAGATGAAGTACAAGGAGGGGTTCACCACGCTGACCATGTTGCCGATGGCCCGCGTGACACTCCCCAGGAAAAAGCCGGAGACATACCAGGAGGCGCTCTCGGCGGGAATCCGATGCGCCGCCAGGGCGAAGTAGCCCAAAATGGCGCCCAGCAGCCACACGTATTTCCGTCCGCCCACCAAGCTGCCGCCGAAGGCCATGAAGCCCAGCCCGCCCGTCAGCCGGGCCGTCACCACCACGACAAGCGCGATGAAGACCAACGGCCAGGTGAGGGATGGCACGAACAGAAATTCCGCCTGCCGGTTGATCATCCGTTCCACCAGCGACATGACGAGGCTCAGCGCCGCCATGACCAGCCAGAGGTCCGGCCGGCCGGGCATGAAAAAAACCACCGCGGCCAGGTTCCAGCTCAGGACCAACAGGGGGTGATGCCAGCGCAGCAAAAACGGCATGAGCAACAGCAGCACCAGCAGCAGGACGACGTAGAGCGAGGTGTAATCGCTCCCAGCGTTTGGGATTGAATAGCCCAGCAGAATGGCGAAAGGCACGCAAAGGCCGTAAATCAGCAGCGCACGTACAATTTCAAATCCCCTATTCATAGCGGATCAAACGGGGATATTCTTGTTGTGGCCGGCCGGCTGGCCACCCCGACGGGGCAGCCAGCGCCGGCCGCGGGGACGTTCCCGCCGCGGCGCCAAGGCGGCGACGGCCGGGCGCGCTGGGCAGCACGGACACTCATCAACATCGGCTGAGGCTATCGCCCCCGCGGGAGGAACGCAACGCCAGAACTGATCTTCGCGCCGCGAGGGTGCATCTTGACACTGTTCTTAATTTAGCTGCCAGACTTGGGACCAGTCATGGTTGCGGCGGGCGACTTCGAGCGCCATGAGACGGCGGCGACCGGGCTCGGTCCAAAACTGGCCACAGC
>JAJXZI010000022.1 GCA_021780115.1 bacterium | reverse complement strand
TGGCGAGTTCCTTGGCGCTGGGCTGGCGCGAGCCGTCCGCGCCGGCAATGGTGGCCGCACCGTAAGGGCTGCCGCCTTTAAGCTCGCTGATGTCGGCCAATTCCGGGCAGGCGTAAGGCAGGCCGACATAAATCATGCCGTGATGCAGCAGGGTCGGGATGAAAGTGAGGATGGTGGATTCGTTGCCTCCGCCGGTGCCGGTGCTGGCAAAAACGCTGGCGACCTTGCCGACGAGCGCGCCTTTGACCCACAGGCCGCCGGTTTGATCAAGAAAACTGCGCATCTGCGCCGCCATGTTGCCGAAGCGTGTCGGCGTGCCGAAGATGATGGCGTCGTAAT
This sequence comes from bacterium, assembly GCA_021780115.1. Classification (GTDB taxonomy): domain Bacteria; phylum Verrucomicrobiota; class Verrucomicrobiia; order Limisphaerales; family JAJXZI01; genus JAJXZI01. Next base: position 60,198 of record JAJXZI010000022.1, on the reverse strand, counting down.
CGGCCAATTCGCCGGGCGAAGCCACGGGGGCAGTTTGATTGAGTTTCGCGCCAGCTTGTTTGGCGACTTCGGGCGGCATGGTTTCGGGCACGCGCTTGAGCGTGACCGCAATCCCGGGGACCGTCCGTGCGCCTTCGGCAACGGCGTTGGCCATCGTTTCGACGTGGCCATAGGTGGAGTAGTAGAGAACAAGTATTTTACTCATGGCTAGGCCAGTCGGCGAAGCATGAGTCCAATCATGCTGATGCGGAGCCAAGCTTCGGCGTGGGAAGGCTGGACTTCATAGGGGCGCACGAGGCGGCGGTGTTTCATAACCCCCCCGAACGTCCGTTCGACAATCCAGCGTTTGGGCAAGGTGGCAAAACCGCGCTGGCTTTTATCTCGTGGCACGACGTCCAAATGCAGCGTGCCCGTTTTGCGGTGGGCGGCCACCCACGCCGCCAAGGCCTCGCCGCCGTAGCCTTGGTCGGCCCACAAGACAGCGCAGCCAGCGAAGCGCGGCCAGCGCGCCATCCAGCAAGCGGCGGGCGTCGGCCCGTTCGGGCACGTCGGCTGGTGTGACGCAGACCGCCAGCAGCAGCCCCAACGTGTCCACCAAAAGATGCCGCTTGATCCCTTTGGTTTTCTTGGCCGCGTCGAAGCCACGCTCCCCCGCTTGGTCCGCCGAACGCACCGTCTGGCTATCCACAATCGCGGCGGTGGGTTGGCTCCGTTTGCCAGCCGGCGCCCGCACTTGGCCGCGCAGCACGTCGTGAATGACGTCCCAATGGCCCTGCTGGCTCCAAAGCCAGAAGTAATGGTAAACGGTCTTCCACCGGCCAAAGTCCCGCGGCAACAGACGCCACGCGCAGCCCGCCCGGACCCAATAGAGCAAGGCGTTGCAAATCCGGCGCAAATCGGCCGGGGGGGCGGCCGCGTCGTCGGCCCGTGGGGCGCGGCGGCAGAACCAATTGCAACAGAGTCCATTGCTCATCACTCAAATCCGTCGGATACAACAAGTTTTGCATCCGACCAGCTTCGCTGGTCGCCTGGGACAAAAACTGTCCAATGCCTCAGAAAACGAATTTTCAGACACGCTCTCAGGCCGCGCCCGGCGGCGCAGCAGCGTTGTCCGCGGCCCGATACTCCTCGTTCAGCATCGCGTACCATGCGGTATCGGCCCACTCGCCATTCAGCAAATGGTCTTGCTGGAAGACGCCTTCCCGCCGCAGGCCCACCTTGTCGCACACGCGGCCGGCGGCGAGATTTCGCGGGTCGCAGCGGGCCGTCACCCGGTGCAACGCGATCCCGTCGAAGCAAAAGCTGAGCAGCACCGCGACCGCCTCCGTCGCCAATCCCGTCCGCTGGCGGCCCCGCCCCACGGTGACGCGAAGCTCGGCTTGGAGCCGTTGCGGTTCGGCGAAACTCAACGTGGCGTAGCCGACGAGCTTGCCGCCGTCCGGGAGCTGGATTCCCAGGTAAAAGGGCTGGTTGGCCGTGGTCAGCTTCACGTGCCGATCCGTTTCGAGCCAGCCCAGGACCTCCTCCTCGCCCAGCGGCCGGCCTTCGCCGTAACGAAACATCTCCTCGTCAGAGACGATTTCGAGCAGGTCTTTCCAGTCACCCGGCTGGAATCTCCGCAGCACCAGCCGCGGCGTGGCCAGGGGAAACGGCAGCGGCCGGCCGGCCTCACTGCCGTCGTCGGGCACGATGACACTCTCCGTACAATTGGGGCACTCCTGGACATGGCCGGCGGTATCCTGCGGAAAGGACACCGGGTTGCCGCAAGACGGACACTTGAAGTCGAGAAAACTCTCCTCCGTGATGATGGCATCCATATTCGAAAATCTGGCGGCGTCTGGCGCGTGCCGGATCGGCGTGAGAGACACGGCGCTTGTTTATTCGACTTTGCCGGTCGCGGCCCACTCGCAGCCGCGTTGGATGAGTTTCTCCACCGTCGGATTGTGGACGGCCCTGGCGTCATGCCCGAACGTTTCGTGGAAGACCCGGCCCTGGCCGTATTCGCGAGTGAACGCCAGCGGCTCGGTGCGGTGGCTCCAGTCGGAATCGGCCTGCACCAGGACGTTGATGGGGGCGTCGCCCAGCAGCTTGGCGTAAAGTTCGTCGTCCGCCGTGAAGTCCTCCAGTCCCTTGGTGATGGGATGGTCGTGGTTCACGACCCGTGCCTTGAAGGGGCTCCGCTGGCCGTGGCCGGACTTCCCCATGACCCAGTAACGTCCGCACAGGTTGCCGAACTCGCCCCACTCCTTGAACGACGCGCTCGACAGGTGCGACACCACGAACCCCTTCCCGCCCTTCACGAAGTTGAGCAGGTTTTCCTTGGCGCCGGCCGACAGGGTGGGCGTCTTGGCGTTGTACAGGTGGAGGAAGATCACGTCGTAGCGCGCCAGGCTGGTGGTCGAGTCCAGCACGCCGGCATCTTCGCACAGGCGCACGTCGAACTTGCCGGTGGCGAGGAGCACCTCGCGGATCGCCTGGGACACTTCCCGCCAGTTGTGGGCCGGCATCACGTCGTCGCCGGTGACGAGTAGGACGTTGATTTTCTTCGCTCCCTCCGCGCCCCGGTTGGGCAACGCGAACGAGCACAGGCCGAGGCCGATCAGGCTCAGGAGCAGCCAGCGCCGGGTGATTCTTGAGTTCATGGAGTTCAATTGGATGACCACGTCACGATTAGCCAAAGGCGCGCCTGGGTCAAGGACCAACCCAAACCACTTTGCCTGCCGGCCGCCGCCAGTGGACGGACGCCGTCCGCGCTGGAAGTCTCAAGGACGGCCGTCAACCCGGCTGGACCCGGAGGAAACTGGCGGCCGTCAAGGAGCGCAGCGTCGCGTCGGCCACATGGGCGGGAACCAAGCAGAACTGGCCGGCGGCCAGTTCCACCGCTTGCCCGGCTCCGTCCACGCGGATGTGTCCCTCCAGCACGCCGAGAATGGCGCAGGCCGGTTGGGTGAGGGCCAAACTGCGGGCGGCCTCCATCGAGGTGTGGTCCACCCGGAAGAGCGGATCGTCCACGAGCCGGCGGATGCCGCCGGCCGCGTGGCATTCCGTCCGGCTTGGGATCAGCGAAGGTTCGAAGTCATCGAAGTCGATGCTGGTCAGGGACTGAGCAACGTGCAACTCGCGCGCCTGGCCGTCGCGGTCCACGCGGTTCCAATCGAACACGCGGTATGTGGTGTCGGAGTTCTGCTGGATCTCGAAGATGACGTTGCCGGCGCCGATGGCATGGACGCGCCCGCTGGGCAGAAACATCGCGTCGCCGGGCCGCACGGCCAGCCGGTGGAAGCATTCGGCCACGGTGCCGGCGCGAATTCGCCGCTCAAACTCCGCTCGAGTGACACCGCGCTTGAGCCCGACGAACAATTCCGCGTCCGGCGACGCGTGGGCGATAAACCACATTTCCGTTTTGGGTTCGCCGCCCAGCACGGCGGCGACGCGGGCCGGCGGATGCACCTGCAGGGAGAGCTGCTCCGCGGCATCGAGGATTTTGACCAGCAGAGGAAACCGGCCGCTTTGCGAGCGTGCGGAGCCGAGGACTTCATCGGCACGGTGTTCCATGAGCCAGTGCAGATCTTTGCCCGCCAGCGGGCCGTTCTGGATCACGCTGGCCTCGCCGGGACGGTCGGCGATTTCCCAGGACTCGCCGATGGGCCGTCCCGGCGGCAACGGCTTGCGGTAAAGGGTCTCCAGGCTGCGCCCGCCCCAGACGCGCTCTTTAAAAATGGGATGAAAGGTCAGCGGGTAGAGCACAATGTTTCCTAGATTTTCAGGTTCTCGCATATTGATGCCCGCGAAGTGGTCGGGCGACCGGTCTGGCACTCCAACCCGCGGCCCAGCCAGAATACGGATCGCGAGACGAGGACAACCTGCCGGCCTGCCCCGGCCTTCACGTCGTAGCTGGCTGCTTTTCGAGAAAATGCCCCATCGCGCGATATTTGTCGTACCGCTGCCGAAGCCGGTCGGCGGGATCCAGCTTTTGCAGTTCCCCGAGGTGCTTCAGCAGGTGCTCTTTGAGCTTTGTGGCGGCAGCCGGGTGGTCGTTGTGCGCGCCGCCCAGCGGTTCCGGCACGATTTCGTCCACCAGCCGCAAGGCCTTCAATTCTTTGGCGGTGATCTTCAGCGCTTCCGCGGCCTTGGCCGCCGCCGACCGATCTTTCCAGAGAATTGCGGCGCAACCTTCGGGGCTGATGACGGAATAATAGGCATTTTCCAGAATGAGCACGCGGTCGGCCACCCCGATGCCCAGCGCACCGCCGGAACCGCCTTCGCCGATCACCACGGCGATGATGGGCACATCGAGCAACACCATCTCCCGCAGGTTCACGGCGATGGCCTCCGCGATGTGACGCTCCTCGGCGCCGACGCCGGGATAGGCGCCCGCAGTGTCGATCAACGTGATGATCGGCAGGCCGAACTGATTTGCCAGCCGCATCAACCGCAGTGCCTTGCGATAGCCCTCCGGATGGGCAGAGCCGAAATTCCGCAGGATGTTTTCCTTGGTTTCGCGGCCCTTTTGCGTGCCGATCACCATCACCCGCTGGTCTTCAATCCGGGCAAATCCGCCCACCATGGCGCGGTCGTCGGCAAAGAGCCGGTCGCCGTGGAGTTCGCTGAAATCGGTGAACGCGCGCTTGAGGTAGTCCAGCGTGAAAGGCCGCAGCGGGTGACGCGCGAGTTGGACGCGCTGCCAAGCCGTGAGGTTGGAGAAGACATGCCGGCGGGTCGCGGCCAGCTTCTCCTCCATGCGGCGGATTTCGTCAGCAAAGCTGACGTCCACCGCGTTCTTTTCCGGATGTTTCTTCAGGTCTTCCAGCTTGGCGACGAGTTCCAAAATCGGCTTTTCGAAGTCGAGCTGGTGTTTCATGGGGACCAGCATAGTCTGCCCGTTGCGGCCAGACAACGCCGAACTAAAAACAGGGGCCAGAGCCGAAGCTCTGGCCCCGTGGTGATGAGGTTTAAACGCCTTCACCCAGGCGCTCAGAAGCGCGGCGGAGCCAACTCTTCCCTCGTTCGCGGTTCAACCCCGCCGCAAGTAAAACCTCTATACCAACCCCAAAACGAACCGCGAATTCTTTCAGTCCGTTCGAATAATCAGACACCGGCCGCGGCATTTTGTTCAAAGAATTCTCCCTCGAGGCGAATGTCCGTGTAAATCCGGGTGCTGGAACGGCTTTGCAGGACCCTCGCCAGCGGCGTTTGGCCTGAGGAGGTCAGCGATTTTGCTAAGGCGGCCTCCTTCCCTCGCCCGGAAACAAGAACCCAGACCTGACTGGCGGCGGCAATGGCAGGATAGCCGAGTGTCACGCGGCGCGGCGGGGGTTTGGGGCCAATGACAGCACGATAGACCAATGGCAAAGGCAATCGATCGGGCGGCTCGCCCGGGAACAACGAAGCCACGTGGCCGTCCTCGCCCATCCCCAGGATCACGAGGTCCAGTACCGGTTGGCCGGCGGCGTTCACCGGCGCGCGGCGACACAAATCGGCCGCCGCCGCCGCCGCTGCATCCCCGCTGTCCAGCTCGCCCGGAATGCGATGCACGGCTTCATCCTGAACGCCGAGCGGACCCAGCAGAAGTTCGCGTGCCATTCCAAAGTTGCTCTCGAGATCGTCCGGCGGCACGCACCGCTCGTCGGCCCAGAAAAAGTGCGCGGAGGCAAACAAGACGCCTTGGACGCCCGCCGCCGCGACGGTGGCGGCAAAGAAGTCCCGGGCAATGCGTCCGCCGGAAAGCGCGACCAAGTGGCGGGCCCCGCGACGGTTTACGGCTTCGACCTGGGCGAGCCAATCCCGCGCGGCAGCCGTGGCCAAGGCGGCCGCGTCGGGGAAGCGCAGCAAATTCGTGGCACTCACAAGCGCGGTTTAGGCGACGGCAAAAGTCGCGTTGGGCGCGAGGAAACGGAGGCGGAGCGACTCATTTGATCGGCTGTGGATTCCGCCACGCGTGACCGCTCTGCGCCAGCAGTTCATCGGCGGCGACCGGCCCCCAGGTGCCCGCGGCGTAGAACTCGCCATCCGACAGCGGCTTGCCTTCCCAGACGTGGCGGATCGAGTCGGCGATGCCCCAGGCGGTTTCGACTTCGTCGTGGCGAATGAACAGCGTGGCGTCGCCCGCGACCGCGTCCAGCAACAACCGTTCGTAGGCCTCCGGCGTGTAGGCGCCGAATTCGGCGTCGTAACCGAAATGCATCCGCACCGGCCGCGCGCCCAGGCTCAGGCCGGGCACTTTGCCGTTGAAGCGGAGCGAGATGCCTTCGTTGGGCTGGAGGCGGAGCGTGAGCGCGTTAGGAGCCAACCCGCCGTTGCACTGGGCGGCGAACAGCACGCTGGGCGTCGGCCGGAACTGGACGCGCACCTCGCTGGTGCTCAACGGCAGGCGCTTGCCCGTCCGCAGGTAAAACGGCACGCTGGACCAGCGCCAGTTGTCCACGAACAGCTTCAAAGCCGCGTACGTCTCCACGGTGGAATCCGGATTGACCTTCGGCTCCTGACGGTAAGCGGGCGCCGGCGCGCCGGCGATGGTGCCCGAGCGATATTGGCCGCGCACGACTTGCTTGCCCGCGTCTTCCGGGCGCAACGGGCGGATCGACTTCAGCAATTTGACCTTTTCGTCCCGGATCGACTCGGCTTCCAGCGTGACGGGCGGTTCCATCGCCACGAGAGACATCACCTGCAGCAGATGGTTCTGCACCATGTCGCGCAGCGCACCGGCCTCTTCGTAATAACCGCCGCGCTGGCCGACGCCGAGTTGCTCGCTGACCGTGATCTGCACGTGGTCGATCGCCTCGCGGTTCCACAGACGCTCGAAGATCGCGTTGGAAAACCGGAACATCATGATGTTCTGGACCGTCTCCTTGCCCAGGTAGTGGTCGATGCGAAACACTTGCCGTTCGTGGGCGAACCGGATCAACTCCTGGTTCAGGCGCCGCGCGGAGTCCAGGTCGTGCCCGAAGGGCTTCTCCACCACGACGCGCTGCCAGCCGTCGGGCGAGTCTTTGTGCAGCAACCCGGCCTGGTGCAATTGCTCGACGATCGCTCCGAATTGGCTGGGCAGCGTGGCGAGGTAGCACAGCAAATTCCGCTGGAGCGCCCCGCCACTGAACGACCCGAGCATTTGCGCCAGCCGCTGGTAGGCGGCCGCGTCCGTCAGATCGCCCTGGCAGTAGGAGAGGTTCGCCGCGAACGCCTGCCACGCCGGCTCCTCCACCGGTTTCGTGCGGGAGAACTGGTCCAGCGCCTGCCGCAATTCCACGCGCCACGAGGCGTCGGTTTTCTCGCGCCGCGCGAAGCCGACGACCCGGAAGGCGGCCGGCATCTGCCCCTCGCGGAACAGTTGGTAGAGCGCCGGCACCAGTTTGCGGGAAGTCAGGTCGCCGCTGGCGCCAAAGATGATAATCGAGCACGGCTCGACCGTCTTGCGGCCCTGCTCGGAGCGGCAATTAATCAATTCATCCAGGTTTTGCATGTGTGAACGGGCAGAAACATGGCGGAGCCGCGCACACAATTCAAACCCGCCCGCGCCTGCCGCGCCGACCAACAATTGCTTGGGTTGCGTGGCCGCATGGCTTAATTTCCGCGTCCGCAGCTTGGTAATGCACGCATGAAAGTCACACTCAACTGGCTCAAACAGTACGTCGATTTCAACTGGCCGCCCGAAGAACTGGCCGAGCGGCTGACGATGCTCGGCCTCGAAGTCGAGAGCATGCATAAACTCGGCGGCGAGTTTGAGGGCGTGGTGGTCGCCCAGATCCTCACGCGCGAAAAGCACCCGAACGCCGACAAGCTTTCCGTCTGTCGCGTGAACGACGGCCAAGGCGAGCGACAGATCGTCTGCGGCGCGCAGAATTTCCAGCCCGGCGACAAAGTGCCGCTGATCCTGCCGGGCGCCTCGCTGCCGTTAAAACCGGGCGAAACCCAACCGTTCACCATCAAGGTCGGCCGGATTCGCGGGGTCGAATCCCACGGCATGATGTGTTCGCCCCAGGAACTGGGCCTGGCCGAGGACGCGGACGGGCTGATGATCCTGCGCGCCGACGCGCAGGTCGGCCAGCCGTTCGCCGAGCACCTCGGCCGGGGCGGCAGCGATGTGGTCTATGACCTCGAAGTCACGCCGAATCGGCCCGACCTCAACAGCGCCATCGGCATCGCCCGTGAGATCGCGGCGGTGACGGGCACTCCGTTGCGAATCCCGGACGTCCGCTGTCCAGAATCCGGAGTCCGGAGTGAGGACTTGGTGGCCGTGCGGATTGAGGATGCCGAACTTTGCCCGCGCTACTCGGCACGCGTCGTCCGGGGCGTGAAGGTCGGCCCCAGTCCGGACTGGCTCCGGGCGACGCTCGAGAAAGTCGGCCTGCGCAGCCTCAATAACGTCGTGGACGTCACGAACTACGTGCTGATGGAAACGGGCCAGCCGCTGCACGCGTTCGACTATCACCTCATCGCCCGATCCAATCGCGCCGCCAGCCAGCCCGCGCCACCCGGCCCGCCGGAGGCCCGCCCAACGATCCTCATCCGCCGCGCGCGGGATGGTGAATGGTTCGTCACGCTCGATGGCCAGAAACACACGCTCACTCGCGAAATGCTGCTCATTGCCGACGAGCAGAAGGGCATCGCGCTGGCCGGAGTCATGGGCGGGCAGAACACGGAGATCAACGAGCAGACCACCGACGTGCTGATCGAGAGCGCCTACTTCCAGCCGGCCAACATCCGGCGCACGGCGAAGACGCTCGGCCTGCGCACGGAGGCCAGTTACCGCTTCGAGCGGGGCGCGGACATCGGCATCGTGGACTGGGCGAGCCAACGCTGCGCCCAGCTCATCCTGGCAACCGCCGGCGGGCAACTTGCCGGGGGCGTCGTGGATGCCTACCCGCAACCCATTGCCCCGAAGGAAATCACGCTCCGCCACGCCAAAACCAACCAACTTCTCGGCATCGAAATTTCGCCCGCGGAGCAGGTAAAGCACCTGCTCGCCCTCGGCCTCGCGGTGACCAAGCCGAGCGGCGAATCGAGCGCCTTCCGCATCCCCACCTGGCGCGTCGATCTGAAACGCGAGGTGGACCTGATCGAGGAAATCGAACGCTTGCACGGCTTGGAGAAGGTGCCCGCCACGCCGCCGCTCGGCGCGCTCGGCGCGCATTCGTTTGATGCGCTTCACGACGTCCTGGCCGACGCGCGGCGCATCCTGTGCGGCCTGGGGCTGAGCGAGGCGCAAGGCCAGACCCTCGTGGCCAGAAGCGAATGCACCGAGCACGAGGCGGAGTGGGTCGCGCTGGCCAACCCGCTCAGCTCTGATATGGACGTGCTGCGTCCGAGCCTGCTGCCCGGCTTGCTTGCCGTTTTGCGCCACAACGTCGCGCGCGGAAACCGTGACCTGGCGCTCTTCGAACTGGGGCGCGTGTTCCGCGAACACCAGGGCCGGCCGAGAGAGGGCCGGCGCCTGGCCATCGCGCTGACCGGCCAACGCGCAGCGCCTTTCTGGAGCGGCAGCGAGCGCGGCGCGAAGTGCGACGTTCACGACGTGAAAGGACTGCTGGAGGAATTTCTCGATCAGTTCGGCGTGCGCGGCGTGCAATATCTCCGGCGCAGTGAGAGTTCGGCGACGCTCGTGGAGTCCGCCGCCGTCCTGCTGGGCGGCAAACGGGAACTGGGCGAAGTGGGCCAGTTGTTGCCCGCGCTGGCCCGGAAGCATGACCTGCGCGATGCCGTCCTGCTGGCCGAGTTGGACCTCGACGAGTTGATCGCCCGGCGCAACCCGGCCAAGTCGTTCAAGCCACTGCCGCCGTTTCCGTCGGTGCGGCGCGACGTAGCGATGTTCGTGTCGGAGGCCGTGACGCACGACGCCGTGCTGGCCGCCGTCCGGCAAGCCCGGCCCCCCCACCTGGAGCGCGTGGAGTTGTTCGACGTGTTCCGGGGCGGGCACGTCCCGGCGGGCCAGCGGAGCCTGGCGTACGCGTTCACCTACCGGCACGCTGAGCGCACGCTCACCGATGCGGAGGTCAACGCCGCCCACGACCGGCTGGTGACGGAGTTGAAGCAGAGGTTGGAGGCGACCGTGCGAGACTCGTAGGCGGCACGACGGCGGCTTGCCCGGCCCGCGGCGTGAATTACAATTCCGGGGGAACCGGCTTGGCGGTTCGTTTGGAAAGCGGGCCAGCGCCGTTTCCAAACCACTCCGTGGAGGTCAAATTCAAGCGTGCGCCCGGCCCACAGATCGTCAACCATCGAAACCGCTTTTCGCCGGTCGTGCTCTCCCGGAGCGCCCGACGGAAAGCGAAACGCCAAAAGTGGTTTGGTTCAGACAACTGCCCCATGAAAACCAAGTGCTTGGTAATGCTGACACTGCTGGCCTTCACCAGCGCTCGCGGACTGGCCGACGCCGACGCCAACGCGCCCGGCCCGCTCCCGGATTGGCTGACGCGGCCGCTTCCGCTGGCGGAGGCGCTCAACCTGGCGGAGCAGCACAACGCCACCATCCTCAAAGCCAAGAAGGATCTCGCCGCCACGGCCGGCGTGGCGATTCAGACGCGCGCCCTCGTCGTCCCGAAAGTCCAGGCCGCCAGCTCCTATCAGGCCGTGGATCCCAACTCGCTCGACGTGATCCCACTGGCCAACCTGAGCTTCCCCGGACAGCCGCCCTTTTCGCTCGTCTATGCCGACCAGACCTGGTCGGCAAACGTCCAGCTCGTCCAGTCGATTTATGAAGGTGGCAAGCTGACCTCGGCCCTGCGCACCGCGCGGTTGTTGAACGAACAGGCCGTGCTTCGCTACGAGGCCACCCTCGCCGACACGCTCACCGATGTCCGCGTGGCCTACGCCGACATTCTCCTGGCCGCCCGGCAGATTGAGGTGCAGCAGGCTTCCGTGAACCTGCTGGCCAAGGAACTTGACGACACCCGGCGCCGGTTCGACGCCGGCACCGTGCCCCGTTTCAACGTGCTGCGCGCCGAAGTCGAATTGGCCAACGCCCGGCCGCGCCTCATCCGCGCCCAGAATGATTCCCGCATCGCGAAGAACAATCTCGCCAACCTGCTGGGCTACAATCTGCCCCGGGAGGTGTGGGAAGACATCCCGCTGCGGCTCAGTGACAAGCTGGCTGCGACGCCGTTGGCGGTGGACCTGCCGGCGGCGATCGAGCAGGCGTTGAAGAAGCGCCCCGAGCTGGGTGCGCTGCGGAAGGAGGAGGCCCTGCGCGGGGAAGCCGTCATCAACGCCAAGGCGGGTTACAAGCCGCGTGTCCAGCTCTTTGGCGGATACGAGGCCCACAACTTCCAGTTCTCCACCGACCTGACGGATCAGCGCCACGGTTGGCTCGCCGGCGCCCAGATGAGCTGGGACATTTTCGACGGCCTGCTCACCAAGGGCAAAGTGGAGGAAGCCAACGCGCTGCGCGGCAAGGCGCGGTACGACCTCGAAGACACGACCCGGCGCATCGAACTGGAGGTCCGCAGCCGCTACTCCCAGTTGGTGGAAGCCAGGCAGGTGCTGGAGGCACAGCAGAAGGTGCAGGAAGAAGCGGAAGAGGCGCTGCGGCTGGCCACGGCCCGGGCCGAAGCCGGCACCGCCACGCAGCTTGACGTGCTCAACGCCCAGACTTCGCTCACCGAGGCGCGCTCCATCCAGGCGCAGGCGCTTCGGGATTACGTGGTCGCGGTGGCCCGCATGGAGCGCGCGACGGGTGCGGGGTTCCAGGTGATGGACTCGGCCGCCGCCAACTGACAAGTTCCGGCGGCGTTCCGCGCGGGGAAACTCCCGATCGGGCCTTGCCCGCTCACGGGCCGGCGGCGTTGGCCTGACCTTCGCAACCGCAAGACGGAGCGCGGCGCAACGGGCCGGAGTTGCGCCCTTCGACCAGACGGCCTTTTCCTCACGACGGCGCGACACTGGCCGTCAGCCAGTCCAAATACCGCCGGCTGCCGCCCGCGATGGGTAGCACGACGAACTCCGGCGTGTCGTAGGGATGCCCCGCCCGGACGCACGCTTCCAGCTTGTGCAGACGCGACGCGGTGGTCTTGAACACCAGCAGCACTTCCCGGCTGCGCTCCCGCTTTCCTTGCCAACAATAGTGCGATTCGAGTCCGGGAACGAGGTTGACGCAGGCCGCCAGCCGGGCCGCCAGCGCCGAGCGGGCGAGGGCGCGGGCGGTCTTCAGGTCCGGCGCCGTCACGAGCGCCACAGCGCATCCAGTTGGGGTCTTCATTGGTCCGCAGTTTAGTTCGTAACCGCCGCATCACAGCAGAACGCCGCCGACGTCACGGCTTGTCTGGGAATGCCCGGCCCGGAGTATTCGAGACGCAGCAACGCCGGTCCGCGGTTGTGCCGGTAGAAAAGTCGGAACGGATGCAGTCCCGCCTGCAGACGAATCGAGGCGGTGACCTCGGAACCGTCGTGGTTGAAATCGTCGTCAATCACGAGCGCGTCATGCAGGCGCAGTTGCGCGCCGGCATCGGCCGTGAGGTGGAAGGTGTAATCGCCGTCCGTCGGCGCGACGAAGTAGCCGGTGAACCGGAGGCCGAAATTCCTCCCGCTCGGCTGCACGGCAAGGTCGAGGCCAGTGGTCCGACCCGTCTTCACGGGAGAAAGCGACTCGAAGTCCGGCAGCCACGGCCAGACGCCCCGAAACGCCGCGACGTTGAGGTGGTTGCTGCTCACCGCGCGCGGCGGCACCGCCGGGACCAGTTCGCGGTCGTAAGGCCGCGTCACGCCACCGCCCGGCCGGCGCACTTGGAGGACGCGGTCGTGCATCAGCCGCTGGAGATCCGGGTGACTGGCGGCCACGTTATTGGTCTGCCCCGGGTCGGTCAGGATGTTGTAGATCTCAAAAGCATCCGCGTGATTTGTGATGTTGTAACGCACGCCGATGAAGTCGCCGACGCGAATGGCCTGCATCTGCTTGCGCAGCCGCCCACGACGAGCCGGCGCGAAGTCCCCGTAGTTCGGCGTCTTGCTGCCCTCGAAGTATTCGATGTAAACCGTCGGCGCCCTCTGCGTGCCTTTCCCCGTGAGCGTGGGAACGAGCGACTGGCCGTCGGTGCGCGCCGGCGCGGGCACGCCCGCCAGTTCGGCGAAGGTCGGCATCCAGTCCCAGGCGGCGCAGGGCAGGTCGCTCACGCGGTTGGCCCGCACGTGGCCCGGCCAGCGCGCGAGGGCGCCCACCCGGATGCCGCCTTCCCAGCAGTCGCGCTTGATGCCGTCGAACGGGCCGAAACTGTGGAAAAACGTCGGCTCGTAGTTTTCCCTGAGATAGGACTCGCGACTCGGGCCGTTGTCGCTGGTAAAGACGATGAGCGTGTTCCGGTCGATCCGCAGGTCCTTCAGCAGTTGGATCAGGTCGCCCACGCAGTCATCAATCCGGCGCACGTCGGTGGCGTAACGTCTGTAAACGTCGGGCCAGGGAACGCGCGGGGTGGCGGGGTCGCGGTCGTCGTCCCAAGTCGCGTTCGCGTAATCGGGATGGCACCAGGAATCGGGCGTGCCGCGGGCGGTGTTAATCATGTAGCCCGGCTGGCCGAGCCATTGCAGGCCGCCGTGCAGGCCGCCGCCCGGCGGATAGGCTTGCGTCGGCAGTTCGAGCACCGCGTGGGGCGTGTCGTAGGCGAGGTAGAGAAAGAACGGCTGGGCGGCATTGGTGCGCTGATGGTCGGCGATCCACTGCTTGGCGCGGGCCGTCCACAGGTCGGCGGTGTAACATTGGGCGAGGCCCGCCGAGACTTCCGTCCGGTTTTCCCACACCTGCTTGGGCTGCCGGTAAAGGCCCTCCTTGGGGTAATGTTCGTGGCCGTCCACGTGGCGGATGTAGCCGTAGTAGTAATCGAAGCCGCGGTTCAACGGATGCGCGGGCCAGTCCGGCGGAGCCGTCGTGGGCTGGCCCTGCAAGCCCCATTTGCCGATGGCGGCCGTGGCGTAGCCGGCCCCCTGGAGCACTGTGGCGAGCGTGTGGTTGCGCTCGAGCGCCTTGTCGAACTGGTTGTCGCGCACGTTCGCGTGGCCTTGATGCATGCCGAGCAGCAGCGACGCCCGCGACGGCGCGCAGACCGGGGCGGGGCAGTAGTACTGCGGCAATTGCAGGCCCTCCGCGGCCAGCGTGTCGATCTTCGGCGTGAAATGGCTCGGCGCGGACGGATCCTGCTTCCGGCGCAGATTTTGGAAGAACACCCCCACGTCGCCGTAACCGAGGTCGTCGGTGAGGATGAACAGGATGTTCGGCCGGGGCGCCCGGGCGGCGGTCACCGACGAAGCGCGGAACAGTGCGATGATGCAGACGACCAAAGACAGCGGGCCGAGTCTCATGCGTCCAGGGTACGCGCCAGACCGCGACGCCGCGAGCGCGTTCGGGCCGCGCCGGCTTGGGCCATCAGGCGCTGCCGAATCTTGCCGTGGGCGCTGGTGAACGCGAGCCGCTCCGCCTCCGCGAGCGTCATCCACCGGCCGGACACCAACCGCCGGCGGAGATTCATTTCCACAAGGGCGACATAGACGTCCAGCTTGATGCGGTGCCGGGTGATTGAATGCCGGATGCTGCACAACTCACGGAGCCCGGTCGGCTTCGTTCCCAAGGTCCTTTCCGCCAGCGTGGCGAGGTCATTGCCTCCCTTTCCGGCCTCGGCGTTGGGGAATTCCCACAGGTGGGCATTAACCACTCCGGCCGGGCGCTGGCGCACCAGGAAGCGCCCGCCCCGCTCCACGATGAACGCCGCATAGCGCCGCGCGATGGCGGCCCGGCGCGGTTGGGGCGCGGGCAATTCCTCAACGCGGCCGTTGTGAAGGGCGACGCAATCCCCGGCCAGCGGGCAGGCGGCACATTGGGGCTTGTGCGGCGTGCAGACCACGGCACCGAGCTCCATCAACGACTGGTTGAGATGCGAGCAGGCAGCGGAGTGATGGGTCGCGTCGGAAAGGGGAGGCGTCGCGCGGGGCGTTGGGCGCGGGGTGTCGGCTTCCAGTTGCGCGGCGCACCAGACGAACTGCGCGGCCAAATGCCAGAGCCGGGCGTTGGCCTTCCGCCCACGGGGGTCGCCTTCGATGCCGAACAGGCGTGCGAGGACGCGGACCACGTTGCCGTCGAGCACCGGCGTCGGCTGGTTGAAGGCGATGCTGCAAATCGCGCCGGCGGTGTAGCGGCCGATGCCCGGCAGGGCGAGGACCTCTTCGTAGTTCTGGGGAAACTGTCCCCCGTTCCGGGCGAGGATCTGCTGCGCGGCCCGGTGCAGGTTGCGCACGCGGACGTAGTAGCCGAGTCCTTCCCAGAGCTTGTGGACGGTTGCGGGTGTGGCTTGGGCGAGGGCGCGGAGCGTCGGCAACGCGCGCATCCAACGTTCCCAGTAAGGCACTACCGTCTTGACCTGCGTCTGTTGGAGCATGATTTCGGAGACCCAGATGGCGTAAGGATCCCGCGTCCGGCGCCACGGCAGGTCGCGGGCGTGGCGCGCGAACCAATCGAGCAGCCGCACGACGAGCGCGGTGATTTGCTTCGCGGAGGCATCGGAACCCAGAACCCGGAACCCCGGACTCTGAACGCGCTGGCCGTCGCGGTCCAGTCCGCGGTTCGCGGTTCGTGGTTCGCGGATCGAGGGTGCTTTGCTCGTGCGGCGCACGGTTGCGCAGGCTAAGCCAGCCGCCGGCGATGGCACGACTTTTCTTAAAGCGCGTCTCAAAAGGTGACGACAGGCAGCCGCCGTCAATGAGGATGCGTGCCGAGGCCACGCCGCCAGGCCTGGCTTGCGGGCGGCGGAAGCGAAACCGCTGAGGCGATGGACCTGAGCCCGGCGCCGGATGGGGTTCGACCGATTTTATGTGCGGCCGTTGCAGAACGGGCAACGCGACGACTTGCGGCACCCGTTGGTCCGGGAGGCGGAAGCGCAAGAGGCCAAAGTGTGGCCGACCCCTATCGCTGTCGGCGGGACACCCGATCGTCATCTTGCCCCACCCCCACGAAAATCCTTAAACTCATTTTGCCACCGGATCGCCGCTTCCTTCGGATAATCCACCGCCCCCTCAAAATCCTCGTCCGCGTGGGACGGCAGCGAAATCCAAGGGCTGATCAAAAAGGCCTTTGGCTATCGGACCAAAGAGCGTTTCAAATCGGACATCTTCTTCCATTGGGGTGGATTGGACCTCTATCCCGCTCAATAAAAAGCCACCGCAACACGCCCGAAGAAGCGAACGCGGAAATCACGAGCCGTGTGGCCGCCAACTTCGTCGGCTGGGAGAAAGACCACGCCTTGTTTGATCGCATACTGGAGAAGATCATCCGCGCGTTGCGGACGGGCGAAGTGGGGCGCAAAAAACCATCGCCGCCCAAGCTGTAAGTCCATTTGTGGTTGGCCATTCAAGGCCGGCCGCAGTCGCGCCTTGCATGGGAATGCCGGCCGGAGTAAACCGCCGCATGAAAATCGAGGAACTGCACGTCGGCCTGAAGGTGCGCCACCCGCAGTATGGCGTGGGCGCGGTCAAGACGATCGGCGAGCACACCGCCGAGATCCGTTTCGAGGACGGTCAGCGCACGGTCGAGCCGCAATCCGCCAGCCTGGAGCCGGCCGAGCCGCAGGTGGCCGTCAGCGGTTTGACCGTGCCGCTGGCCCAGTTCCTTGAGCGCGCGGTCGAAGCCACGATCCGGCGGATGGGCGTGGAAAAGCCCGACACCGTGGTCGAGCACCTGCTCCCGCGCTGGCACGGCGGCCGGTTGGTGCTCCATTCGGCGGACCCGACCCTGCAAACCAAGGAAGTGCCGCTGGAAGTCTTCTTCCACAAAATCGTCATGGTGCGGAACCAATTGCGCGTCCTCGAGCAGAAGATCAACGCCCACGAGAAGCTGACCGACGCCGAGAAAGTCGAGATGCAGCAATACATCACCCGCTGCTACGGCTCGCTCACGACCTTCAACGTGCTCTTCAAGGAGAAGGAAGACCAGTTCTGAGCCGGAACGATGCCGGGGGCGCGGGCGTCGCGTCCGCCGTTTTCGGCCTCCGGCCCCCCCCGACCAGCGAAAACCCGATCGGACGCTGCCGATGCTCTACCCTCCCGTCAGCGAGACGCCGAGGGGGCGATCGTGACGGTCGTGCTCCCGCATTTTATTGCATCGCTCCGGCTGAGATGGCTTCAAAGCGTGGCCCGTGGTGGCACAAGACGCTGCGAGGGTTGATCGCGCCCCCCTCCCGGAACACATTCTGCCGATGTCATCCGCCAACGCGTTCGGTAAACAGCGAACCGGGATTCCCTTGCGCCGAGAGGCGTTGAGCCGGCAAGCCTTCCGGCTCCGGCGATCCGGATCGCCGCTGCACATCTGGTTTCTTGCGGCGCGAAGCACCCGCCACTGGATCGCAGTTGTCGCCGCCTGCGTGGTTCCGCTCGCCGGCCGCGCCCAGGACAATTACGAGATCCAAGTGTACGGCTCCGACACGGTACCTCCGGGGCAAACCATGGTCGAGCTGCACAGCAACTTCACCCTCGACGGAGAGAACCAGACGGTCAACGGCGTGCTCCCGTCGAACCACGCGTTGCACGAAACGCTGGAAATCACGGAAGGCATCACGCCGTGGTTCGAGACGGGCTTCTACGTCTTCAGCAGCGTCCAGCCGGGCCACGGCTGGCAATGGGTCGGCGACCACATCCGGCCCCGCGTTCGCGTCCCGGACGAATGGCGCTGGCCGGTCGGCGTCAGCCTCTCCACCGAGGTTGGTTACCAGCGCCGCGCGTATTCGGAGGACACCTGGGATTGGGAGCTGCGGCCCATCATCGACAAGCAATTGGGGCGCTGGTATCTCGCCGTCAACCCGGCCTTCGAGAAATCCCTCCACGGGCTGAACTCCGCCGGCGGCTGGCAGTTCGCGCCCAGCGCCAAGGTCAGTTTCGACGCGACCAAAGTGGTGGCGCTCGGCGTGGAATACTACAGCTCGCTCGGCGAAATCACCCAGTTCGCCGGTTGGAATGACCAGCAAAACGCCATCTTCCCCACCCTCGACCTCAACCTCTCACCGAAATGGGAATTCAACTTTGGTGTCGGCTTCGGCCTCACCCGCAGCACCGACGACCTGCTGGTGAAACTCATCCTCGGCCGGCGGTTTTGACTCCGGCTGCGCGCGGCGGAAGGATATGCTAAGTTGCGATGCCATCAGGCCGAAGGAAATGCGTCTGAACCTTGGCCCAGACGCCGTAACCAAGTTGCTGGAAGATTATGAAGAACAAACTCGTAGTGGTCACTGACCTGGGTTCCTTCAAGGCGTACAAGCTCGATCCGCACGATTTCGGCCGCAGTCCGCGGCTGGAGTTGCTGCACGCCGTCGAGATCGCCGACGCCCACGAGAAGCTGACCGACAAGGTGTCGGACCTGGCGGGCCGGTTTGGCAAAGGAGGCGGTCCGAACAACGCCACCGCGGTGGGCGAGCGCCACAACATCGAGATCGAACAGCGCAAACGGCTGGTGCGACGGCTGGCCGACCGGTTGAACACCCTGCTCCGCGGCCCGGGCGTGGACGGCTGCTATTTCGCCGCGAGCAAGGAGATCAACCACCAAATCCTCGACGGCCTCGAGGCGCCGGCGCGCGCCAAAATCGAGAAGAACGTCGCGGCGGACCTGACCAAGCTGGACAAGACCATGCTGCTCGACCGGTTCGTCGCCGCCTGAGCCGCGGCGCCGCGCCGGGAGCGGCCGTCCGGGGAACGAAGCGCGGACGCGTTCCCCGGTTTCCCGCGGTGCCCGGCTTGGGGAATGTCCCGGGTAACGTTCTGCCTTCAACCGGCCACACTACTGAGCACCGTGATGTGTTTACGGATCGCGTCCGCCAGCGCCCCGGCCTCTGTTTGGTCCAGTCGCCGGAGCACGCACTCCCAGCGGAACGCGAAGCTCCCGGCGCGATCGTAGGGACGGTGTTTGAACAGCGAGTCGAAGGCGCGCCGCCGTTTCCGGTAGTCGCCTTGGACGCGGAGGAACTGGTCCAGAAACGCCGCCAGATACGCCTCGGCGAACGCACGCGGCCGGGGGACGAGCGTCAGACGTGAGTTCACCGGTTTGGCGTAATCCTTGGCATACTCCAGCAACGGCCGCTGGTATTCGCCGAAAGCCCCGCTGTGGTCGCCGACGATCATCTCTTGGGGCAGCCCGTCGGCACCCTCCACGACGACTTCATCGCCGTCATCGAAGACCACTTTGGCCCCGTCTTCCCAGGTGCGGCCGACGATGACGTTCGCGGCGGCCGCCTTGCCGAGTAGTTGGGCCACGCGCAGCGCGTAGCCCTCCCGGGCGTACTTCCAGGAAGGCAGCTTGTCCGTGGCGATGCCGGGGATGTAGTCCCGTTCCATGTAGGGCGAGCGGATCAATTGCCCGCGGAACGCGGCGTTCGCCCCGGTGTAAACCTCGCCGACCCGTCGCACCGTGACGCGCGGCGGCACATTCATGCCCAGTTGCCGGCAGCCCAGGCGCCGGTCGAGCACGTAATCGGTATATTCGTCGCTCTCCAGCATCGCCGGGAGCAGTCCTTTGCCCTCGTTGAGGCGCTCGCGAATGCCCCATTTCTGCATGCGAATGAAGCGCACCATGGGCGTGGGCGTGGCGCGGACCTTAAGCTCGGCCAGATAGACGCCGCGGCGGCCGGTGACGTCCGGGCGGACCGACAGCGACTCCGCCACCCGGCCGACGTTCACGTACTCCAGGTCGCCGTACTCGCGGATGAAGTTGAAAATGAAGTCGCGCGCCTTGCGGTCGCAGAGGTTCTGCAGCTCGGTGTCGTTCGGCCGTTGGTCGGCCTCCTCGAAAATCGGGTCAAAAATGAACTCGCCCTCCTCGAACCGCCCGCCCGGCAGCCACTCGATTTGGAGAAAGAACTCCGGGCTGAGTCCGCGCAGGATCTCCTCCGCCAGCGTCTCGTCCCGTTGGCTGACCAGCGCGCTGAACATGCGGTTGCGCCAGGCCTCCGAGCGCGGGTCGTCGGTGCGGAACGGCGGATCGACCGCCGCCTGAAAGTGGGACTTCAGTTCGTGATAGCGGGCCCGCAACGCCACCTCCGGCAGTTCGGTGAACCGGACCCCGGCGAAGTCGCGCGCCCCGAAGCTTAGCGAATCGGCCGCAAAGAAATCCACCTCCGGGTTGCCCAGGCGGTTGCGTGTGCGGGCGTGGTCGGCGACCTCCTGCAACTGGCGGGCCAGGTCCGGCGCGGCCAACGGTTCCAGGCGCGCAAATTCATCGAACGTCAGATGCCGCGTGCCGCTGACGCGGTTGTAGTAATAGATGGGCCGCTGGCCAATTGCGACTTTGGATTCCTCGACCAGCCGCCGCATGCCGTCGCGCGAGCGGGGGAGCGAACTGATGCGCCAGCATTCGCCGCGCTCCTTGATGGCGCGCTGCACCTCCTCGTGGACCACGAACATGAACTTGATGCGCCGCTTGGACACCAACTCCTGCAGCAGTTGGTCCGCCTCGAAGGCCAGGTCCATGTGCGCGGGGTCCGGCCGGATCAGGATGGTGTCGGCTTCAAAAAACAGGTCCGCGGAATTGTCCCACGCGCGCGCCTCCTCGGTGGGCGTCAGCGCCGGCAACCCGGCGGTCGCGCGCTGGCGGTTGAGGTGCTCGACATACGCCGCCCGCTGCGATGCGTGAATACCGGGCAGCGTGACCAGCGCCCGGCCGTGAAGAAACACGGTCCCCACGCGTGACTTCAGCGCGCCCTGCGCGTCGCGTTCGAACGGTTGCGGCCCCAGAATCTCAATTTCCATTGGAATCAAAATGAAGTCGGACGACGGACTTGTCCAATGCCGGCCCGTGGCTGGCATCGGCGGCGGATCGCCTATTCCAGGCGGACCTGCCCCGCCCCCTTGACCACCGTGCCGATCAGCCAGGCGGGCTGGCGGCGCCGGCGGATGTATCGCAGCACGGCGTCCGCCCGGTCGGCCGCGACGATCAGCGTCATGCCAATTCCCATGTTGAAGACCTGGTACAGCTCCCGCTCGGCCACGCCGCCATTTTCCGCAAGGAGCCGGAAGATGGGCGGCACCTCCCAACTGCTCTTGCGGATGACCACGTCGCAGTGCCTCGGCAGCACGCGCGGCAGATTGTCGAGGAATCCACCGCCGGTGATGTGGGCGAGGGCTTTGACAATGGGCGATGGGCGATGGGCGATGGGCGATTTGCTGAAACTTCCAAGCAGTGCCTGCACCAGCGGGCCGTAGCTGCGATGGACCTTGAGGAGTTCGTCTCCGATGGTGTTCCCAAGTTCGGCCACGCGGCTCGTCGGCTTGAGCTTCATCTGCTCAAAGAAGATTTTCCGGGCCAGCGAGTAACCGTTGGTGTGGAGGCCGCTCGACGCCAAGCCGAGGACCGCGTCGCCGGGCTTCACCGTGCGCGCGCCGTCCAGGAGCCGGTCTTTCTCGACCACGCCGACGATCGTGCCGCTCACGTCATACTCGCCGGGCGCGTAGAAACCGGGCATCTGCGCCGTCTCCCCGCCGATCAACGCGCAGTGGTTTTCCGCGCAGGCCTGGGCGAAGCCCCGGATGATCTCGGTGAAGACGCGCGGCTCCAACCGGCCGGTGCCCAGGTAGTCCAGGAAGAACAGCGGCTCGGCGCCCAGCACCGCGATGTCGTTGACGCAGTGGTTGACGAGATCCTGGCCGATGGTGTCGTGGCGGTCCAGCGCGAAGGCGAGCTTGAGCTTGGTGCCGACGCCATCGACGCTCGACACTAGGAC
This sequence comes from bacterium, assembly GCA_021780115.1. Lineage (GTDB taxonomy): Bacteria > Verrucomicrobiota > Verrucomicrobiia > Limisphaerales > JAJXZI01 > JAJXZI01. The sequence continues at coordinate 38,530 of JAJXZI010000022.1, read as the reverse complement.
CGGCTGGCGGTACTGGCGCGTGTCGAGGGCGAACAGCCCGCCGAACCCGCCGACTTTGCCGAGCACCCCGCGCCGATGCGTGGTGGCGAGCAATTGCGGCAAGGTGGACTTCACCCGGTTGCCCAGATCGATGTCAACGCCGGCGGCGGCGTAGGCTTTCGGTTTCATTTGCGAACGGGGAGTAAAGCCTCTGAACGGCAAGGCGGCCAAGAAAAAACGCGCCCGCGAAGTGATCGTCCGGCCGCTTCCGGCCGCGGATGCCCGGTTGATTTCGGAACCCGTGTGGCCAGCACGACTTTGGCGCCCTCTGGTCCTGCTGTGCCAACTCGACTTCCTCGCCCGCAGGGTCAGTTGGTTGGCGCCACCCGCGCGGAGCACGGCATTGCACTTGAATTGATAGCCTTGCGCGGTCACGTCGGAGATATGGCCGGGTTGGCCCGTAACCGTGCCCGCGCTGTCTTGCAGATCGTAGGTCAAGATTTGTAGATATTCGCGGGCGGTTCCGCAGACATCGATCCGCAAGCGGGTCAGCGGGTCACTGCCCGGTGAAGTAATGGTCAAGCCTGGCGGTGTGCCGTCAATGGTCACTACCGCACCCTGGCAGGCAGGTAGCGAATGGGTTGATCGGCCTTTGAGGCCAATCAAAACCCGGTGCTGACCTTCGGTGGGCAGGCTGATAGTCGGGCTGGAAGAGTGGCCATCTGACTGGGAACGCCCTTGCTGACTTGGAGCGGCGCCGCAAACGAACCGGGCTTCGCGCACCAGCTTCCAAGGCTGAAGGTGAATTCCACGGTGTTCGGGTCTGTGCCGGCCAGTGACCAGTCTCCGAAGTGTTGGCAGGTGGGCGAAAATGGGCTACAAAACCCTTGCGGCGCAACCGAATGGTGAGGCCGCAGTCGCCCCGGTCCTCAGACCGGGGCGCGGATTGAAACAACAGTGAATCCGGAGCCGCTGTTCGGCTATTGCCGGGCAGGCGTGACTCCGGACGTGGTCCTTTGGGAGAAAGGACCGTCTTACGACATCTTCTTCTTGGCCTCGTCCGGTACGTCCACCTTCGTCGAGCCAACTTCCTTGATCTGGACGGTCGTCGTGCGGTCCACGTCCCGGTCGTTGCCGTTGAAGCTGACGGTGCCCTGCACTCGGAATTCGTACTTGGAGAGCACGCCGTCTTTGACCCAGAACTTTACCGAGCCTTTGGCGTTGCTGACTTCGGGGCCGTTGCCGCCGCCCCGACCGCCGAAGGTGAGCAGCGACTTCGCGCCCGCTTCCGTCAGCTCGCTGGCATAGACATCACCGTCCTGTTTGAGCTCCTTCGCCTTGGTGGCGAGGTCCTCGGCCTGCGCGGCCGGGGTCTTGTAGTTCCGCAACATGCGCGCCAGGAAGCGGGCGGGGCCTTGCTGTTCGTTGCCCGCGTCCGCCAGCGACTGCCAACCGTCTTGTGTTTTGAGGGCGCCTTGGTCGCCTTTCAGATACGCCTCGATGGTGTTGTCACCCCGCGTCATGACCAGCGAGGTGACGCCGCCTTTTTCGGTCTTGCCTTCCGTGGGGCCGCCGAAGCGCCCGCCGCCGCCGGCGTTCTCGACGGTGGATTTCCAGGCGTAGTTGTCGGCGTCCGCCAGTTTGCGGGCGGCGTGGGTGATGTCATCCTTGGGGCTGGAATCGGCTGCGAGGAGCGATCCCGCCAGCAAGGCCAGGGTGCCGAATAGGACGTTTCGTTTCATGGAGACTCTTGGTTGATGTTTGTGTGGTTTCTGCTCATTGCCGCCGGTACCGAGCTGGCGGCAAAGGGTCGGGGCATCGCGCTCGGAAGGTTCATGGCTCGGCGATGCAGTAAAGGGATTCGTGGCCGCGCAGGAACAGTTCCTTGCCGACGGCCGCCGGGGAAGCGTCGAATTTCTCGTCCAGCCGATTGGTGGCCAGCACCTCCAGCCTGTCGGATGCCTTAAGGACGAGGGTCACGCCGTTGCGTCCGGCCAGATAGACCCGCCCGCCGGCCCCGACCGGCGAGGCGTAAACTCCCGGCAGGGCCTCGAGGCGTTCGGCATCCAGCAACGGCCGGCCGGAACGCGCGTCGAGGCAGGAGAGGATGCCGTTATTGTTGGCGAAGAAGTAGAGCCTGTGCCCATAAAGCAGCGGCGAGGGCACGTACGGCGTGTTCTTGTGTTGGCTCCATACGACGGCGTCCGTGCCCGTGAGGTCGCCCGCGCGCCCCAGACGAATCGCCTGGAGCGCGTTGCCTTGGAAGCCGCTCAAGCAATACACCACGTCCTCCGCCGTGACGGGGGAGGGGATCACGTTGCGCGTCAGCCCACCGCACTCCCAGACGAGTTGCCCGCTGGCCAGATCGTAGCTGCGAATCTTGCCTGTGCCGCTGACGACGACCTGGGGTTTGCCCGCGTGCTCGACCACGAGGGGCGTGGACCAGGAGGTTCGCTCCGGCCGAGGATTCTTCCAGAGTGTCTTGCCGGTGTGCTTGTCCAATGCGATGATGAACGAGTCGCCTTCGTGGTCCCAGTTGACGACGAGGGTGTCCTGGTGGAGCGCCGGCGAACTGCCCTCACCGAAGCCCATCACGATGTGCATCCGACCCAAATCATGGCTCCACTGGAGACGGCCTTCCATGTCGTAGCAATAAAGCCCGTGCGAACCGAAAATGGCGAAAACGTGCTCGCCATCCGTCACCGGCGAAGACGAAACAAAGCTGCCTTCACCAGCGCGAAATCCCTCATGCGGCACCTCCTCCCGCGCGATCCGTCGCCACAGTTCGCGGCCCGTCTGGCGTTCGAAGCAGAGGATCACGAACTGCTCCAGCTCGTTCGGTTGTTCGCCGCCCATCATGCCGCGTCCGCCGCCCCGCGCCGGCGGCCCCGAACTTGGCGCGGGGACGTTGACCTTCTTGCCCGTGGGAATGGCGGTCTGGATGAAGAGACGATCGCCCCACACGACGGGGGTCGCCAGCCCGCTGCCCGGAATCTTCCCCTTCCATTTGATGTGGTTTGTCTCGCTCCAGACAACCGGCGGATTCGCCGTCGGGGCGACGCCGCTGTTCCACGGTCCGCGCCATTGGGGCCAGTTCTGATCCGCCGGGGTCTGAGCGGGAGCACTGCTGATATGCAAGAGGACCGTCCCGGCGACCAAGGCGGATAAAGCCCAGCGAGGCAAGAGGCGAGGTGCCTTCGTTCGGGAATGGCGGGCGCTCATCGCACGTCGCCCACGGCGGCGCTGAGACTCGGACGGGTGGTGGCGAAGCCGTCGTTCATCGGTTCCGCGAAATCAGAGCAGGCGGTGTTCCACTGAGTGTCGATTCCCAATCCGAAGTTTCGGCTGCGGACGAAGGCAGTGGAGGACCGGCCCGCGAACAGGGCTGTTTGCAACCAGTGGCGTGTGAACCTGGGGGAACCGTCGTGGAAGGCCTCCACGGCCTGGGAATTCTTTGGCGTGCTCGTTCGCGGCCAAGGGCAGGCGAGCGCGCAAGTTTTGCGCGTGCGCGGCCCCGACGGTGAGCAGTCTTTGCGCGGGCAAGACCGGTATCGTGCTCAATCGTGCCTGCCCTAGGTGGAATGATGGCGGACGTTGCGTTCTGGGAAAAGTCCGTGAAGACCAGACAGTCGCCCGCCCGCTGCCCGCCGGAACCACCGGCAGCCACCATCGTTGCGGCACTCGTGAGCAGGCATCGCTTCCCCATCTGCACCCCGGACACCACCAAGCGATCGCGCGGGAGAAAACTACTTCTTGACCTTTTGAAAATAAGTTCATAAAGTCCCGCCCAGACTGAGTTGTTGCTGTCCTCCGGAAGGAGTGAATGACGCGTGTGGGTCTGGTGGCTCCCATCCATTTGCGCACCGAAGGACGGGAGGCTCAGCCAACTGAGGAGAAAGTTATGGCCAGTGGCAAAGTGAAATGGTTCGACAACAAAAAGGGCTTCGGCTTCATCGTCCAGCAAGAAGGCGAAGAGGAAGTGTTTGTGCATCACACCAGCATCCTGGGAACAGGCTTCAAGACCCTGGACGAAGGCGACCCGGTGACGTTCGAGGTTGTTTCGACCAGCAAAGGTCTGAAGGCTGAGAACGTCCAGCGCGCCCAGCCGAGCTAAGACACAGTAACGTCCACCCCAAAAGTCCCCCCATCCGGGGGAGACCCCGCCGGGCTGTGCACCGGGTGCGGGGGAATGACTTCCAGGCTGGCCCATCTGGGAATCGCGGCCCCTTTGCTCCTCATGGGTTGCGGCTCCGGGGCGGTCTGCTAAAATCAAGGCTTGTTGAACGCCATCGATGCCTGACACCGACCATCCGCGCGTTGCCAGCCTTTACGTGCATGTGCCGTTTTGCGCCCGCAAGTGCGAGTACTGTGCCTTCTATTCGGAAGCGGCCAGAGGGGAAGTAGTCGCCGACTACGTCGTGGCCCTGGTGCGCGAACTGGAACTCGTTGCCGCTGACCTCCAGCCGCGGACGGTCTTTTTCGGGGGCGGCACGCCCTCGCTGCTGACCCTCCAGCAGTGGGAGCAGATTCTCTTAGCCGTGCAGCGGCTCGACCTGCTCGGCGCCGGGGAGTGGACCGTCGAGTGCAACCCGGCCACCGTCTCCGCGGAAAAGGCGCGGTTGCTGCGCGCGCACGGCGTCAACCGCGTCTCGCTCGGCGTGCAGTCGCTCGATGGGGCACTGCTCGACCGATTGGGCCGCGTCCACACGCGGGAGCAGGTTTTCAAGTCATTTGACCTGCTGCGCCAGGCTGGCTTCGCCAACTTGAACGTGGATCTCATGTTCGGGATTCCCGGCCAGACGATGGCTCGCTGGCGGGAGACGCTTGGCGAGGCGCTGGCCCTGGGCAGCGAGCACTTGTCCTGTTACGAGGTGATTTACGAGGAAGACACGCCGCTGTTCGAGCAACTGCGGGCCGGCCAGTTCGACGTGGACGAGGATCTGGCGTGTGCCATGTACGAGGAATTGGTGGAACGCGCCGCCGCCGCTGGCTTTCAGCAATACGAAGTCGCCAACTTCGCGCGCCCCACGCGGCGGGGAACGGAAGCGCCGGCAGAGGCGGAGGAAGTCACGCCCGGCGGCCCCCGCTCCAATCCTTCTGCCCAGCCAGCGGCCATTCCTGCGCTCGCCTGCCAGCACAATGTCAATTATTGGCGCGGCGGCGCGTTTTACGGCCTCGGTCCCAGCGCCACGAGCTACGTTCGCGGGGTGCGGACCAAGAACTGGTCCAACACCGGGCTTTACTGCGAACAATTGGCGTGCGGCAGCCGCCCCGTCGAGTCCCGCGAAGCACTCGCCCCCCTGAGCCGTGCGGGCGAAACCGCCGCCTTCGGCCTGCGGCTGGTGGCGGGTTGGCCGTTCGAGGAATTCCAGCGCGCCACCCGCTTCGACCTCCGGGCGCACTGGCGGGGGGAAATGGAGCGCCTCGTCGAGAAGGGCTGGGGACATTGGGCGCCAGACCGGTTCCGACTGACCCGGCAAGGCCTGCGCTTCGCCGACGCCGCCGCGGAACTGTTCCTGCGGTGAGTCCTCTGGAATCTCCGAGCCGACTTCCCGGCCGACGCAGCGCCGAGCGCAGGCGAGATTGGGGATTGAATTCGGGCCCGGTTTCTGTTTGACTGGGGACGTCGAGGCACTATGGACACGACCGCCGTGGCATTGCTGCCCGAGACGCTCTCCGAGAGCCAACGGGCCGCCCTGATCAGTCTCCTCGCGGATGACGATCCGGCGATCTATCGGGCTGTCCGAGACAGGCTCTTGTCCTGCGGACCGATCGCGCGTGATTGGCTCCAGCCTTACCTGCTCTGCGACGATCCGATCTTGCGTCGGCGCGCCCAGGATATCGCCCGCCATTTCGGCCGGCAAACGGCGGACAACCGTTTCCTGGCGTTCTGCCTCAAGCAAGGTGAGGATCTGGATCTCGAACAGGGCGCCTGGCTACTGGCCCAGACACGCTATCCCGACGCCAACGCGGAGGCCTACCAGGCGCTGCTCGACGACTTCGCCGCCGAGTTGCGCGAGCGCATCGTTTATGCGCGCGGTTCGCGGGCGATCCTCAACACCCTCAACCATTACCTCTTCGAGGAACTGCGCTTCGCCGGAAATCAGGAGGAGTATTACGACCCCGACAACAGCTACCTGACCAAAGTCGTGGACCGCCGGGTGGGCATCCCGATCAGCCTCTGTCTGGTTTACCTCCTGATGGCGCGACGGCTGCACCTGCCGGTGACCGGCATCGGCCTACCGGGGCATTTCATCTGCCGCTTCCAGACCAGTTCCGACGAGCTGTACATCGACTGCTTCCATCAGGGCCGGCTCATGAGCAAGGCGGACTGCGTCCATTATTTGTTGAGCGGCCACTACGATTTGCGCGACGAGTATCTGACGCCCTTGAGCCCCCGCCGCATCCTCATGCGCCTGTGCGGCAACCTCCACCGCGTTTACTACCATTTGAAGGCGACCGAGGAAATCACCCGGCTGCAGCGTTACCTTGTGGCCTTGGCACGGTGAGGGGAAACCCGCCGAAAACGGAGACAGGAGGCCCGGACTAAGTTGTCCGCCCATGCTTCCCTTGGAGCCGGCCGCGGATCGGGACAATTTGACCGTCGGACCTGTTCTGAATCCGAGCCTTTCTGCGCGTTCCTTGTTTCCGCACTTCCTCCCGCGCTTTGCCATTGGAAGTCGCCTCCCTCGGCTGGTAGCCTGCCGGCATGTTTCGTCCGTGCATTGACCTGCATGAAGGCCGGGTGAAGCAGATCATCGGCGGCACGCTGGAGAGCGAGCCGGGACGGTTGCGCACGAACTTTGTCTCGGACCGGCCGGCCGCGTGGTATGCCGGACTCTACCGACGCGACGGCCTGAAAGGCGGACACGTCATCCTGCTCGGCCCCGGCAACGAAGCCCAGGCGCGCTCCGCCCTGGCCGCGTATCCCGGCGGGCTGCAACTGGGCGGCGGCGTCAACCTGGCCAACGCCCCGACCTGGCTGGAAGCGGGCGCCTCGCACGTGATCGTCACGTCGTGGGTCTTCCGCGAGGGCCGCGTGGATTGGGAGCGCCTGAGGCAGCTCGTCACGGCCATCGGCAAGGAGCGATTGATCCTCGACCTGAGCTGCCGCAAGCGCGGCGCGGATTATTTCGTCGTTACCGACCGCTGGCAGAAGTTCACCGGGCTGGCGCTCCGCCGCGAGACGCTGACGGAGTTCGCGGCCTTCTGCGCGGAGTTCCTGATTCACGCCGTGGACGTGGAAGGACTCTGTCACGGTATTGATCGCGAACTGGTGGAGAAGCTGGGCCAGTGGTCATCGATACCGACAACCTACGCCGGGGGCGCCCGGTCGCTGGCGGACCTGGAGGAAGTCACGCAACTCGGTCAAGGAAAGATCGACCTGACGATCGGCTCGGCGCTGGATCTCTTCGGCGGGACGGGTGTGCGGTATGCGGACTGCGTGGATTTCAATCGTCGCCAAGCGGCAATCGTGTCACCAGCGCGACCATCCTCGTAGCGGACTTGGCCAAGGAGACCGATTTGCGGGCGTACCTGCGACACACGCTTCTCTTTAAGTTGTACTGGTCCAAACTCAACTCACCCGCGGCCCAGGTTCGCGCGTGACGACCGGGCGGACAGGGCATGTCCACGTCCGAACGTCCGCGCTCCAGCCGTGGAGCGCCGGTTTCCAAGCGGTTTTTGCGCCCCGTGGTTTTCCAACGGCGGTCTGCGGCCAACACCCATGGCGACCGCCCACCGCGCCAAGCCGACTCCCAGTCGGCGCTCCACCGCCTTCGGCAGGGCGACGCTCCTGCGGAGCTTTGGTTGTTGGGGATTCGGGGCGCGGGTCGTATCGGGCGAGACGCCAGTCGTCGGCCCTGAGGATGCGGGGCCGGGTGACGGCTCCGGTCGAGAAATCGCCCTCCGCTCGTCGCGCGAGCGGAGACGGAGGATGGCCCCAGCCGGTCAATCATGCCGGGGAAGCTGTACAAGGACATGGGGGACACTTCCTCCCCCCAATCTTCGAGCCAAGCCGCGCTCCGGAGGGCGACGCGGTTGATCTGCCAGAAGCGAATGCCCCCCGGGAGGCACGCGGACGACGAGGCCCACGCGCTTGGCATGGCTGTCGAAGCGGGGGTGCCGCAAGCAAAGATGGAGGCAGCGGGCCGCATCGTCGGTTCTGACATTCAGCCCAACCAGGCAGCAGGCCGGATGGCCAAATTGGCCGTGGCAGGAATTGCGTGAGCGGCGAAAGAGATGGACAACCCGGGCGAGTTTCCTTAAACCATGACGAATTTGTCCGGCCAAATGAACATGATCTCTTTCCATTCGCGAACGCTCCTGGCCCGCAGTTTGGGAATCCTCCTCCTCGCCCATCCATTGCGGGCGGCCGATGCACCGTCCGGCACGCCGGGTGGATGGGATTCCGCGCAGGCAAAGGGCAAACACGTCCTCTATTTCACCAAGTCTTCCGGTTACGAACACAGCGTGGTCAAGCGCCCCGCCGGCGGGGGATTGAGCTTCTCGGAACAGATTCTCACCGACCTCGGCAAGGAGCACGGCTTCGGGGTGACCTGCACCAAGGACGGGACCGTCTTTACGCCGGAGAACCTGGTGCAGTACGACGTGATCGTGTTTTACACCAGCGGCCTCCTGACCGAGGCCGGCACGGACAAGACGCCGCCGATGACCCTCGCGGGCAAGACGGCGTTGCTGAACGCGATCCAAGGCGGCAAAGGTTTCGTCGGCATCCACGCCGCCAGTGACAGTTTCCATCACCAACCCGACCCCCCGGATCGCTCGGCGCGCTACGTGGCCTACGGCGATGATATCGATCCGTACCTCGGGATGCTGGGCGCCGAATTCATCAAGCACGGCGCGCAGCAGCGGGCGCGCATCATCGTCACGGACCCACAGTTCCCCGGCTGCGCGCCGTTGCAGGACAGCTTCGCGTTGTTCGAGGAATGGTACACCTTCAAGGATTTTCGCCCGGACCTGCACGTCATCCTGGCGCAAGATACGCAGGGCATGAAGGGGGTGGATTACCAGCGCGCGCCGTATCCGGACACCTGGGCGCGGCGCAACGGCCGGGGCCGCGTGTTCTACACCGCGATGGGGCATCGCGAGGACGTGTGGACCAACCCGCTGTTCCAACGCCTCCTGCTGGGCGGCCTCGGCTGGGCCGCCGGCAACCTGGAGGCAGACGTGACCCCGAACATAGTGAAAGTCACCCCCGGCTACCGCCAAATCCAGCCGCCGGAAGAGCCGAAGAAGAAACCGTAACCGGCGGCGCGCCCCGCGCCAACACCGGTTGCCGGCTGACGACTAGGCGGAGACGCCGCCAAAGAGCACTTCGCGAATCTGGTTCACTGTGGCCGTGCCGGTCGTGCCCAGTTGATGGATGACCACCGAGGCGGCCGCGTTCGCGATTTCGAGGGTCTCCCGCAAGGTCGCCCCGACCGCCAGCGCCGTCGTGAGATTAGCCGTGACGGCGTCGCCCGCGCCGACGATGTCGATCGGGCCGCGCACCGGCAGCGCCGGCACGTGCTCGACCTTGCCGCGCGGGCCGGCGCCGAGGACGCCCTGTTCGGCCAGCGTCACGAAGACGTGCCGATGATTCTGCCGGGCGAGCGTCACGGCCGCCTCTTTGACGGCTTCCAGGCGCCACTCAGCCTTGCCGCCGACCAGGCGCGCGAGTTCGGCGGCGTTCATCTTGAAGGACACCGGCGGAAAGCCGGCCAGCCCGCGCCGACTGTCCGCGATGATCGGCAGGCGCGGTTCGTTTTCGGTGATGGCCCTGACCGCGCCGAGGGTGCTGGTGGTGATCACGCCGGTTTCGGGAACGTCCACCTGGCTGAGTAGGACGAAGGCGTTCGCCGTCCGCGCCAGCCGGTTCACGCTGCCGGCGATCTGCTCCTGGAGGGCGGGCGGGGTGGGCGTCCAGTTCTTGCTGTCGAGGCGGTTCAGTTCGCGCGGCGGCTGGCCGGGGTGGAGCACCAGCGGTTTGCAGTACGTGAACGTACGGCGCTCCGGCGCGTGGAGGAAATGATCCAGCCGCACGCCGCGCAACGCGGCCAGCGCCCGCCGCAGTTCGAATCCTTCGCCATCTTCGCCCGTGAACCCGACGGCGTAGAGGGAACCGACGCCCAGCGCGACGAGATTGTTCAAGATGGTGCCGGCGCCACCGGGTTGCGCGCGGACGTTGACCACGTTGTGAACCGGCAGGCCGGTTTCGAGCGAGGTCTCCGCCCGGGCCGGGTCGATTTCGAGATAGCGGTCGAGGCAGAAATCGCCGACCACCGCGAGGGAAAGCTGCGCGTAGCGCTGCGTGAGTTCGTCGAAGCGGTGCGGTGTCATAGGCGGGCGAGGGCGTGGAGCAGGTGGCGGAGGAAGACCGCGTTGTCGCACTGGAGGTATTTCATGGCGCCGCCCATGCGGGCGAAGCTCTTGCAAAACCGCAGATAGTACGCCGGATTGTCTTTCGGCGGCTCGCCTTGGGACCAGTCCCAGCGACCGCCGTCCTGGATATCCACGACGTAGATGGTGTGCCCGCTGACGACCGGGCGGCCCGCCTGCAGCCGCAGATTGTTGACGCAACTGAGACTCTTCTCGAACACCTGTGGCGCCATGATGGCCGAGCCGACGGACAACACCACGCCGCCGTCGAGCTGCTCGACCGAGCCGCCGAACAGCCGGAAATCCTGCGTCGCGGCCCGGCCCAGCACCGCGCCGTTGAACATCGGGTGGTTGGAGATGATGTCGTAGCCGATGCCCGGGTGGACCGTCATCGGGACGTTGCGCCGCGCCGCCTGGGCGAGGATCGAGGTCTCCTTCCACGGATGCTTCACTTCGATCCGGCCGGCGGGCAGATTGTGCGTCCGTATCGCCTGAAGCAGCTCCGCCCGCGCCGGAGCAAGCGGATGCGCCGGCTCGGCATGGAGCAACTGCTCCAGCGATTCCGCGTTGGGCAACGTGACGCCGTCGTCGAGGATGAAACGGCCGAGACTGCGGCCATAACCATCGTCCCGCAGCGCGCCGGCGAGCAACGCCAGTTGGACGCACCGGCCGGTCTCGTCCCAGGTGCCGAAGGTGCCGGCGGCGACGTTTTTCCGCACACTCTCCTCCGTGCGGCCCAGGAACGAGAGTTCCCAATCGTGAATGGTGCCGGCACCGTTGGTGGCGAGGTGCGTGACCCAGCCGCGCTCGACGAGCGAATTCACGACGCGCAGCAGGCCGTTCTTCACCAAATGCGCGCCGTAGAGCAGCATCACGCTGGCGCGGTGTTCCCGCGCTTGACGGAGCCGGCCGGCGCACTCGTGGACGGCCTGGCGCAGCGTGTCCGCGCAGGCCGGCGGCGGTTGGTCGGGATCCACCAGCAGATCCTCGATGCGGCTCAGGCTGTGCCGCTGCGCGAGCGGATAAACTCTCAGCCGCCTCAGTTCAAGTGGCGCGGAATGTGGCGTCATGCGATGCGCGCCTTTGTAGCGGCTCCGCCGGCTGGGTGCAATGCAGTTCGCGGTGCGGTCGGCCCAACTCGACGCCGGGGGCGGAGGATTTCGCACGGAAACGGGTGACCAGACGAAGGAACGAGGTGGCGACGCCGCGGGAATTCCTTCCTGTCCCGGCGCCTTCCTGCTTGAATTCGGCGGCATGAAACTCCTGGTCATCGGCTCCGGCGGACGCGAACACGCCTTGGTGTGGAAACTGGCCCAGTCCCCCCACGCCACGCAACTGTGGTGTGCGCCGGGCAACGCCGGCATCGCCACCGAGCGGCTCGTGAAGAACGGCGTTCCCGTCGAATGCCTCCCGATCAACGCCGAAGACTTGCCGAGCCTGCTGGCGTTCGCGCAGGAGCGGCGGCCCGACCTCACCGTCGTCGGTCCGGACAATCCGCTGGCGCTGGGCATCGTGGATTTGTTCCAGTCCCACCACCTGCGCATTTGGGGACCGAACCGGCGAGCCGCTCAGTTCGAGTCGTCCAAGAGCTTTTCGCAAGGGTTCATGGCGCGACACGGCATCCCCACCGCCCGGGCGGTGGCGACCAACGCGCCGAAAGCGGCACGGGATTTTGCCGCGTCCTGTGGCGGCCATTGCGCCGTGAAGGCCGACGGCTTGGCTCTGGGCAAGGGTGTCTTGATTTGCCGGAGTGAAGCCGAAGCCGCCGCGGCAATTGACGAGATCCTGGTGAAACGATCCTTCGGCGCGGCGGGCGCAAGCGTCGTCATCCAGGAACTGCTCGAAGGCACCGAGATTTCCTTGCACGCGCTGTGCGACGGCCGCACGGCGAGGATCTTCCCGACTTCCCAGGACCACAAGCGCGCCCTGGACGACGATCAAGGCCCCAACACCGGCGGCATGGGCACCTATTCGCCCACGCCGTTCCTCGATGTGGCAGGCCTGGCGGACGCGGAACGGCGCCTCCTGCAACCGTGGCTGCGGGGTTGCGCCGCCGAGGGCCTCGACTTCCGCGGCATCCTTTATCCGGGCCTGATGCTCACGGCGGACGGCCCGAAGGTGCTGGAGTTCAACGCCCGCTTCGGCGATCCGGAGACGCAGGTCTATCTGACGCGGCTGGAGAACGATTTGGTCGAACTCCTGGACGCCAGCGTGGCGGGCACGCTCGACCGCGTGGAGTTGCACTGGAAACCCGAAGCGGCGGTCTGCGTCGTGATGGCGTCCGGCGGCTACCCCGGCCGCTACGCCAAAGGCAAACCGATCACCGGCCTCGCCGAGGCCGACGCCCTGCCGGACACCAAGGTTTTTCACGCCGGCACCGCGCGTGACGGTGGCCAAATCGTCACGAGCGGCGGGCGGGTGCTGGGCGTGACGGCGTTGGGCAAGGATTTGAAATCGGCGCGCGACGCCGCCTACGCCGCCGTTGGGCGCATTCGGTTCGACGGCGCCCACTTTCGACGCGACATCGGCGGCAAGGCGATGCGGCAGGGCGGGTGAGCCGTCCAGAGCGGCAACCAGGATGCCGGCCCCACCATCGCTGCGGGCGCCCGGTGTCCCCGTCCAAGTTCAGGGAAGCGAGGGCGTATCGAGTTCCTTGAGGTCGAGGCGGTAGGAGTAATGGTCGAAGTAGATGTTGTGCGCGCCCCACTCCAGTTCGCCGCGCTGGAAATCCACGTTGTCGGAGCGAGGGGATTGCTTGGGCGGCGCGAGTGTCTGGCAATGGTCGCTGTTGGCGGCCATGCGGTATTGGTCCAGGCCTCCGAAATAAAAGTCCCGGACTTGGCGGCGCTGGTCCGGCGTGAGCGCCGTGGCGTAGCGCGTCGCGTAAATGCCGGCCCACGGATCCACCGGCAGCCAACCGTATGGCGCCAGATAAATCTCCGTCCAGTCATGGATGTTCTGCCCGCCCGGAAAGGTGTTCCAACCCGACTGCCAGCGCGAGGGAATGCCGTTGAGCCGGCAGAGCGTCATGAAGAGCAGCGCCTCCTGGCCGCAGTCACCGTAGCCGTGCGACCGGCAGTAATCGCTGATGTTGCGGATGGTGGAATACTCGATGGCGTAGCTGTACTGGATGTGGTCGGCGATCCAGTTGTAAAAGTCCTTCGCCAGACGCGCCGGGTTCTTTTCTTCGCCGGCGATCTGTTTTGAAAGCGCCTTCATTTCCGGCGTGAAGACGACGTGCGGGGCTTCGCGGGTGAACGCCGTGAGGGCGCCGTCTTGGCCGTCGAACGCCTTCACGGTGTCCGGCTGCACGTCGAACCAGACGCCGCGGGTGGTGTAGCGGTATTCGATCCGAAACTCGGTGGCGCGGCCGGTCTGCGCCGGCTGTTCCAGCAGGACTGAACGGATGGGGCTGTCCTCCGGCGCGAGCTCCCGCACCGGCGCGGAACTGGCGAGCAACTCGAAACCGTCCTGGAACGGGTAGCGCCGGGGCGCCGGTAGCCAGGCGCGGATGAGCCGGCCGTCGGGAGCGGCATCCGGATCGGCGGTGACGGTCAAGGTCACCGCGAAGCGTTTCGGCAGCACATACGGCGTCCCTTCCTTCCGCGCGGCCCGCTGGATCGCGACGCAGGCTGCCCACAAGGCTCTCTGGTAGGCGGAGTCGTCCTTGGGGTCGATGCGGCGGCCATTCAGTTCGGGGTGGCGCCAGAAGAGGTTGCTGACACTCGAGGCCATGAAGCGGCGCTGGCCGTCGATCACGCGGGAATCGAAACGGCCCTCCCTCAGCCAGCGCTCGAATTCCGCGGGCGTCAGGTCTTTCACCGCCTTCTTCAACTCCGCCAGCAGCGCCGTTTCGGCGAGCGGGAAGTCCTGGCGGATGCGGTCGAGCCGGTCGAGTTCGAACCGCAGTTGCTGGCGCTCGTCGGCCGTCAGGGCTTTGTCCTCCGCGGCCCCCTTCAGCACCTCGGCCGCTTCGAGGAAACGACCCTGGTCTTCGAGTTGGCCCGAACGGGCGAGGGCGGATTGTACGGTGGCGAGCGCCGTGTTCACGAACAGCACGGCGCACAGACCGGCGAACACCGGGGCGAGGTTCATGGCCCCAAGGTGGCGGGGCGGACGCCCGTGGGTCAACTGCCTAACGCCGCCAGCGCCTTTTGAATCAGTTCCCGTTTCGCCTGCCACTCGGCCCGGCGCTTCTGGTGCTCCTCCAAAACGGCGGGCGGCACTTTCTGGACGAAGGACGGATTGTTCAGCTTCTGTTCCACCTTGGCGGTTTCGGCGTTCGCCTTTTCCAGTTCCTTCGTCAACCGCGCCCGCTCAGCCGCCGCATCAATCAAGCCCTCCAGGGGCAGGAAAAGTTCGCCGAGCTTCACGTGGACCGATGGCATGCCCTTCGGGCCTTGAAAGTAAGGGTCCACGTCGAACACGTCGGCGTTTAGCAGAAGCTGGAGCACCGCTTGGTCGTGCGGCGCGACCGGATCGGCGGGCTTGAGGATGAACTTCACCCGTTTGTTGGCTGGGATGTTCTTCTCGCGGCGCAGGTTGCGGCCTTGAATCACCAACTCCTGCTTCGCCTCGGCGATGGCGAGAGCGCGGTCGTTCAGGCCGTAGTGGTCGCGGAAATCCTGGTCGAGTGGCTTGGGCCAGGGGGCGAACATGATCGTCTTGCCGCCCTGCTTTTCCGGCATGTCGGCGCTGTATCCCATGCCGTGCCAAAGCTCTTCGGTGATGTGCGGCAGGAACGGATGGAACAGCCGCAGCATGTGCGAGAGGACGAAGTCGAGGACGGCCAGGGTATTGGCCTTTTGCGCCGACGTGCCGGACTGCATCGGGGCCTTCGCGGCCTCGAGATACCAGTCGCAAAACTCACTCCAGAAAACGCGGTAAAGCGCCTGCGTGGCCTCGTTGAAGCGGTATTCGGCGAAGGCGGTGGAGATCTCGCGGATGGCGGCGTCGAGGCGGAGGAGCATCCACTTGTCGTCGCTGGTGAGCAGGGCGGAGTTGATCTCGCCTTGCACCTCGCCGCCCTGCATTTGCCGGAACCGGCAGGCGTTCCAGAGCTTGTTACAGAAGTTGCGGCCCAACTCGACGTCCTTCTCGTCGAAGAGCACGTCCTGGCCGAGCGGCGCGCTGCGCATGGTGCCGAAGCGGAGGGCGTCGGCGCCGTACTTGGCGATGAGTTCGAGCGGGTCGGGCGAATTGCCCAGGCTCTTGCTCATCTTGCGGCCCAGCTTGTCGCGGATGATGCCGGTGAAATAGACGTTGCGGAACGGCAGGTCGCCCATGAACTCGTAGCCCGCCATGATCATCCGCGCGACCCAGAAGAAAATGATGTCCGGCCCGGTGACAAGGTCGGTGGTGGGATAGAACTTCCTGAGCGTGGGCGTCTGCTCCGGCCAGCCCATCGTGGCAAAGGGCCAGAGCCACGAACTGAACCAGGTGTCGAGGACATCGGGGTCTTGGGTGAAGCCTTCTTCCTCAACCAAGTATTTGACTGCTGGTTCATCAACCGTGCAAACGAACACATCAAATTCGTGCTCAGGTTTTCCGGCGTCCATTTCCTCGTTTAACTCAAGATTGTTGTCCATTCCTTCTTTAGTCTTAAACGGGCCAACAATTCGCCCAGACGCTGTGTGAACAATACGAACAACAACGTTGTTCCTGTATTCATCAAGTGCGCGTTCGGTTTCGCTGAACCACCAAACCTTGCTGTGATTTTCCGGTCGATTGGGAACTGTGAGACGCTTATGCCACACCGGAATCCGATGCCCCCACCAAAGCTGGCGGCTGATGCACCAGTCGCGGAGGTTGGTCATCCAGTGCGCGTAGGTCTTGCTCCAGCGCTCCGGATGAAAACGCATCGGGGGGAGCGCAGCCGGCCCGGCTGCCGCGGCGGGCGGCCCGCCCGACGCTCGTTCCTCCAAACTCGATTGGTCTGACGATGATTCCGGCGGGCCGCCGGAATCGGCACGCGGGCCGCGTGCGCTCCCCACCACACACGCCGTCGCCGCCTCCACGCTCGGATACTTCAGGAACCACTGCTCGCTCAGATACGGTTCGATGGGCACGTGGCTGCGCTGGCTGTGGCCAACGTTGTGGACGTAGTCCTCGAACTTGAGCAGTAGGCCCAGCTTCTCCAAGTGCTCCACGACCACCTTGCGCGCTTCGGCGCGGTCCAGCCCCGCGAAACCGCCGCCCGCTTCGCCAGTCATCTTGCCGTCCGGGCCGATGACGACCGTGAGCGGCAGGCTGTGGCGCGTGGCCATCGCGTAGTCGTTCGGATCGTGCGCGGGCGTCACCTTCACGCAGCCCGTGCCGAACTTCGGATCCACGAAATCATCCGCGATGATCGGGATGTGCTTGTTCTGGAGCGGCAGCAGAACCTTCGTTCCGACGAGCTTGGTGTAGCGCTCGTCCTTGGGATTCACCGCCACCGCTTCGTCGCCGAGCATCGTTTCGGGGCGCGTCGTGGCCACGATGACGAACTGGTCCGGGATCGGTTGACCGGCATCATCCAGCATTGGGTACTTGAGGTGCCACAGGTGTCCCTTCGTTTCCGTCATCTCGACTTCCTCATCAGAGAGCGCGGTGCGGGCGGCGGGGTCCCAGTTGACCATGCGTTTGCCGCGGTAGATGAGGCCCTTCTTGTAGAGCTCGACGAAGACCTTCTGGACGCAGCGCGAGTAATCCGGGTCCATCGTGAACCGCTCGCGGGTCCAATCGCACGAGCAGCCGAGTTTCTTGAGCTGCTGGATGATGATGCCGCCGTGCTTTTCCTTCCAAGCCCAGACGTGTTCGAGGAACTTCTCGCGGCCGAGGTCGTCACGGTGCTTCATCACGCCCTGTTTGCGAAGGGCCTTCTCGACGACCGCCTGCGTGGCGATGCCGGCGTGGTCCGTGCCCGGCAGCCAGAGGACTTCCTTGCCGTCCATGCGCGCCTTGCGGGCGAGGATGTCCTGGATGGTGTTGTTCAGGACGTGCCCCATGTGGAGCATGCCGGTGACGTTGGGCGGCGGGATGACGATGGAATACGCTGGTTTGGGCGAAGCGGGATTGGCCACGAAGCACTTCTGGTCGAGCCAAAACTGGTACCACTTCTCTTCGACCGCTTGCGGTTCGTAGGCTTTGGGAATTTCGCTCATGGAAATTGAACGCAATGACGGCAAAACGCGGAGACGCAAAGTCTTTCTATTCTTGGGGACTTTGCCTCTTTGCGCCTTTGCGTTGAAAAATCATTTCTTCAACAACGCATACTCCATCGAGTCCACCAGCGCCTGGAGGCTGGCCTCGACGATGTTGTCGTCCACGCCGACGGTGCCCCACTCCTCCTTGCCATCGCTGGATTCGATGAGCACCCGCGTCCGCGCCCCGGTGCCGGTGGAGGACTCCAAGATCCGCACCTTGTAATCCGTGAGCACGACCTTCTGGAGTTGCGGATAAAACGCCACCAGCGCGGCGCGCAGGGCTTTGTCCAGCGCGTTCACCGGGCCGTCGCCTTCCGCGACCGTGTGGGCCGCTTGGTCGCGGACCCGCACCTTGACGGTGGCCTCGCAAATCGAGTTCGCGCCGTTCCGGCGCATGGAGACGTGGTAAGCGTCCACGGTGAACGGCAGTTCCTGGCGCCGGAGGATGCGGCGGATGAGCAACGCCAGCGAGGCCTCCGCCGCCTCGAACTCGAAGCCCGCGTGCTCCAGTTCCTTGATCCGCGCGAGAATCGCCTTCAGTTCCGGCGTGTCGTTGGTGAGCCGCAGGCCCAGCTCCTGCGCCTTCATCACGATGTTGCTCCGGCCCGCTAGGTCGCTGACCAGAATCCGCCGCTGGTTGCCCACCAGCGCCGGGTCGATGTGCTCGAAGCTGCGCGCCAACTTCTGCACGGCGTTGACGTGCATGCCGCCTTTGTGGGCGAAGGCGGTGGCGCCGACCCACGGCTGGCGCGGGTTGTGGCGGAAGTTGGCCATCTCATCCACGAACTGCGACAGTTCGCGCAATTGCGCCAGCGCGGCCTCCGGCACGCAGCGTTTCTTCATCTTGAACGTGAGGTTCGGGATGACGCTCGTCAGGTTGCAGTTGCCGGTGCGCTCGCCGTAGCCGTTAATGGTGCCCTGGACGTGCGTGGCGCCCACCTCCAGCGCCGTCAGCGCGTTCGCCACGCCCAGGCCGATGTCGTCGTGCGTGTGGATGCCAAGGCGCGCCGTCAGGCTACCGCGGGCCTTCGCCGTGATGGCCGCGATTTCCTTCGGCAGCGAACCGCCGTTCGTGTCACACAGCACCACCACGTCCGCCCCCGCCTTTTCCGCCGCCCCCCAGGTGGCGAGGGCGTACTCCGGATCATCTTTGAACCCGTCGAAACCGTGCTCGGCGTCGTACACCACGAATTTCCCGTGATCTTTCAGATAGCGCACCGTGTCCGCGATCATCGCCAGGTTTTCGTCCGGCGTGGTGCGGAGCACCTCCTTGACGTGTAATAGCCAGGTCTTGCCGAAGATCGTGACGACCGGCGTGCCCGCTTCCAGGAGCAGCCGCACCTGCTCGTCGGCCTCCACCGCCACGTCCTTGCGCCGTGTTGAGCCGAACGCCGCCAGCCGGGCGTGCCGGTATTTTTTGCGCTGCGCCTGGGCGAAAAGCTCGATGTCCTTCGGATTGGACCCCGGCCAGCCGCCCTCGATGTAATGGACCCCGAAGTCATCCAACCGCTCGGCGATGCGGAGCTTGTCCGCCACCGAGAAATTGATGCCTTCGCCCTGGCTGCCATCGCGCAGGGTCGTGTCGTAGATCTCGACTTCGGGTTTCATAACCACACAAAACGGAGCCGGATTATCTAGGGGATTCGCGCTGGCCTGCAAAGCACAAAAGCCCGGCGCCCGGCCAGCACGCCGGTGCGCACCTTCGCTTAGCGGCGGGCAGCGGAAGGCGCCGGCTGGCCACAGTCACGAAGGAAGGACCATGAAAACTCAGACACACACCCGAGGCCGGCAAACGGGGATCGGCAAAAAAGTTATCAACATCAAGAACTGACCCCTTTACAGCACTTAGCC
Source organism: bacterium (assembly GCA_021780115.1). Lineage (GTDB taxonomy): Bacteria > Verrucomicrobiota > Verrucomicrobiia > Limisphaerales > JAJXZI01 > JAJXZI01. Next base: position 19,136 of record JAJXZI010000022.1, on the reverse strand, counting down.
GGCATGGGCCGGCTCGGCTGCGAAATTGTGGACCTCGACTCGCTCGCCCCGATGGCCGAAGGCCGCGCCGCCATGGGGCCGAACCAGGTGCTCCTCGGCAACCTCAATCCCGTCACCGTCCTCCGCAACGGCACGCCGGAGCAGGTGGCTGCCGCCGTCGCCCAATGCCACGGTGACGCCGGCTCGCGTTACATCGTCGGCGCCGGCTGCGAAGTCCCGCGCGACACGCCGGAGGCGAACCTGCGGGCGCTGTGCGAGTATGCCAAGGCGCACGGGCCGTGAAAGCCGCGCCTTGGTTTCAAGCGGACCTGAAGCCGTGTCTGAAGTCCCCGTAGAAGGAGCCGCGAAAACCAGGCGGATTATTTCGGCGTCGGCGCCGGTTGCGCGTGGCTCGCGCGCGAGAAGAAACGCTGCAATCCCTCGCTCAAGTTGTCGTCCACGCCCGCCACGCCGCTGTCCTTAAGCTGGCGGCGCACGCCGAGCATCACGGCGAACGAGTCGCTCCCGGCCAGAAACCGCGCGCCGGCCAGCCGGTCCACCACGCGCTGCAACCGCAGCAGACGCGGATCAATCGCGCCGATCAAATCCAGGTCGCGCTGCACCAGGGCGGGATCGAAGTCGCGGGAAAGCTTGTTCAGGTTCTGCTGGGCGCGCGTGAGCATGCCCTGCACCCAGTCGCCCGCCCCGTCCGGGGGACGCACGTGCGCCGCCTTGTCGGCGCCCGTCAACACCGGCAGGTCTTGCGTCACCGCCTCCAATTTGGCCAGGGCCGCGTCGAAGTCGGCCAACTCCTGTTCCGTGAAGGTTTTGTCAATGTCGTTTTGGATTGTGCTCATGGCGCGGGTGGTTTACGCCCGGCCTGGTGGGCGCGCAAGTAGAAAAATGCGGCGCGAATGAAAATGGGATAAGGCTGTGACACATCAATCATTAGCGACCACCCATACCGGCCGGCCCGGCGGTGGTGCCCTTCATCCCGAGGGAAGACTCCCTGCATCGCGCCGGCGGTCGGAACCAGCCGCGACGATGAATGGGACCAGCCCGCCGCTGATGGGAACCGGCGCGTCGCCGGTCGGATTCATCCCCGTCGATGGAACGAACCATCCCTCCCGATGAAAGGCACCAGCGCGCCGAGGGAGTGAACCATCCCGGCCGATGAACCCATTCATCCCCTCGGATGAACCGGACCATCCTCCCCGCTGGTGGAAATCATCTCTTCCGATGAACCGATTCATTCCCAGCTCTGGTCTGGACGATGGCGCAAGCTGCTATTATACAGCACGTTGAAGCAAAAACGGCGATGTTTTGCCCCCCCGGACGCCCAATCTTGCAAGAAGCAACCCATGCCGCGCCGGGTGGCCTCATCGGGAAAGGGCAAGTCTTTGCCGAAAGGCGGCTATTCCGGCCAAGCCCATTCCCAACAGGCCAAACGTGGCCCCGCCATCCGGCACGCCGATGGGACCGTTACCGTCAATCGTCAGACTCCAGTTCTCCAGCGTGCCGATGCCCACCGGCGACACGTCCGCGATGAACAACGTCCACGCTCCGTTCGCATCCTGGCCGTTGAAACGATGCCGGCGCGAACACCGGACGAACGATTCCCATTCCCAAGATTTTGTCCACATGGCTTTAAGTTTCAAGGCCGCTACTGCTTCAAGCGAAAGAACAGATTTCCCGCCGGCGGGGTGATGGTGATGCTGTTCGTGCCGTTGGCGGTGGCGATGGAATAGCCGCTGGTCGCCCAGTTTCCCGTGGCCAGATTGGAATTCTGCTGCAGCGTGTAGCCGCCGGTGTTGGGCCAGGAAACCACCACGCTATTGCCCGAATGAGTAATGGTCAGACTCGGCAGTCCCGGTGCTTGCACGACAGAGATCAATGCCCAGAAGCCGCTGGTGAGCGAGTAACTGCCGCCAGCCATCGGCCCGCTGGCATCGGGCTGGCCGATGGTGCCGCTGACGGAATACTGACCGTTGCTGCTCGTGCCGCCGCCGCTGGCCATTTTATACCAGTTAATGGAGTAGCTTCGACCAGATGCCTGGAGACTAAAAAACAGAAAACAGAAATAGATCAGGTTCCGCCGCCAGTTTTTGGACTGCGCCGGCCCGCCGGCGCTTTGTGGGGTTTGGGAATGTTTCACACCGGTCATAAGTGCCAGAGGACTGCCGCACTCCAAGACGCTGCGCGCCGGCCATCCGCCACCCTTCAGCTTCCCTGCTCGTGTCTTCATGGCTGGCCTCCGGTCTGCTGGGAGATGAGTTGCTCCAGCTTGTCGAGCCGTTGTTGGAGTTGTTGAATTTCCGCGCTCTGCGCTTCGACCGTCCGGTGTTCCTTGAGAAACTCATTCAGCAGCATCGCGTTCACCGCTTCGTAGCGGACGGTGTAGATCCGGTTCTTGTCGTCGCGCACGACCAGGTCGGGGTCCACCTGGCTCACCTCCTCGGCAATGAGGCCGAACTGCGGGGTGCCGTTGGGGTCCAGTTCCGGTTTGTAGCGGAAGGTCACCGGCCGGAGCGCCAGGAGCAAATCGCTCGCCGCACCCATGCTGTGGATGTCTTGCTTGAATCGTTCCGAGGAGGTGATGGTGCCGAGTTGGCCGGAAGAATTGACATAAACCGGCGCGCCACTGCCGATCGTGACCCCTGCAATGCCGGAGATAAACGTGCTGGAGGCTCCCGCCCCGATCCGAATGGTGTTGTTGTCGCCCGCCACGCCGGGGTGGCCGATGTCGATGTTGTTGTTGCCCGTGGTCAGTGCGGCGCCAGCCGAATAACCCAGCGCAGTATTGTTGGTCCCGTTCGCGCAATTCAGGAGCGCATTAACGCCGTTGGCCGTGTTCCCGGAGCCGGTCGTGCAGTGCAGGAGCGCCAGATAGCCGTTGGCTATGTTGTAGTTGCCGGTGGTATTGAAGAAGAGCGCGCTGTCGCCATAGGCCGTGTTGTAAGAGCCGCCCAGGTTGTTGTAAAGCGCCCGATAGCCGCTGGCGACGTTCTCGTTGCCATTCGTATTGTTGTAAAGCGCCTCGAAGCCGTTGGCCGTGTTGTAGTCGCCGGTCGTGTTGAAGTTGAGCGTCTGATAGCCGCTGGCCGTGTTGTCGTTGCCAATCCTGTTTTCGACAAGCGCCCCGTAACCGATGGCCGTGTTGTTGTTGCCGTTCGTGTTGAACCCAAGCGCCAAAGCGCCAAGGGCTGTGTTGTAGCCGCCGTTCGTGTTGTTCACCAGCGCCTGGAAACCGATAGCCGTGTTGTAGGAGCCGCCCGTGTTGTACTGAAGCGCCTGCTCGCCGAGGGCCGTGTTAGCAGTGCCGGTGGTGTCGAACTGGAGGGCATCTATTCCGATCCCAGTGTTGAGGGACCCGCCAAGCGTCAAATTGCCTGCGGACGGACCGGTGAAGAAGTTGTGCTGGTTATCGGCATCCATGAGAAGACTGCCGCCGGAGTAGATGACAACCGGATACACGCCTATGCTGGGCAGATACAAAGGGCCGGCGACCTCGACGCTGCCGGCAGAAACATCGCCGGCAGAGACGTCGCCGCCCAGCAGATTGATCGCGCTGTTGGCCATCACGGCGTACGGGGCCGGCGTCAGGTTTTGCAGCGGACTCAAGGCGGCAAAGCCGCTGACCCCGTCATTGAACCAAATCCGCAACTGCAGGTTGGGCTGGGTGGTGAATACCGAACGGGGGAGAGCCGTCATGTGGGCCAGCGTGGTGTCGCCCAGTACCACGGTGAAGAGCCCCTTACTGACGCTCACACCCACGGCGGCGGAAGGCTCGCTGCCCGCCACGCTCGTGCCGTCGTTGCTCCAGTAAGTCACGTAGGTGCTGCTGCTGGTGCTGGTGACGAGGGCGAACTTGAACTGGCCGGGGCCATTGAAGTTGGTGCCGTTGTCCAGCACCTGGCCTTGATAGGTCAACACGGTGTCTTGGGCCAAGGCCGGAAGGCAGAGGGCCGCAGTGAGAAGGCTGAGGGTGATGAGTCTGGGTGCGAATTTGATTTTCATGGTTTTGCCGGGTTGTTTTAGGAGGCTTACCTATCGCCTTGAGGTCATGGTTGGTGTCGCCGCAACCGGTAGAAACGATCGACAAAGTTGCTCGCCTCCGGATCACTGAACTGGAAGGGCGTCGCCGGTGCTGTGTTCGTGAAGAGTCCGGTCCAATGCACCAAGTTGGTGCTGGCCTCGATGACGTAGCTCGCTTGCGCGGTGCCACTGACCTCCAGGCTGAAATGGCCATTGACGTAGCCTATCGGCGCGAGCATCAGCGGCGCGGCAGGTGGCCCCAGCCTGGTGACCTCCAGGGAAGCCGAATTGGGGGCATAATTCACCCGTGGCGGCAAGGCAAACCCTGAGGGCGGAGGAAACCCCGGAGGCGGGGGCAACAGCGGCGCTGACCCGCCACGGGCTGGCCACTGTGTGCCTGGCGGCAGCCAGTAAACGGGTTGGGCTCCGTTTACGCTGTTGGTGGATGCCTGCGAGGCAAGGAAGTCACGCAGTGCGGTCGAGTCCTCCAATGCCCACAATGTTCCCAGAGGCCCCTCACTTTCACTTTCCAGGAAGGCCTGCTCCTCGCTGACCGATTCAGGACGAAGAACCAGGACACTATCAGAAGCAGTCAGATTACAGTCGGCACAGAACCCAGGCCAACTCGTGTAGTCCGTGCCGTCCGGCGCCGGTTCGTTGGCGTCCTGAACGAGGAAGCTGCCGAACGTGAGGTCAAAGTAAACGTCCGGGACGTTTGGGCCCGCGAAGCCGCCAGGGTTCTTTGGTTTATGGGTGATAGAATCGATGTCCGTTCCGTTGTCCCTGAGCACGCCGCAGGTGGTGACGGCCTGGCCGAGGCTCGAGCCTTGTTGCGTCGAGTAGGTGACCTGAACCCCGTTTTGTTGCGATTGGGATGAAGTGTAGTTGACCCCGGAGCCCGCCTGATTGAGGTTGAAAGTAAAACCCGAGGACGTGCTTTGCTGGTTCGCCAGCGAGGTCGTCTGGTTGTCCGCCCAGCTCACGACTGAGTTCTGACTCAAGCAGAACGTGCCGTCTTGGCCATCTACCACTGGAAACTGGCGGAGCTCAATGAACCGACTCGGATCGACGTCCGAAGGTTTGACCCCCTGCCACATGTTGGGCCCCTGCCACGTGCTGCCGCTGCTGTAGGTGCTGCCGGCGTAGAATGGATCCATCTGCAGCAGCGCCATGCATTCATCCGGACTGAGGGCGAATTGCCAATGTTCGTCCCAGCAGTATTGGTGGCTCTGCGCGGCGCAGTAGAGGCACCTGACTTGGTACGGGATGGCCGTTTTGGCACTCAATTGGCCCGCCTGGAGGAAGCCAACCAGTTGGGCGGTCGGAATCGGCGTCCCGCCGGTCGCCGACGGGAGCGTCCAGGTGGCGAAAACCGGGTGAGGTATGATCCAGATCTGGTCGTACCAGAATGCGTCGTTCCACGGGGAACCGAGGGTTGCGTCTGTCGCGTCAGGCGCCAGCGGCCAGAGTGTTGGGTTCCGCGCGCCCGCTGCATAGCCTTGCGGCATAAGGGTGGTGCAGCCCACGGAGCAACTGCCGAGGCCATACCCGGCAGTCTCGGAGCCCGAGAGCGTGGTTGTGTTCGCTGTGGTGCCAGACGTGGTGTTGACCGTGCTCGAGCCTTGCGACCAGGTGGCCCCCACGCCAAAAGGGGCCTTGAAGAATCCTGCACCGACGGATCCCTGTGCGCCCAGGGTGAACGACGTGCCCTGCACATTGGCCGTTTGCTGCTGCGACCCCTGCGAGGTCGCAAAGGACATGATTGTGCTGAACGTGGCTGTGCTTGTTTGCGCTACCCCGCTGTAGTTGCCCGGAGGGTTGTAGATGATTCCATACGGAAGGAAGTCGTAGGTCAGCAGGTTGTCCGGCAGGACGGCCACAGTCATGTTAGGGGAATAGTCCCAGAGGTGCTCGTCTCCGGGCTCGCTCATGACCGTGCCCACGACCTGCTGGACGGAGCTCAGATCCGTTGGGCCAAGCTGATCAGTCATGGCCTCCCCGGCCGGATTGCTGTACAAGCTGTTGACCTGTGCCATTGCGATGTCCCGGGTGAGCGAGGGAGACTGCGGGTCCAGGGTTTGAAGTTTAGACGGGAGCTGATCGTAATAGAAGAACGGATCCGGGAACTCGAACATTCGGCCGCAACAATACCCCCCGCCGTTCTGGCCGTCTTCGGGCGTGGCGTACAGCGAGGCGTACACGGCAATTCTCAGGATGTTCACGACTTTCTGGGGGAAGCCCACCGCGACGTGCCAGATGTAACCCTGGTAGCCGCCGCCGACGGCGACAGGGCCGAGGTACCACTGGGGATCGCCCGCCACCTCGTTGACCGAGTACGAACCGTCCTGGTTGAGGTTAATAACCGTGTCCGGGACGCCCGGTTGAGGTGTGTAGGCGTACGACGGAACCTGCATTTGGCTATAGGCCGGGTTGTTAGGGTCGTCGTAGGCGGCGTTGAACACGTCGAGCGCCGCGGTCGTCAGCACCGTCCATCCGGCCTGCGCTGTGTACGTGGCGGCAGAGGGGGTGAACCCGACCGAATCGGCCGCCTCGACCCGGACCTCATAATGGATGTGGCTGAAGAGACTGCCAAAGGCCCCGATACCGCCAGACGACAAAGGTCCCTCAGGGGAGCCGTTGCCGCCCCAGTAGCACGGAATGTCGATGTAGAAAACCTTGGTGCCGTTCCCAATCACGAGGGCGCCTCCGCCTGTCGCACCCTGGACGCCGGCGTGGGGATTAATGAGAGATTCGTACGGTGCCGCGACAGACGCCGGGGAAACGTCGTATAGGCTGAACGCCTCCGTCCGAGGGAAGACCGGCGGCGGATCGGAATAAAAGCCGGCGTCGGCAATCGAAGGGTATTCTCCCAGGCCCAATTGCCACATCAACGTCTGATAGGGCTCTCCACTATCCCAGTTCTGGTCAAGCACATCGGCGTTGACGTAGATCGAAGCGACGGGTTCAAGAAACGGCCCCGTTTGCGCGCCGGCAGGCCCTGGGCCGAGCGCCGGCGCGATGGCGGCAAGCGCCGCCGCCGCTAGCCCCGCCAAGCGCTGCACGGCCCGGGTCGGGGCTCGGGACGGCGAGGCGCACGGCGGGATCGAGGCCGCGCTCCTCACCGGATACGGGCTGCCGCTGGCGCGTGCGCGTGCCGCCACCGGCTGGGTCGCCGGCGATTTCTGCATAATTGTTGTATTCATATACGTTGTCCTTTTCACGGCTTTGTAGGGCGGGGCGCGCTGGCACCCCGGTTTTACTCAATTTGCGTTTTGATGGTCTGATGCACGGCGTGTGGATTGACATTCATGGCTGTCTGAGCCGGAAAAAGAGGGTCCCAGCCAAAGGCCCGACGCGGAAGTAGTTGGTGCCTAGCGTAGTCTCGACGCCAGTGCTGGGCGACCAGTTGGCGGGCTGGGCCAGGCTGCTGTTCTGCTCCAAGCTCCAGCCGGAGACGTTTTGCCAATGCACCGTGACGGTGCTGCCGGAACGGCTGATGGAGAGCGTCGGCGCGCCGGGCGTTTGCGCGACGGAGATGAGGCTCCAGAACCCGCCGGTGAGCGAGTAAGGGCCACCGCTCATCGGTTCGCCGGCATCGTGCTGGCCAATGGTGCCGGTGAGGGAATAGGCCCCGCCGGCGCTGGCGCCGCCGCCGCCAGCGACCTTGTGCCAGTCCATCGAGTATGACTGCCCCCAGACCGGAAGGCAGAATGATGAAGGAAGAATGAAGAAACCGAGCGCGAACGCATGGAACCGGCAAATGCGTTTCTCCCTTCTGGCTCCTGCCTTCGCCCTTGGTTCACCGTCCAGTCGGTTGGTTGCCCTTTGTGCGGGTGCGGGTCGCAGACCCGCGTTCCGGAGCGCGCCTCTGCGAGGCGCAGCACCGGCGCAGGTCAATTTGACCAGGAACCGACCAGGCAGGCTTTGTTCGAGGTTTCGGTTTTCATTCAGAGTTTGCCCAACGAGCTCTGGACTCTGGAGTTGGCAGTTCAGAATTTTCATGGTTCCTCCTTCCTACTTGGCGAGCAGTTTGTTGACCAGGGCGTTGAGTTCCGCCACGTCTTTTTGCAGTTGGGCGTTCTGGGTCTTCAGGATATCAATCTCGGTCTGCTGCTCTTTGACGGCTTCGTTCATCACGGCGGTGAGTTTCTCATAGGCCACGGCCTTGTAGCCTTGTGCGTCGGTGCGGACCGCCTCGGGTAGGACCTTTTCGACGGCCTGGGCGATGAAGCCGAGTTGGGGGCCCTCGTCGAAATGCTTGTCGGGGAACTCGTCGCGGCGCCACTCGTACGACACGCCTTGGAGGTGGGTGACCTTGTCCAGGGCGTGGGTCAGCGGTTGCACGTCTTTCTTCCAGCGAGCGTCGGAACCGGACCAGGTGCCGGTGCTGTAAGCGGAGCCGTTGACAGTTAGCGCGTAGCCTGCCATCGGATAGCCGCCACCGATGGTGACGTTGCCATACGACCACGAGAGGGCGACCCCTTGCGGGGAGCCAAAGTGATTATAGCCGAGAGCGCCGGAGACCCATCCATATAACACGGGGCCGTTGACAGTCTGTCCGCCAAACGTGCCGAAGTAGCCCAAGCCGTGGTACTGATCCGTATGAAGGAAAAGAGTGTGGTCATTGAGGTAGAAGTCCTGTGAGGTGGGGTCCTCCGTCAGCGAGCCGGTGATTTTTCCCAGCGACGCGGTGTCGGCCGCGAGATCCGCCGAGGTGACCGAGTTGGAGGCGATGGTGCCGGGTGGCCCTGGAGGCCCCGTTGAGCCGGCGGGTCCCGCTGGCCCCGTCGCCCCGGTGGCTCCTGCCGGACCTTGGGCGCCTTGCTGTGCCAGCAACGACCAATAGGAGCTACCCAGTCCAGGGGCCTGGCCGCTGTTCACCTGAGTGGCCACCCAGGAGGAGTTGCTCCAGGAGACGGCGTCGTTCGGTGCGTAACTGGCCGAGTCCGCCCAGGCATTCCGCCAATTCAAGCCGGCCGGGCCGGCGGGGCCCTGCAGCCCTTGCGCACCCGTGGCCCCGGTTTGCCCCTGCGGCCCTTGCGGACCTGTCGCGCCCGTTAGCCCAATCGGGCCGGTGGGGCCGGCTGGACCTTGCGGGCCTTGCGCACCGGCGGGACCCTGTGGCCCGGTGGCTCCGGCTGGGCCTTGGGCACCTTGCTCCGCCAGTAGGGACCAATAAGAACTGCCCAGTCCAGGAGCTTGGCCACTGTTTGCCTGAGTGGCCACCCAGGAGGAGTTGCCCCAGGAAACAGCGTCGTTCGGTGCGTAACTGGCCGAGGCATTCCAGGTGTCGCGCCAGTTCAAGCCAGCCGGGCCGGCGGGGCCCTGCGGACCTTGGGCGCCTGTCGCGCCCGCGGCACCGGCCTGTCCCGGCGGGCCTTGCGGGCCGGTGGCGCCCGCTGGCCCAATCGGGCCGGCAGGCCCCATTGGTCCTTGCGTGCCGGGAGAACCCTGTGAACCTGCCGCTCCGGTCGCCCCGGTAGCTCCTGCTGGACCTTGGGCGCCTTGCTGTGCCAGCAGCGACCAATAGGCGCTGCCTACTGCCGGTGGCTGGCTACTGTTCGACTGACTCGCCACCCAGGAGGAGCCGTTGTAAAAGACCGCGTCGTTGACGGCGTAGCTGACCAAGTTGGTCCAACCGACGGCGACCCAATTGAGACCAGCGGGTCCGGTTGGTCCCTGCGCGCCTTGCGCGCCGGTGGGACCTGTCGCACCCAGCGGGCCGGCTGGTCCCGCTGGTCCTTGCAGACCAACCGGTCCGGCGGAACCTTGCGGTCCCGGCGGACCCGCCGGGCCTTGTTCCGGGGGGAGCGCCCCGAGTTGGCCGGCGGAATTAACGTACACCTGCATGGCGTTGGTGAGGGTCGTGCCATAAATCCCGGCGATGTAGGTGTTTGTATGGGCGCCTTGGGTGCCGAGGCGGATGGCGCCGCTCTCGTTGGGAGCGCCCGGGTTGCCGATGTAGATGTTGAAGACACCGCTGGTGAGGTTGAAGCCGGACAGATAACCCAGCGCGATATTGTCATTGTCGGTGGCATTGCCAAGGGCCTGGAAGCCAATGGCAGTATTGTTCGAGCCGGTGAGGCTTTCGAGCAGGGCGCCAACGCCGCTGAGGGTGTTATAGGAGCCGCTGAGGAGGTTCCAGCCGGCTGCAAAGCCCACCGCCACGTTATCCCCCCCGTTGGTGTTGCCGGCAAGCGCCTGAAATCCGACGGCCGTGCTTTCCGAGCCGCTGATGTTGTCGGCCAGCGCCTGGAAGCCGGCGGCCGTGTTGTAAGAGCCGTCGGTGTTTTCGTAGAGGGCCTGGGTGCCGATGGCGGTGTTGAAGCCGCCGTTGGTGTTGCCAATGAGCGCGTAGGAGCCCACCGCAGTGTTATTCGAGCCGCTGACGTTGCTGGCGAGCGCCTGGAAACCGTTGGCGGTGTTGTAGGAGCCGACCACGTTGCCATAGAGGGCCTCGGCGCCGACCGCCACATTCTCAGAACCCGACGTGTTGTTCATCAGGCCGTACTCGCCAACGGCCGTGTTGTATGAGCCTGAGGCATTGGTCGAAGTGGCCTCCTTGGCCAAGGCGTAATCCCCAAATCCGGCGTTAAAGAGCGGGAACTGGTTGATGACGGCATTGCTGCCGGCCCTTCCCACGTAGAGGCTGCCGGCGTCGCTGAGAAGCGAGCCGCCGCCGGCGACCGTCAGGCTGGCTGTATAGGGCAAATTGAGGCTCCCGTCCAGTGTGACCGAGCCGGCGGAAAAATCGCCGTTGGCGTCGCGAACGACGATGGCGTTAGTGGTGTCGGCGCTTGTCGCCGTGGTCTTCAGCGTCACCGTACCGCCCAGCGGGACAGTGCCGCCACCGCTCAGGCCCGCGCCGGCGTGGACGGTGATTGAACTGTTCGCCAGTTGCCCGTTGGACACGGTGCCGCTCAGCCCGGCGGCGTTGGCGTTCTCCGCGAAAATCGCATACGGCATGGGGGTAATCTGCTGCCGTGGACTCAAGGTGGTAAACGAGGAGGCTCCGCCGGCCCGCACGCCGATTTCCAGCCAGGCACCCGCGCCCATAAAGACATTTGGCCCAAAATCCAGCGTGGCGGTGAATTGGCCGTTGCTGGCGGTCACGCCGGCGTTGGTCAGGGTGTTGCCGACCTGGCTGCCGCCGCTGGGGGCGTTCCACAGCGTGAACGTCATGTCGAAGGCGCCGTTGGCGGGCGCGCCCTGGGAATTCAACTGGCCCTGGTAAGTCAACGCCGTGCCTTGGGCGAGCACCGCCCCGGTCGCGGCAAACAACAGCGTGGCTGCGAGCAAACGAGTGAGTTGTGTTTTCATGGTTTGTTTGGTTATTGGTCGATGTTCATTACTTCGATTTAGCTCGCGTCAATGGCGAAACATAATCGTCGCCGATCCCGGAGTGGTCTGCGTGTCGTTCCCTGGAATGGGTTGGGCAGCTCATGGGCAGGCGGGTGTCGCGATGGCGCGATAGAAAAGGGAGGCGGAGGTGGCTGGGAAGGCGGTCGATTGCCACGCACCATAGTTGTTGAGTGCAACGGTTTCCAGCACGTTCCAGGTCACTAAATCCGGCGAGGATTCGATCTGGCAGACCTGCTCTGCTCCACCGGCAACCGTTATCTGCACTGAGCCCGTCGGCAACCGCGCGATGGTCAAGCCCGGGGCGATGCTCTCCAAAATGGTGCCGCTCGCACCCACTGCAATGAAACCTCCCCGACGGTAGATAATGCTGGAAAGGTCGTTGACGGTCGCCGAGCTTTGGCCAATCCAATGGGTTCCGTCCGGCGAAATGACTGTCCAGCCGTTGTCTCCCACCGCCACAAATTGTCCGTTTCCGTAGGCAACGCATCGGAGCGCGTTGCCGGACGCTTTGCTATCCGCCATCGTCACGTTGTAATCAGCCATCGTCCAAGTGGTGGCATCCGTCGAATAGAGAATTGTTCCGGCGTCTCCCACGGCCGCGTACTTCCCGCTGCCGTAAGTGACGCCGTAGAGGTTGTAGCCGGGGTTGGAGTTTTGCACGGTCCACGTGCCGGCGGCGCCCAACCCGTATGAGGTAATAATCGTGCCGTTATCGCCGACCGCCGCGAAGCCCAGATACTGCCCGCTGGCATAGGCGATGCCATTAAGATTAACGCCGGCTCCGGAATCAACCGGCGTCCAGGAGAGATTTCCAGAGGGCACGGAGGGCGCGGTTAGCACGTGACCGCCGGCTCCAACCGCCACAAAGGCGCCGCCGCCGTAGGCGACACCAGAAAGGCCCGTGGAGTTCCCCGGCTGTGCCGTCCAAGTGCTGCCGTCCGACGAGGTGTAAGTTGCGCCGCTGTCGTCCACGGCCACGAATCGTCCGTTGCCATACGCCACGCCTGTCGGAGAGTCGTTCAGTCCGCTGCCCCCTTGAACCCACTGAATTCCGTCCGGCGAAAGGAAGTTTGTTGCGGCCGCACTTTGGTCGGACCCTACGGCAACGAAACGGTCAGTGCCCCAGGCAATGCCTGTGAGCGTATCGTTCGTATCAGCCACACCCATCGCGTACTGGGCGAGGGTCCAATTCATTTGTGGCGGCTGCGCTTGAATCCCGGCCAGTGTCGAGTTGAGGGCGGTGCCAGAACCATTTTCCCCTCCCGGTGCGGCGCCCGCCGCGACGAACGCCCCGCTGCCATAGGCGATGCCATAAAGGGGCTCGGTTGTGTCTGACTCGATCTGAATCCAATTGCAGCTCCCGGTCCTTGAAGCGAATATCCCGCCATTCTCGCCCACCGCCACGAACAGGCCATTTCCGTAGGCGATGGCACTGAGACCCGCGCTGCCTTTGCCGTACACGGCCGCCGTCTCGAGCCAGGTGTTTCCGTCCGGCGAGGTGTCAATGCCGCCGCCGTAATCCACCGCCACGAACTGGCCGTTCCCGAATGCCACGCCGGTAAAATCAGACCCCGTTCCCGTATTGAGACCGCCCAGTCCGCTCCCGCCCTGGCTCCACGCCCCGGTTCCGTCCCAATAGAAGCTTTCACCATTGGTGTAGCCGACCGCGACGAAGCGGCCGTTGCCGGAGGCGACGGCCGCCAGGCTATCTCGGGTGTCGGCGCCCGGCGCGTAGGAGGCCGGGCTGCTCCAGTTCCTCCCGTCCACCGAGGTAATGATCACCCCGTTGTCTCCGACTGCGACAAACTGAGCCTGGCCGTTTGCCACGCCGTAGGCCACAGCCTTGAGGCGGCCGTTGGGAGCGGCGGTATAAGTAGCCGCAGTCCAGTTCTTCCCGTCAGTGGAGTCTAGGATGGTCCCCGCACCGGTCTCGTCCTCCCCGACCGCCACAAAGAGGCCCTGGCCGGGAGGGGTGGTGCCGTACGCCACTCCGTAAAGGGCACCGCCCATACCTTGACCCTTTACGGAAGACCAAGCGTTCCCATCCGTCGAAGTGAAGATTGTTTGAAAATCTCCGACCATGACATACAGATCTTGGGCGCCGACCGTACCGTGAGCCACGGCGCGAAGGGCGGAGTTCGTTAAACCGGAGCCCACGCTCCATAGCGGCCCAGCCATGCCGACACGCGCCCCACACACCGCCGCGAACACCGCCAAACCAATTGTTCCTCTCATAGACTTTTCCTGCCTTCAAGCCGGGCTGTTAATGTTGCTCAATACAACTCGTTCAACAGAATTGGCGACGAGTTGTTACAGGATATCGGCAGCGATCTTGGGACCGCCCAGAGGGTGAGGGCGCGTCCAGTCCGATGCGCCGCGAAGCAAAGGTGTCCAACGTGCGCGGGCGCTCCGTCGCGGAAAACGCAGGTTGGACACCTGCGCTCCAGCAGGGCGGCTTTCCGAGGGGCGGCAAATCGGGTTCATTCACCCCTTTCAAAAGGAATGGCGGGGAGTTGTTACAGGAAATCGGCGGGAAGGTGCGATCGGTCGGCGGCGGGCACTCGGCTTGGACCGGAGGTTTCCCAAACTACGGGCGGTCGGCTTTGCGGTCTGGGCACGCCCGAAGGCGTTTGACCCACCGGCGCTCCACCCCGGGCGAAGCCGGCTGCAAGCCGGCGCTCCCCCCGCACGGCATTCGCGCGGTGTGTGAAATCTCCGGCCCGGTGGCCGTTTACTGGGGCGAAGTGCTCCGTGTCGGGCCACCGTCAACCAGGGCCGTGGCTTCGCGCAGCAGCGCATGAGCGATGATCCAGTCGATCCATCCGTCGCCGATGTCCCCGCTGGCCAGCGGCGCCAACCTCGTCGCGGCGAGGTGGGCGCTTTGGGCCAGGGCCGCGCGCGCCGGGTCCCTTTGGTTCAGTTGGTGGTGCGCCATGGCCAGCACCGCGTAAGCGCCGACGTCCCGCCGGGGATTCGCTCCTTCGCGGGCCAGGGCCTTGCGCGCCCAGGTAATGGCGTCGGCGAAGTGTCCTTGCCGGTACTCGGCCAGACTCTTGCAGAATGGCAAAAACGGGTTGCCGTCAGCGCCGCCCCGGGTGACGGCCGTGTCGGCCAATTGCGCGACGACGTTCAAATCCACGCCGGACGATGGCAGGATCAGGCAGTCTTTGGCCATGCGGTCGGCGATGGCGGAATCCTGGGTGTCACCGAAGCGCGCGAGGATGCGTTGGCAATAAGCGCGGTAGCTCTCCCGATCGCCGCCGGCCACCAACAAAGGCGTGATGATATGGTAGAGGGTGTGGTCGGCCGGCGCGAATTCGATGGCCTGGGCGGCGTCGGCGGTCGCCTCCGGCCAGCGGCCCTGGCGGGCCCGGACGTTCGCGCGAGCAGCCAGGAGGTGGGCGCTTTGCGGCTGGCGGGCCACGGCCGGCGTCAGCCGCTCGTCAAACAGGGGTTGGATGGCATCGGGTTTGTGCTCGAGCAGGAGCACGTTGGCCAGACTGTCCAGGCAACCGGCCACGGCGGGGTGCGTATTTCCCAGGAGTCGGGTGTCCATGCTCAGCGCCTGGCGGAGGAGGGCTTCGGCTTGAGGCAGTTGGCCTTGGCTGATCAGCGTGGCGGCCAGATTGTTCAACAAGACCGCCAGTTCGGGACTCTCCCGCCGCGGCAGCCGTTGGGTGATGGCCAGGGCCTCGCGCACGGCCGCTTCGGCGTCGGTCACCTTCCTGAGTTGCAGGAGCGCCAACGCCAGGCTGTTGAGCGACTCGACGACCTCGGGATCGTCGTCGCCCAGCAGCCGGCGCCGCAGGGCGAGGGCCTGGCGCTCGAGGTTTTCGGACTCCGCATGCCGGCCTTGCGCGGCCCGCAGTACGCCCAGGTGGGCCAGACTTCGGGCGACACTCGGACTTTCGCTGCCAAACAGCTTCTCTCGCAGGGCGAGCGCCTGGCGGCTGAGCGCCTCGGCTTGGTCCAGTTGGCCCTGGTCCATCAGGGCGGTGCTGAGCCGCTCCAGCGCATCGGCGACCCACGGGCTTTGGGAGCCCAAGGGCGCGCGGCTCAACGCCAGTGCCTGGCGAGCCATCTGCTCCATTTGGGGGTAGAGTCCCATGGCCTGATAGGTATCGGCCAGCGTCAGCCGTAATTCGATTTCCACGCCCGGCTGGTTGGTGAGATCCTGCCCCACCCGTTCGGCCGCCCGGTCGAGGATCTCTCGCAGCCAGGTCGCGTCGCGGCCCGCGGTCACGGAGGAGCCGACGCCGGTCAGCAGGTTCTTGAGGAACTGGGCCACTTGCCGGCTTTTGGCGGCTTCGGCCTGCGCCTCGCGGCGTGCCCAGGCCTGCGCCTGCGCGGCGGCTTTCGCCTGGCGGTGAGCGGCCTGCTCCTGAAGAAACAGCCAGGTGGAAACGCCTAAACCGATGATCAGCGAGGCGCTCACGGCGCCCGCGGCGGCGAAGACCAGTTTGTTTCGACGGACCAGTTTCTGGAGGCGGTAGCGTTGGCTGGGCGGACGGGCGGCGACCGGCTCGTTGTTCAGGTGACGCTGGATGTCCCGTGCCAGGCCGTTGGCGGTTTCGTAACGGCGCGTCCGGTCTTTCTCCAACGCCTTCATCACGATCCAGTCCAAGTCACTGGCGAGAGGTTTGAGGTGGGGGTGCAGCGTCGTGCCGCCGGGCCGTTCGACTTTCCTCTCACTGAGGGTCTGGACCAACTTCGAGGGCCGCAACGGCTCTTTCTCCCGGATGGTCTTGCGGCAGTCATCCAGGCCCGACTCCATCAGTGCCTTGGGATCGAACGGCGTGCGGCCGGTGAGCAACTCGTAGAGCAGCACGCCCAGGCTGTAGATGTCGCTGCGGGTGTCAATGTCCCGGCTGGTCAGCGTGGCCTGCTCCGGACTCATGTAGGCCAGGGTGCCGACCAGCGCCTGAAATTGCGTGAAGAATGTCTTGTCGGTGAGCTTTTGCCCCATGGCCTTGGCGATGCCGAAATCAATGAGCTTGGGCACCGGCCGGCCATCGTGGACGCTGACCAGGATGTTGGAGGGCTTGAGGTCGCGGTGGATGATGCCTTTCTGGTGGGCGTGCTGGACGGCCTGGCAGACCTGGATGAACAGTTCCAGGCGCGGGCGCAGGAGCAAGTGGTGCTGGTCGCAGTAGTCGGTGATTTTGAGGCCGTGAACCAACTCCATGACGAAGTAGGGGCGGCCGCGCGGGGTGACGCCGGCATCGAACACGCGCGCGATGTTCGGATGGTCCATCAAGGCCAGCGCCTGGCCCTCGGCCTCGAACCGGGCGATGACCGCCCGCGTGTCCATGCCCAGCTTGATGAGCTTGACGGCGACGCGGCGGCGCACCGGTTCGATTTGCTCCGCCACATAGACCACACCACAGCCGCCCTCGCCGATCTTCTCGAGCAGCGTGTAACGGCCGATGCGCTCGCCCGCTTGCACGCTGGGCGAGGCGTCGTTCAGCGGAGGGGCGGCCGGGGCAGCGTCCGCCTCCGCGGGAACCGCGGCCAGGTCCGGCCTGAGACCGAGTTGCAGCAGGCACGGCAGGCAGTGGCCGCCGGGCGCGTCGGGCGGCAAGACGGCCCCACAGCGGGAACAGCTTCGCGCTTCAGGCATGTTTTGTTTTTGGCTTCGCTTTGGTGCTAAAGCAAAACCGGGCGGATGTTACAGGAATTCTCCGGGCGCGCGGCGCGCGCTCGGCCGGATCAGGCGGCGATGGCCGCGAAAAGCTGCCGGATTTCCTCGTCCACCTCGGCCGGACTGGCGACGGTGTGGGCGATTTCGCCGCGCAGTAGTTCGCCGAAGCGGCGCCGCAGCCGGTGCATCGCCACGCGCGCGGCGCCTTCGCTCAGGCCCAGGCGGGCGGCTCCGGCGGCATACCCGCCCGGGGCCGCCTCCTCCGTGAGGCCCGGCTCGAGTGCCGCAAACACGTCCACCTTGCCCGCCGCCGCGTATTCTTGTTTGAGCCGGGCGAGCACCTGCTCCACCAGCGCGATGGCCCAGCGCCGCTCGAACAGTTTCTCCGGCGTGCGCGGCTCGACGGGTTCGTGGCGATAGCGCGCCTCCGCCGCGGCTTCATCCAGGGAAATGATCTGGCACCGGCCGCCGCGCTTCAGGGTCCGCCGCCGGTCCCACTGGTTGGCCAGGAAGTTCGTCAAGGCCGCCAGCAAAAAGGTGCGGAACTTGCCCTTCTGCCGGTCCACTTTCCGGAGCGTCTCGTGTTCGAACAGATGGGCGAAAAACGCTTGGGTCAAGTCCTGCGCCTCCGGCCAGTCCGCGCCACGCCGGCGGACGAACGCATAAATCGGATACCAATAGACGCGGCAAAGCTGCTCCAAGGCCGCGGCGGCCCCGGTGAGATCACTCTGTCCCGCCGTCAAGACCACGCTCCAGTGGGTGGTGGTGAAGCCCGGAGAAGCGCACTCGCTGGCTCCTGTGCTCGACATGGTTAATCCGCGGCATTATCGCCCCGGATAGTCTCCGGCGCAAGGATGGTCGGCGCCGTGTCAACCGGTCGGAAGGTTCATGGCTGCATCGAGAATGCAAGCGCCAGCGCTGCGGATGCAGGTCAGGTGTTACCTTCCGGCCGGGCCGAAATCTCCAGCATCCGCTCGATGGGCTGCCGGGCGCGGGCCAGGATTTCCGGACGCAACATGATCTGCGGCCGGAGGTCCGCCAGGCAGGCGCGCAGTTTCTCCAGCGTGTTCATCTTCATGAATTTGCACTCGCTGCAGCGGCAGCCGTCCGTCGGCACGCGCAGCGCGTCGAACACCGGCGCGCAGATGAATTCCTTGTCGGGGCACTCCTTCTGCATCCGATGGATGATCCCCGATTCGGTGACGACCACAAAGCGGCGGGCCGGGCTGGCTTTGCAGTAGGCGATCATTTTCTCCGTCGAGCAAATCGCGTCGGCCAGTTCGCGCACTTCCCGCAGGCTCTCCGGGTGGACGACCACTTTCGCGTCGGGGAACTGCTCGCGCAACCGCAGGAGGCTGTCGCGGCGGAATTCAACGTGCGCGTAACAGTTGCCCCGCCAGAGTGTCATCGGCCGGCCGGTTTGCTCCATGACCCAGGCGCCGAGGTTTTCGTCCGGCACGAAGAGCAGATCGCGGTCGGCCGGCGCGGCGCGGACGATCTTCTCCGCGTTGCCGCTGGTGCAGATCACGTCGCTGAGCGCCTTCACCTCCGCGCTGCAATTGATGTAGGCGATGGTGTGGAAATTCGGGTTCGTCGCCTGGAAGGCGCGGAGTTGGTCGGCCGGGCAGCTTTCTTCAAGCGAGCAGCCCGCGTCCTTGTCCGGCAACAGCACCCGCTTGTTCGGATTCAGGATCTTCGCCGTCTCGGCCATGAAATGCACGCCGCAAAAGACGATGACGTCGGCGCTGGTCTTGGCCGCCTGTTGGGATAACCCGAGCGAGTCGCCCACAAAATCCGCCACATCCTGGATCTCGGGCACCTGATAGTTGTGGGCCAGGAGGACAGCGTTGAGCTTGCGCTTGAGCGCGAGGATTTCGCGCGACAGCGCTTCGGCCTGGGCTGGTGGCAACGGCCGGCGGAGTGATCCGGGCGCCATGCCCGCAGCGACAGGTTTTGTGGGGCTAAACATCGTAGAAAGCTAGCGATCCGGCTGGGGGGCGTCAACGAATGGCGATCCCGCATGGAAGCGCATCGGAGCTTGTTCAGTACTAATACTTGTGTCATGGGCGAGAGAATTCTTGCGCCGTCCTGGGCACCCAAGTAAATGGGGCGCGCTTTT
>JAJXZI010000077.1 GCA_021780115.1 bacterium | reverse complement strand
GCGCCGTCCACGCGGTAGCGGATTTTGAACTCGTCCTCGAACGGCTCGAAGTGAATGTCGCTGGCGCGGTCCTGAATGGCCTGGCCGAGAACCAGGTTCACGAATTTCACAATCGGGGCGTCGTTGGCCAATTCGGCCATCGCCGCGTCGTCCCCTGCCCCGGCGGCGGAAAGCTCGCGCTTGAGATCCTCATCCGCGCCGAACTCCTTCAGCAACTCGGACACGCTCTCGTCTCCCTCGCCGTAGCAGCGCTCGATGACTTTGCTGATCTCGGCGGGGTCCGCGACGACTACCTGGAGGTCGCGCTTGATGACGAAGTTCAATTCGTCCAACCGCCGGGGGTCCAGCGGATCGGCCACCGCCAACTGCAGCGTGGAGTCGGAAAGGCCGACCGGCACGCACTCATGCATGCGCGCCACACTGGCCGGGACGATCGCCAGCAAGTCCTGGCTGAACTCCCGGTTCTTCAAGGAAACCACCTCCGTTCCCAAGTGATCTGCGATGATATGGAGTTGCGTCTCCACCTCCATGACCCCGAAATCCTGCAATACCTGCCCGACGGGCTTGCCGCTCCGAGTGTGCTCCGCCAAGACTTCCTCGTACTGGAGGTCGTCAATCAGGCTCTTCTCCCTGAGCAACTCCAACAGCGGACTGGTTTTGCTTTCCGGCATAAGAACAAAGCGGCGCCGGCGCCGCTACGACTTGCCTCCGGTTTCCGCGCCGACCGCCTGGGCCAGCTCCAGCTCCTGCAGTTTCTGCTGGATGGTAACCGGATCCTGCGCCTTGGTAATGACTTCCTCGCGGGCGATCATGCCTTGCATGTATTTGTCGATCAAAAAGCTGTCCAGCGTCACCATGCCGTACTTGGCGCCCGTCTGGATGTCCGACGCGATGCGGAAACTCTTGTTGTCGCGGATGAGCGCGGCCACGGACGGCGTGTTGACCATGACCTCGAAAATCGCCACGCGGCCGGGCTTGTCCACGCGCGGAATCAGCAGTTGGGAAATCACCGCCTGCAACACCGTGGAAAGCTGGATGCGAATCTGCTCCTGCTGGTTGACCGGGAAGGCGTTCACCACGCGGTCAATCGTCTTGGCCGCGCCGGTCGTGTGGAGCGTGCCGAAGACCAAGTGCCCGGTTTCCGCCGCGGTGATGGCGGCGTCAATCGTTTCCAGGTCGCGCATTTCACCGACGAGAATCACGTCGGGATCCTGGCGCAGCGCGCGGCGCAGCGCCTCCGCGAAGTTGGGCACATCCACGCCGATCTCGCGCTGGGTGACGATGGACTTCTTGTGCGTGTGGTAGTACTCGATCGGGTCTTCGATGGTGATGAGGTGGACCTCGTCGCGCTCCTCGTTGATGATGTTGAGCATCGAGGCAAGCGTGGTGGTCTTACCCGAACCGGTGGGGCCGGTCACCAGCACCAACCCGCGCGGTTTGTAGAGCAGTTCCTTGCACGACGGCGGAATCCCGATCTGCTCCATGGTGAGGAGCTTGCTGGGAATCTGCCGGAGCACCAAGCCGAAGTTGCCCTTCTCCTTGAACACGCTCACGCGGAACCGCGCCATCTCGCCGAACGCGAACCCGAAGTCCGCCCCGCCCCGCTCCCGCACATGCTGAATGTGGTCCTCGGACGTGATGCTGCGCATCAACTCCTCGGTGTCCTCGGGCTTGAGCGACGGGCCTTCCACGCGGTGCAGGATGCCGTGGACGCGGATGACCGGCGGCACCCCCACACGGATGTGCAGGTCGGAGGAGTTTTCCGACACCACCAACTGCAACAAATCCGACATCGAATATGACATGCTTAAATTCCTCTCTCAGCTTGAGCCGGAAGCCAACTCGGTCTTTGCCGCAGTATCAGACCGTAACAGCCTTTCTGCTTGAAGACACGCGCGCGAAAACACGCCGTTTGGCCGAAGGCGAATCCGAATTCCGAGCTGCCCCGCTCGCGCACCTCCTGGATGTGGTCCTCGGACGTGATGCTGCGCATCAACTCCTCGGTGTCCTCGGGCCTGAGTGACGGGCCTTCCACGCGGAGCAGAATGCCGTGGACGCGGATGACCGGCGGCACCCCCACGCGGATGTGCAGGTCGGAGGACTTTCCCGACACCGCCAACTGCAACAAATCCGACATCGAATATGACATGCGAAAAATCCTCTTTCATCCGGCGGCTTGCACTATTGGAACCAGGACGCTCATGGTGGCCATGCGCCGCTCGTTAGTCCACGTCGCCCACCGTGGCGCGGATGACCTCGTCCGGCGTGGTGATACCCGCCAGGACCTTGCGCACGCCGTCTTCACGCAACGTCCGCATGCCCATTTCGCGCGCCCGCTGCCGCAGGACGGAGGACGACACTTTTTCGTAGATGAGTTTGCGCGCCTCGTCGTCAATCACGAACACTTCAAAGATCCCCTTGCGCCCGCGGTAGCCGGTGTTGTTGCAGTTTCCGCAGCCCCGGCCCTTCATGAACTTGGCCCCGGACGTGGTCGGATCGATGTTAAGCGTCCGAAACTCCGCGTCGGTCGGCAAGGTCGGCGCGGCGCAGGCCTTGCAAACCGTGCGCACCAGGCGCTGGGCCATCAGGGCGCGCGTCGAGGAGGCCACCAGGAACGGCTTGACGCCGATGTCAATCAAGCGCGTCACCGCGCTGGGCGCGTCGTTGGTGTGCAGCGTCGAGAACACCAGGTGGCCGGTCAGCGACGCGTTGATGGCGATGTTCGCCGTCTCCAGGTCGCGGATTTCCCCGATCATGATCACGTTGGGCGCCTGGCGCAGGATCGAGCGCAACGCGGCCGAGAACGTCAGCCCCACCGACTCCGCCACCTGCACCTGGTTGATGCCGCCCAGCAAATATTCCACCGGATCCTCGACGGTGATGATCTTGCGGTCGGGCCGGTTGATGAAGTGCAGCACCGAATACAGCGTGGTGGTCTTGCCCGAGCCGGTCGGACCGGTCACCAGAATGATGCCGTCCGGCAAGCCGATGAGCCGCTCGAACGTCTGCTGGTCGTCGGTGAAGAAACCCAGTTCGCCCAACCCCAAACGCAACCCCTCCTTGTCGAGGATGCGCATCACGATGCTCTCGCCGTGATTGGTCGGCAGGCACGACACGCGCAGGTCAATCAACTTGCCGCCGACGCTGGCCTGGATGCGCCCGTCCTGCGGAATCCGATGTTCCGCGATGGACATGTTCGATTGGATCTTCAGGCGGGCGATGATGGCGGGTTGGAGACGCTTGGGCGGGCTTTTCATCTCGTGCAGCACCCCGTCAATGCGGTAGCGGACACGGAAGGTCTTGGCCAGCGGTTCAAGGTGGATGTCCGAGGCGCGCAGCTTGAACGCCTCAATGATCATCGAGTTCACCAGCTTGATCAGCGGCGCATCGGCATCCACGGTCGCGCCGTCCTCCTCCGGCCCGACCTTGAGCGCGCCGATCTCCACTTCGCCCTTGGTGATGTCCTGGATCATCTTGTCCACGGCGGAGTGGCCCGACCCGCCGTAGTACTTGCTCAACGCCGCTTCGATGTCGTCTTCCGACGCCACCTGCGGCGTCACCTCCGCGCGGAGCAGATGGTTGAGGTCATCCAGCGTGCCCAGGTCCGACGGGTCGGAGATCGCGATGGTGATACTGTTGTCCACCTTTTGGACGGGGATGACGCGGTATTTCTTGGCGACGTGCCGGGGCACGGCCGCGATGACCTCGTCGGGGATTTGCAGGTCGCGCAACTGGACGACCTCGGCGCCGAAGTGGGCTGCCTTGGCTTGGGCGACCTCGCCGGGCTTGATGAGCTTGTTGGCCAGCATCAGGTCCACGACGCCCACGCCCGCCGAACTGGCCTCCGCCCGCGACGCCGCCACCTGGTCGGCCGTCACGAAGCCGAGGTCCATCAGCATGTCGATCAAATAATCGTCTTTTTCAGCCACGACTGCGCTTTCCGCAAAACGAGCGTTTAACTGGAAGTCCGCCGAACCACAAGGCGCGCTTTTCGGCGCAACCTTTGGGCGTCGGTCCCTTCCGGATCCCGCGGGCGAACTGGTCCCAGAGGTGTCTCAGGGGGTGCGCGGGTCCCGCCGGTGGCCTGAGACTTCCGCCATCTCTTGCGACTCGCCAACACCGGAGCATTGTCGAAACCCGCCGGGTCGTCAAGCGACCCGTGACCACTTTTGTCATCGCCTTCACCCGCGTCAGAAACTTCCGGAATGGTTAGACCGCCCTGGACCAGCCGCATCACGAAAGCAAGTCGTTCCGGGTCACGCCGCGGACTTTTCCGCCGCCGCTCGCCGCGCGGCGTAGGCGGCCAACACCCCGGTCAGATTCTCCAACTGCGCCGCCGTGTGTTCGCTCGAAATAACGAAGCGGAAGTAGCCGCCCGCCGGCGCGCCCGGGTAGCAAATCAGCGGCGGATAAATCCCGCCCGCAAGCAGACGCCGCTGGAGCGCCGACGACGGGCGCGCATCCATCGGCGGCAGCGCGACGATCGGCCCCGGCGTCTCCGGCACGTCCCAACCGTTGCGCCGCAACGCCACACGGACACGGTCCGTGTTCCGCCGCAGTCGCTGGAGAAAACGCCCATCGGCCGCCAACAACTCCACTGCGGCCAGCGCCGCGCCGGCCAAAGGCAACGGCACCGGAGTGGAACCAGGGAACAGCCGGCCCGCCCGGACGATCCGGGCGCGCAACTCTCTCGTGCCCAGCACCGCGCCGCCGTAAGCGCCGAACGCCTTGCTCAGCGTGATCGTCTGAATGATCTGGCGGCGGCCGACGCCGGCGTGCTCCAGCGCGCCGCGGCCGTGGATCCCGACTACGCCGGAGCCGTGCGCGTCATCCACGAGGATCACGCCGTTCCGGGGCAACACCTCCAGATATTCCTTCAGCGGCGCCACGGCGCCGTCGCGGGCAAACATCCCGTCCGTCAGCACGAGCGGCTTCGCCTCTTTTCCGCAAGCGCGGAGCCGGCGCGCCAGCGCTGCCGCGTCGCGATGGTTGAATTTCACCAGCGGGCAATCCAGGAATCGCGCCGCGTCGAGCAGACAGACGTGCGCCCGCTCGTCGATGAAAGCGTGGGTGAAGCGGCCCGCCAGCGCCTGCGCCACCGCCAGGCCAGTCGTGTAGCCGCTCGGCAACAGCAGCGCGTCCTCCGCTTGGAAGAACTCCGCCAGCCGCCGTTCGAGCTGATCGTAGAGCGCGTGATGGCCAGTCGTCACCCGCGAGGCCGCCACGTTCAGGCCGCGGGTGCGGAGCGCCTCCCGCGCCGCGCGGACCACGCGCGGATGGCTGGCCATGCGGAAATAGTCGCAGCCGGAGAAATACGCGAGTTGGCCGGCGCCGGTCTGAACGCAGGTGCGATCCACCTGCTGGAGAGGTTCCGCTTCCGTCATACTCCGGTTGCAAAGCGGGAAGTCCGAAGGGCGAAATGCGAAGTGCGATACGGATCAGACGCGGAGCAACGCATTCGGTCCCGGCGTTGCCCCCTCAACCGACTGCTTGCGTGGCCACCGCTTCGGACTTCGCACTTCGCACTTCGGACTTGAGATTCAGGTCTCATCGCCTCGCCTGATTTCCTTCCTCGCCAGTGCCAACCTGGTTTCACGGCCGGATCTCCACCGTATCGCCGGCCTGCAACGGCAGATCCTCGCCCGCCAGCAGGCTTTTCGGACTGACGGGGATGGCCTGTCCGGCGCGATAGACGATGATGTTCCGCGGATTCGGTCCCTGGTACCCCGCCGCCACGATCGCCTCGGAGAGCGTCAGCGCCGGCGTCCATTCCAGGATCGGCTGATGCACCATGGTCCCGACGACCCGGACGCTATTCGGGTGCGCCTGCATGAACTGGGTCCAGGCCTGCTGCTGGCCGGCGATGAAAGCGGCCTGGGCCTTGGCCTTCGCCTTCGACGAACTCGTGCAGCCCGCGGCGAGCAGCGGCAAAACGAGGCACAAGCAGAATAAACGGGTCATGCTAACGATCCAAAGCGGTGTCAGACAAAACGGTCATTTTTTCCTCGGCGCTTGCGGAAGAGTTACCGGGACGAGTTCCCACTTCCCATCTTGCCACTTCATGCTTGAGAACACCTCCCAGTCCTTGGTCTCCCTGGATTTCCCCAGGAAAAACACATAGGTACGACCACTATCGGGGCCGTCCGTGACGGATGCAGTCAAGCCGCCAAGCTTCGTGTACGGTCCCAGCGGCTTTCCTGGGAAGCTCCATGGAATCGCGTCAAAGTGATTGGACGAAGAGAGTCCCGCAACCAGCCCCTCGTGAATCGCATCGGCAGTCGCCTCCAGCCTTTTGATGCTCGCGCAACCGAAAGCAATAATGCATAGCGCCGCCAATGCTGAACTGATGATGATCTTCTTCATGTGAGTTCTTCCATCCGGAGTCTGTTTTGATTTGATGCGTTGCCTGCGCCTAACAACTGGTCGGCACTTGCTGGAGCAGCTCGACGCAGTGCGGAATCGCGCCCGCCACGAAACCCAGGCACTCCACCGCCCCGCTCGGCTTGCCCGGCAGGCAGATCACCAGCGCCCGGCCCACCACGGCGGCGAGGCTGCGCGACAGGAGGGCGTTCGGCGTGATCCGCAACGATTGCAGCCGCATCGCCTCGCCAAAGCCGGGCAACTCGCGCCCGGCGATCTCGCGGACCGCTTCCGGCGTGACGTCGCGCGGCCCCACTCCCGTGCCGCCGGTGGTCAGGATCAAGGCGCAACCACGCGCAAGCTGCTCCTGGACCGCGCGCTGAATCTCGCCCTTGTCATCGGGCACCAACGCCTCGGCCGCCACCGCCCAGCCGTGCGCCTCAACCGCCCGCCGGACCGCCGGCCCTCCCAAGTCGTCATAGACGCCGGCGGCGGCGCGGTCGGAGATCGTGATGATTCCGGTTTGGATTTGCATCGTCAGCGTTCCGGAAGGCCGGTTTTCAAGGCGCCCGTCTCCGGGGCGGCGGCCGCACGGGTCGCGGGGCGCGCGGAACAGCCGCGCGCCGGCCGAGCGGGGTTTTCGTTTTGGAAATCAACCGCATGTCGGTGATCCGCATCTGGGGATCGCTGGCTTTGCACATATCGTAGATCGTCAGCGCCGCCACCGCCACCGCGGTCAGCGCCTCCATCTCGACTCCCGTTTGCGCCGTGATCCGGGCCGCGGCGGTGATGATAATCCGGTCCCGCGCTTGCGGAATGTCAAACGTCACTTCGCAATGCGTGATCGGCAGCGGGTGGCACAGCGGGATCAACTCGCCGGTCTTCTTGGCGGCGAGGATGCCCGCCAGGCGCGCGGCCCCGAACACGTTGCCCTTGGCGACGGTCAGCGACTCGATCTGCCGCAGCGTCTCCGGTTGCACGTGGATCTCGCCGCGCGCGACGGCCTCGCGCCGCACGACCGGCTTGGCCGACACGTCCACCATGCGGGCCTCGCCGCGGGCGTCGAGGTGAGTGAGTTGCTTCTTCACTTTGGCGGCGCGTCGCCGACCGCGGGTTCCCGGCGGCGGGTGACCATTTCCCTCCAGGTCGCGACGATGTCCCGCGCCTGCTCGCCGAGATGGCCGCGGAACTTCACGTGCTTGGGAATGTAATCCGGCGACAGGCCGAGCAGGTCGGGCGTCACGAGAATCTGTCCGTCGCAGTCCGGGCCGGAGCCGATGCCGAGGGTCGGAATGGGAATCCGCCGCGTGATCTCGCGCGCGACCGGCGGCGTGACCAACTCCAGCACCACCGCGAACGCGCCCGCCGCGGCCAGCGCGTCGGCATCCGCCAGCAACGCCAGGTGCTCCGGCGCGGCCTTGCCTTTGACGTGGTAGCCGCCTTCTTCGCGCACCCGTTGCGGCAACATGCCGAGGTGACCGAGAAACGGAATGCCCGCGGCGACGATGGCGCGCACCTGCGGGAGGATGTCCCGGCCGCCTTCGGCCTTCACCGCCTCCGCGCCGGCGGCGACGAGGCGCCGGGCGTTGGCGGCGGCGTCGGCGACGGTGTCGCAACTGTGGTACGGCAGGTCGGCGGCGAGCAGCGCCCGCGGCTGGGCGCGGGCCGCGGCCCGGACGTGGTGCTCCATTTCGGCCATCGTGACGAACGTGGTGTCCGGGTAGCCCAGCACGACCATGCCGAGCGAATCGCCGACGAGCAGCAGCGGAACGCCGGCTTCGTCGAGCAGCCTGGCGGTCGGATGGTCATAGGCCGTGAGCGCGGCGATCTTCTCCCCGCGCGCCTTCATGGCGCGCAGGGCGTCGGCGGTGATCTTGGCGGAATTCATCCGATCTGGTCGCCGCGGTTCACGAACGAGCTACGACTCGAAGCTGCGCATCAGTTCCTCCGGCGACACGGTGGCGGTGCCGACTTTGCCGACGACGAGGCCCGCCGCGTGGTTCGAGAGGATGGCCGCCTCGACCGGCGACGCCCCGGCGGCAATGGCCATCGTGAACGTGGCAATGACCGTATCGCCGGCGCCGGATACGTCGAAGACTTCCTGTGCCACCGTGGGAATGTGGAACGGCTCCTGGCCGCGCTGGCACAGCAACATGCCCAGTTCGCCCAGGGTGACGAGCAGCACGGCGGGGCGCAATTCATTCAAGAGCCGGTCGGCGGCCTGCAACAGGTGGGCGTCGGCGAGCGGGCGCGGGTCGCGGGATTCATCTTCGAGTTTGGCGAGTTCGAACGCCTCTTTCCGATTCGGCGTGATGAGCGATAACCCGGTCAGATCCAGCCGATGCACCGGCTTCGGATCCAGGCTGAGCCACACGGCCCGGCTCCGGCAGAGGTGTTTGAGCCCGTCCAGCAACGGTTGCGTGACCACGCCCTTCCCGTAGTCGCCGACGATGACCGCGGTGGCGCGCGGGAGCCGCTCGGCGACCGCCGCCAGCAGGCGGCGCGTCATCCGGCCGTCGAGATGGTCGCGCGTCTCACGGTCCACCCGCACGACCTGCTGTTGCTGGGCGACGATGCGGGTCTTCATGCTGGTGGAGCGCGCGGGATGCGCCCGCAGGCCGGCGCACTGGATGCCTTGCTCGCCCAGCAAATGCTGGAGTTGCTGGGCGGCATGATCGCGCCCGACCGCGCCGAAGATCTCCGTGGCCACGCCCAGCGCGGCGAGGTTGCGGGCGACGTTCGCCGCGCCGCCGGGCATGAAGCTTTCACGCTGGAAATCCACCACCGGCACCGGCGCCTCCGGCGAGATGCGCGCCACGGTGCCCCAGATGAACTGGTCCAGCATCACGTCGCCGACGACGAGAATCCGGACCTGCCGCGCCGCGGCGAGGAGCGCCGCGGCCCGCTCGGGGGGAAGCGTGGAGCGGCTCATGCGCGGAGAAAGTCCGGCGTCCGAAGTCCGAAATCCGAGAATCGAAAGCAACCGCCGGGGCGACGATCGTTTTTCGGATTTCGAGTTTCAGGGCGCATTCGGAATTCGATATTCGGATTTCGGGTTTTAGTCGAGGAATCCCGTCAACGGGCTGGTGGCGCTGGCGGTGTCCAATCGCGCCGGCAGGCCCGCCTCGTAGGCCGCGCGCCCCGCCTCCACCGCCAGCTTGAACGCGCCGGCCATCTGGTTCGGATTCTCGGCCACGGCGATGGCGGTGTTCACCAGCACCGCGTCGGCGCCCATTTCCATGGCCTCGGAGGCGTGGCTCGGCGCCCCCAGGCCGGCGTCCACGACGACCGGCACCGTGGCTTGCTCGATGATGATGCGGATTTGGTCCCGCGTGAGGACGCCGCGATTGGAACCGATGGGCGAGCCGAGCGGCATGACG
The DNA here is from genome assembly GCA_021780115.1 of bacterium. Classification (GTDB taxonomy): domain Bacteria; phylum Verrucomicrobiota; class Verrucomicrobiia; order Limisphaerales; family JAJXZI01; genus JAJXZI01. Next base: position 5,572 of record JAJXZI010000077.1, on the reverse strand, counting down.
GTCGCCGTGCCGACCTCCTGCAACCGCTTCGCCAGCACCGGATCGGCGTTGATGTATGGCAGCACGGTGAAGCCCTCCCGCACCAGGATTTCCGCCGCCAGGAGCGTTTCGACCGGGTCCGGCAGCAGGTAGCGCGGGTCCGGATGGATTTCCAGCTTCACCCATTTGGGCAGGCCGGCGGCGACGGCCAACCGCGCCAGCCGCACCGCCTCCGCGGCGTTGAGCGCGCCGCTGGTGTTGGGCAGGAGCAGGTATTTCTGGGGGTCGATGAATTCCAGAATATTGGCAAACGGGTCCTTCTTGCCGCTCAAATCCGCGCGCCGCAACGCGACCGTCACCAATTCGGCGCCGCTGGCGGCCAGCGCGTCGCGCATGGCCTCCGGGGAGGAGAACTTGCCCGTGCCCAGGATGAGCCGGGACCGGAACGCGCGGCCCGCGATGACGAGCGGCTGGTGATTCTGCATCGCGGGCAAGGTAGAAAATCGCCGGGCGGGTGTCGAGGCGCGAGGCGGCGCCGCGCTTCCCGCGGGCGCATTTCAGTTTCTTGCGGGTTGTGTGGGCGTGAAACCGGCCGATGCATCCCTCCTCAGCCCGAAGGGCTGGTGTGCCCGCCCCCTGATCATCGTGCGTGCCAGGCCGATGTACGCCCCCCGCTTTCCCACAGCCAGATTAATTCCCTTGACGGCCCGCCGGTTTCCCAGTAGAGAAACATCCTTGCAGCGGTTGTTTCTGCCAACGGTTCGCCTTGCCCAGCGGTTCGCCTTGCCCAGCGGTTCGCCTTGCCCAGCGGTTCGCCTTGCCCAGCGGTTCGCCTTGCCCAGCGGTTCGCCTTGCCCAACGGAGTAGATTGGGCGCCCGCCTTGCCGGCCCGCGCGGTTCCAGCAAAATCCCGCTCCCCGTTACGGCCTTGCGTGGGTCGCGGGCCGCCGTACCCCTTGGCGCCGGCGCCGGCCCCGGCTCCGGTGCGGCCGGCCCCAGGAACGGCCCGGCCGGACCTGACTCCGGTAGCGTCAGCCCCGGGCACGGCCGCGCTGGCCCCGGCGCCGGTGACGCCGGACCCAGGTCTGGCCGCGTTGGACCCAGGTTCCGTGGCATCGGACCCAGGCCCGCTGGCGCGGAACCCAGGTTCGCCGCCCAGGAACCTGGGACCGGCCCGGCTAGGCACGGCCCCAGCCCGGGCGTTCCCCGGAACGGCGTCCCGGACCCAGGTCCGGCGGCCCATTCCCAGGTTCCGCTCGCCGTTCCCGCCCGCCCGTCCCTTTTGTCGTAACCAACCCTCAACCCCAACGAAACCATGCCCGACTATCTCCCTCATGCCGACGGCGAGCTGCTCCTGTGGCTCGTGAACCTCAAGACCCAACTGCCCGCCCACCAGGCCGCCTTGGGCCTGACCGCCGACCAGGTCCAGGCCGTCCAGGACCAGTGTGACGCCCTCGCCGCCGCCCTCAGCCGCAAGACCACCCAGAAGACCGAATACGACGAGGCCGTGGCCACCGCCGGGCAGGCGGCCAAGACCATCCTGGGCGGCTTCCGCGCGCAGGCGGCCCGCTGGAAGACCGAGCCGGGCTACACCGAGGCCATCGGCCAGGCCCTGATGATCCTCGGCGGCGCGGAGACCCTCAACGCCGACGCGCTCCAGCCGGGCCTGACGGCCGTGGTGCAGCGCGACCACGTGCAACTGCGCTTCAAGAAATACGGGGCCGACGCGGTCAACCTTTACAAGCGCACGGCGGGCGCGACGGCCTGGACGTTCCTGGCCCGCGACACCAACTCGCCCTACGACGATTTCTCGCCGCTGGAAAAGCCCGGCGTGCCGGAGAACTGGGAGTATCAGGCCGTTGGCGTGCTGGGCGACGACGAAGCCGGCCAGCCCAGCGCCGTGGCCCGCGCCACCTTCGGCGGCTGAGCGGATCGAGGAAACGCGGCATAAACCAAACAAACAATCCATCCCCCCCACGAAACCATGAAGACCCTGCTCTGCCTTGCCGCTGCGGTCCTGACCCCGTTTGGGGGACTGCGGGCGCAGCCCAGTTTCACCGCGGGAAATCCCGGCGCCACCACCAACGGGCTGGCCTGGCGGGCCAGCGCCCGCGACGGCGTGTCCACCACCTGGGAAGCGACGGAACAGGTGACCAATGCCGTCACCGGCGCGGTTACGAACGTTCCGCGCCGTTACGTGGAAATCGCCTCGGGCCTGAACTACCTTGACCCGGCCACCGGCCAGTACCAGCCCGCGCAGGACCGGATCGAATTGACTGCGGACGGCGGGGCCGCCGCGCTGCACGGCCCGGCCCAACTCTACGTGAAACCGAACTTGAACACCGCCGGGGCCGTCACCCTCGTGACCGCCAGCAACCGCGTGTTCCACACGAGACCGTTGGGAGTCTTCTGGTACAACGCGCAATCCGGCCAAGCCCAGTTGGTCGCCCCGGTGCAGGATTGCGTCGGGGAGTTGGTGCCGCCCAACCAGGTCGTCTTCAAATCCGCCTTTGGCCCGCTCGCCGACCTGCGGCTGGTCTATACCAAGTCCGGCATTGAGAGCGACTTGGTGCTCTTGCAGGCGCCCACGCTGCCCGCGGGCTGGGATCCGCAGACGACGCGGTTGGAACTCTGGCACGACTGGACCGGGGCGCCGGCACCCGCGCAAAGGCCCCGAGTGCTCTACCAGGAATCCGATCCCACTCTGCGCAGCCAAATGGTTGATCCGGACCTGACCGATCACCTCCTGGACTTCGGCGACCTCTGGTTCCCGACTGGCGCCGCTTACGCGACGGACGGCTCGCCCGACACCGCTCCAAACGCCACCCGCCAAGTGCGCGTGCCCAACCTGGCGCGCGATCCGGGACTGGTGGGGGTGGCCAAGACCTGGCTGGACACGCCGCTGAGGACCGTGCTGGTCGAAGGCGTGCGCTGGGCGGACATCCAGCCGAAGGTCCAGGCGTTGCCGCCGGCCGCGCCGTCATTCTTGCCGGCCCTGCCCCAGGACCGGCTGGCCTGGCTCAGCCAATTGCCCGCCCCCAGCGCGGCCAACGTACCGGGGCCGGCCATCACCCTGGCGGCGGCCGATTATCACCCGGCCGGGCTGGTGCTGGACTATCAAACGGTGCCGGGCAATTGGTGGGGCGACTACACCTTCGCCAGCGGGACCACCTATTTGGTGACGGAGACCACCTACTTCGGCGGGGGCACCGTGACCTTCCAGCCCGGTTGTATCATCAAATTCGCGCGCGGCGACCTGCTGCTGTACGGGGGCATTGTCTGCAATGGCTACGACGCGGCCCCGTCCATCCTGACCTCCAAGGACGACGACGTCTATGGAGAGACGGACTACGGGCAGAATGGCACGAGCACCCACTGCCCCAGTTACGTGGCGGACCCGGCCGTCTGGGACTATTACATCACCACGAATCTGACCCTGGTGGGGCTGGAAATCCGCTGGGCGCAGACGGCGATCCAACTGGACGCGAATTGCGACCAGTGCGGTTCGTGCTTGAGCCACACGATCTGGGACAGCTTCTTCGAGTTCTGCCAGACGGGCATCTACGCCAACAACTGTGACGTGGCCCTCCAGAACTCGGCCAAGTGCAGTCTCATCACGGACACGGCTTATCCGAGCGGCTCCTGCACGTATTTCTCGGGCAACCTGACGGACATGTGCAATGGCATCGACCGCTACAAGAACATGCTGCCCTACGTCTGGGAATACCAGTACTTTGGCCATGCTCAGGTGGACCCCGATGGCCCCAATAGCGACCCGGATGGCGACGGCTTGAACAATTACGGTGAATACCTGAGCGGCAGCGACCCGATAGACCCAAACTCGTTCAAAGCTTACCCGCAATCCGCATCTACCTCAGTTGGCGTCCCGGTCGATATAACACTCTACGGAAGCACTCCGTGCGGTGCGCTACTTGTCCCCAAGTTTATAGGCACGCCCGGGAACGGCCAGCTCACCTACAAATCCCCGTATGTCAGAACCTATACGCCCAATCTGGATTTTCAGGGCGAGGACTCCTTCGTTTACAACGTCGGGGGCGATTCGGTTACCGTCACCGTGACGATTCAGGTGGGACCTTGAGCTTCCACAGACGGCGACCAATTTCAAAAAGGAATGAGTTATGAAGTACACGAGATCATATTTTGATTTGACGAAGTCGGACCGGCTGCTGAGTTGGCCAGCGCCGCCGGCTGGCCCGGATTTTGAAGCCGTACGGGTATTGCATGCTGGGCGTTATCGACGCCTCCTGCTTGCGGCCAGCTTGGCGGCGTGCGCTTTATTGTTGCTCGCGCGGACCGCGGCTGCAACGGGTTGGACCCTTATCAGTGCCCCTCCAGCGGCGTGGACAGCGATAGCCTGCTCGGCCGACGGCCGAAAGCTCGCCGCGGCTTGCTCCGGCGCGGCCAGCTTGACCAACGGCGCGGTTTACACCTCGACCAATTATGGGCAGACATGGGCGCTCTCGTTCGTCGGGCCTGGTTTTGTTTTCGACGTGGCCTCGTCTGTCGATGGCAGCAGACTCGCCGCGGCGTGCGTCTCAAACACCCCCTTCCCGTTGCCCTCGGGCCCGAGCCCGATCTTCGTGTCGTCCGATGCGGGAGCGAGCTGGACGCCGTCTGGCGCGCCGCTGCGGCCCTGGCGCTGGGTGGCCTCGTCGGGCGATGGCCATACACTGCTGGCAACGGACGCCACCGGCACGCTCGCCTTTTCCACGAATGCGGGAGTCACGTGGGGCTCGGGCCCAGCCCCAGCGCACCTTTTTTACTTCGGTTGTTCCGCGGACGGCAGCAAATTGTTTGCGGAGGACACGATTAACGGCATTCTCTATGTCTCGACGAATGCCGGCGCGACCTGGGGGTGGCACGGCCTCCCTGGCGGTGAACTGGACGATCTGATCTTGTCCGCGGACGGCCGCCGGTTGATTGGCTTAGGTTCTCGTTTTGGGCTGGTCAAGCTCTACACCTCCACCGATTTGGGCGTGACGTGGCAGGCCAGCGATTTTCCCACCAGTCAGTGCTGTGAGCGTCTGGCCGCGGCGGCGGATGGAAGCGTGCTGGTCTATGGGACAATCAACACCGCGGGCGGTCTTTATCTCTCGACCGACGCGGGGTTGCACTGGACGCAAACGGACGCGTCGGGCACGAATTGGGTCAGCCTGGCCGCGTCGGCGGATGGGAGCCGCCTGTTCGCCGCGTCGTACTTAGGCATTTATACGTATTATGTTCCGCCCACGCCGACCTTGAACGTCGCGGTATCGAATACCAATCTCGTCTTGTCCTGGACGGTGCCTTCGACGAACTTCGTCCTGCAGCAGGCCGCCGGCTTGGAGAACCCGAATTGGGAAGCCGTGACCAACGCGCCGGCGCTTAACTTGACCAATCTGCATTATGAAATCACCGCTCCGGCTGCCCACCGCAAGGCGTTCTATCGCCTCGCGACTCCATGATCTGGGCCGCCGAATCGGCCTCGAAAGGGGCAGGCGGCCCCACGGTGGCGGCGAAAGCGGGCGGTGGGAGCGCCGGTGGCCGCCTCAAGAGTGGTCCGATGGAGGGCGGATATGAAAGCGCGAGCTTG